>JAMHUH010000255.1:0-25448 GCA_035904925.1 Nannocystaceae bacterium
TCGAGCTCGATCGCCTGCCAGAGCTCGGTGGCGCCCAAGAGCTCATGCCGAAGCACTTCGTCGCGGGCCTGCTCACGCGAGCTCGCTGCCCGGCCGCTGCTCAGGCGGCCGGGCGTCCGGGCGATGGCCCGCGCCAGCGCCAGCGGGGTCCGAGTTCGGTTCAACAGCCCGCGCAGCCCGACCAGCGCGCCCGACCCCAGCATCAGGGCTGCGAAGATCGGGCCGATCACGCGGCCGAGATCGCCTCGCAGAGACCAAGCGACGCCTGCGATCACGAGCGTCGCGGTTCCGCACGCGAGCGCGATCGCAGCCAGCAACGAGCGAAGGGCCTCACGCTGGACCTCTACCCGTCGAACCGCGGCGAGGTGGTCGTGGAGCAGCCTGGCTTCGTCGCGCACCATCCGGTCGATTCGGTATACCCGAAGCCGGCTCCCTCCGACCGCAAGACCCGTGATGTGCGCTCACCCACGCGAGAATGGGGTGCGTGTTCTGCGGATGCGGTTGGTTTCGGCCCTTTTGGCCAGCATTGGGTATAACCGTCGAGGCATCGCCCAGCTCGGCGCACGGTCCGCGTGAACGCGACCGCCATTCTTCGTCCAGCGTCGAAGCCCTGGACGCGCCCTCGTTTGCGGCTCGGCCTGAATAGGCCCCCCGGAACCCCGTCCCAAGGCAGCAACACCAGTGGTTTCCACAGACGCCGAGGACCTGGCCCTCGTCAACGCCGTGAAAGGCGGAGACAGGCGTGCATTTCAGATTCTGATGCAGCGCTATCAGCGCAAGGTCTATGCGGTCGCCTACGGATTCCTCCGCAATCAGGAAGACGCGCTCGACGTCGTGCAGGAGAGCTTCATCAAGGTCCATCGCTACATCGGGAAGTTCGAGGGCAACTCGAGCTTCTACACGTGGCTGTATCGGATCGTTGCGAACCTCTGCATCGACCACTTGCGCAGGGCGAAGCGCCATCGCGACGTGGAGTTCGACGACGGGCTGCGGCACGACGGCAAAGACGAGTCGCCCTCCGACTTGCTGCCGCACATGGCCCCGCTCGGCGATCCCTCGGACATGCTCCGGCGCAAGGAGATCCTCGGCGCCGTCGAGTCCAGCCTCGAGCTGCTCAGCGACAAGCATCGCGCGGTGATCGTCATGCGCGAGCTTCAGGGCCTGTCTTACGAAGAGATGGCGCAGGCGATGAAGTGCTCGAAGGGCACGATCATGAGCCGGCTCTTTCACGCTCGGCGCAACATGCAAAAGCTGCTGACGGATCGCTTGGGGGCTTGTCTGCCCTCGCAAGAGATCGAGCAGGTCGAGGCCGAAGCGCTCGAGCGATTGAACAAGCGGGCCGGATCACAGTCGATGCGTTCCGAACTTGGTGAGGAGCCGGCCGAAGTCGCCGGTGGAGGCATGTGATGAGCCAGTCCAGCGTGAGCGAGATCGACGAGCAGCTCTCTGCCTTCTTTGACGATGAACTCGAGGGGGAGCACGGCATCGCGCAGGCGATCGCCAACGACCCCGAGATCGCGGCCAAGCTGGCCGATCTCCAGTTCATGCGTTCGATCGTGTCCGGCGCGCTCGAGCAGCAGGCCGACCGCGTGCCCGAGGCTCGCTTCGAGCAGATCTGGGACGCCTTCGATCGCACGCTCGAGCGCGAGTCGCGACTCCAGGAGGCCGCCGACGCGCCGCCTGGGTTGTGGGAGCGCTTGCTGAGCTGGGCGCGTCCGCTTCGCGTGCCGCTCGCGACGATTGGCGCGGCATCGATCCTGGCCGTGGTGTTCGCCAAGTCGATCGGCTCGCCCGACGAAGGTGAGCCTACGAACGAGGTCGCCTCGAATACACCCGAAGAAGTGGCGTCGGAGCAGCCGGCCGCAGCGCACATCGACGCGCCCGAGCCCAAGACCGAGCCCAAGACGACCATCGCGGTCGCGCCCGACCTCGAGCCCGCCGCCGAACCCAACCTCGAGGCGCTCTCGAGCCCCGAGCCGGGCGAAGCCGAGATCAAGCGAATCGAGTTCGGTGGCCGAACCGGCACCATCTCGCAGATCGAAGGCAACCGCGGCACGACCACGGTCATCTGGCTGACTGAAGACGAAGAGCCCGTCGATACAGAGCGCTCGCTCTGAGACCCCGCACACGAGGCACCATGCACGCGAAGATCTTGGCTTCCACCCTGGCCAGCTTTTTGGCTCTCCCGACCCTGGTCGGCGGACTGGTCGTTTTGGCTCCGTCGATCGCGGACGCGGCCGAGCAAGCGACCTGTCGAATTCACGCGGTCGAGGCCAGCCCGGAGGGTGACGGCACCATCCCCAAGGATCTCGAGTTCCTCGCCGATCAGCTCGAAGCGCCCGAGTTCGCTCGCTACAAGGGCTTCCGGCTGCTCGACGCCAAGGACTTCCAGCTCGAGCTCGGCGCCGTCGTCGATCAGAAGTTCAAGTCCGGGCACAACGTCAAGCTCAGCCTGCTCGGCAGCAAGGACGGCAAGCTCGACTTTCACACCGAGCTCTTGCGCAGCGGGTCGTCGCTGATCAACTTCGACTTCTCGGTCAAGCAAGGTCAGATCATGCTGATCCCGGTCCGACGCGGCGAGCAGGCCATCATCTTCGCTTACCAGTGCAAGACCTGACCTGAGCGAACGTCGAGCACCAACTGAGAATCGAGGGCGTCGCCAAGTGCGGCGCCTTCGTCATTTAATCATCCTCTCACCGGACGAGGACGCGGGGATCGAGCGTCTGGGCTAAGTTCCGCTGCCATGGTCTCGCCCTCGCCCGCACCTCGACGCATGCGGCCCCGTTGGGGTCGCGTGGCTGCGTGGTCGGGGCTCGGCCTCTTGGGGATCTTGCTGGTCGCCGGCGTCGCGCTCGCGACCGCGCCGAGTTGGGGCGCCGACATGGTCGAACGCGAGTTGGAGGAGCGCTTGGGTCGGCGCTTGGGCGTCGAGGTCGACATCGGTGAGCTCGAGCTGAGCTGGCGACGCGCGAGCCTGCGCAACGTCGAGATCCGTGCGGACGAGCTGGCGATCGACGTCGAGCGCGTCGAGGTCGATCTCGATCGTCGAGCGCTCTGGTCGGCGCGCTTCGAGGTCACCGAGGCGCAGGCCGTGGGCGGCCATGTCGACGCCAGCCGAGCCGCGCTCGAGCGCTTGGCCGAGCGCGTGCGCAGCTTCGGCGACGAGGATCGGCGCGAAGGCGGCAGCTGGCTGCGTCGGCATACCCGACTGACCCCCGACTCGCTCGAGCTGCGCAACTTCGGGTTCGCCTTTCGCCAAGGTTCGGAGCGGCGGATCGTCGGCAAGCTGGCGGTCCGACTCGAGCCGGCGGCGCAGCGCGTCGATCTTCGCCTGACCAGCGTCGCGCTCGATCTCGGGCTCGGCGAAGATCGCTTGCTGCGCGCGGCGACGGTCCACGTGCAAACCCAGGCCGATCCCGTTCAGGGTCTGCAATTTCCGCTGACGATCGACGTCGCCGGCGGCGCGACCCAGGTCGACGAGAACATCGCGGTCGCGGGCGTGCATGGCAGCGTCGAGGTGCTCGACGCGAGCGCGAGCGAGCTGCGCGTCGATCTCTCGGGTGGCTTCGCGGGCGCCGAACCAACCACCCCAAACACCCCAACCACCGAAGACGGGATCGATCTGTGGTCGATCGCGGGTCGCTTCGCTCGGGATCTCTCGACCGGAAATCTCGCGGTCGACATGCAGGCCTTCGAACTCGGCCGCGTGCCCGAAGTGCTCGGCGCGTTGCCGCTGGTCGAGTCCGAGCGCGCGACGGTCGAAGGTCACCTCGAGCTCGACTTCGGTCGAGGGATCGCGCGCATCGACGGCCAACTCGAGCTCGCGGGGCTCAACGTCAGCCATCGCTTGCTCGCGCGCGAGGTCGTCCGCGACGTCGGCTTCGGGCTCGATCTCCAGGCCCGCTTCGATCCCGGACAACGGCGGCTCGAGCTGACCAAGCTCGAGCTCGAGCGCGAGGGCGTGCGCCTGCTCGCCCACGGCGAGCTCGTGCACACGGTCGAGCGCGAGCATCGGCACTACCAGCTCGACCTCGAGGTTCCGAAGGTCGGCTGTCAGCAGGTGCTCGACGCGATCCCGCGCGAGCTGATCCCGGGTCTGCAGGGCTTCGGGCTCGATGGCGACTTCTCGGCCGCGCTCACGCTCGACGCCGACTTCGCCAACCTCGAGGCGCTGGTGCTCGAGGGCAAGGTCGATCTCGCCGGCTGTCGGGTCCGCGAGACGCCGACGCTGGCCAGCGCGAAGCGGCTCGAGTCGGGCTTCACCCATCGCGTGGTCATGCGCGACGGCCGAACCAGGGTGCTGCGGCTCTACGCGGGTTCGGGCAGCTACACACCCTTGGCGGCCATCTCCCGCTACATGACCGAGGCTGTGTTGACGACCGAGGACGGCAGCTTTCGCCGTCACGACGGCTTCAACACCACGCAGCTCGAGGTCGCGCTGCGCCGCAACTTGGCCGAGGACAAGGTCCGGCTCGGGGCCTCGACCATCACCATGCAGATGGTCAAGAACGTGCTGCTCAGCCACGAACGCACGCTCTCGCGCAAGATCCAGGAGCTCTTCTTGACCTGGTGGGTCGAGCAGGCGCTGAGCAAGCAGCGGATCATGGAGCTCTACCTCAACGTGATCGAGTTCGGGCCTGGCGTCTACGGGATCACCAACGCCGCGCGCCACTACTTCGGCAAGCATCCTGGCGAGCTGACCTCGCTCGAGGCCGCGTACTTGACCTTGATGTTGCCGAGCCCGGTTCGCCGCCACGTCGAGTACTGCCAAGGCGAGCTCGACCCTCGCTTCGCCAGCAAGCTGCACACGGTTCACGGCCTGATGCGCGACCGCGGACGGATCAGCGAGGAGGAATTCGCGATCTACGACGTCCAGCCTCTGGTCTTCGATCCGATCGAGCGGGGCGATCCTGCGACCTGCTTGGCCGAGATCGACACGCTGATGGCGGGGACCGAGACCCAGCGAGCGCTCAGCGGCTTGCTCGGCGATCATTCGGGCGACGAGGGCATGCCCGAGTCGGCGGCTTGGCTCGACCGGGCGCACGGCGACCGCGAGATCACCAGCCCGAGCTGGGGCGTGATCCCACCCTTGCCCTCGCTCGATCCGACCTGGCTGAGCCCGCCGCCCGGTGGGCCTCTCGATCCCGCCGGTCCCATGGGCCCGCTCGATCGGCTCGACGAGGGGCCGGGCAACGCCGACGCGCCGGGGCGGCCCGCGATGGACGACTTCGACGATCTGGAGATGGGCGGATAGCCATGCAACGAAGCGAGATCGAGGCGGTCATCGACACCCACGGCCCTGCGCGGGTGGTCGAGCGGCTGGACCAATACTTGTCGGACCCGCGCCGCGCTCGGATCGAGGCGGTCGTGGCTGCGCGGCTCGAGGGCATCGAGGTCGCGCTCGAGTCTCCCTACGATCCTCGCAACGCCTCGGCGGTCGTTCGCAGCGCGGAGGCGTTGGGGCTGCGAAGGATCCACGTGATCGCGGCCAGCCGCAGGGTGCTCGAGACGCCCGGCACGACCCGCGGCACCCATCACTGGATGAACACCCGCAACTGGCGGACGATCGACGACTTCCTGGCCGGGATGCGCGAGCGCGACATGCTGCTCGCGGGCGCCTGTCCACGCGCTTCGATGGCGCTCGAAGATCTGCCCGTCGATCGACCGATCTGTTTGGTCTTCGGCAACGAACACGACGGCTTGGCCGAGCCCTTGGAGGCCGCCTGTGACCTGCGCTTCGGCATCCCGATCCATGGGTTCGCGGAGAGCTTCAACGTCTCGGTCGCGGCGGCGATCAGCCTCTACTCGGTCAGCTCGCGGCGGCGAGCGCAGCTTGGCCGGCCGGGCAACCTCGCGCCCGACGAGCTGGCCCGCGAGCGCGCCCGTTGTTATCTGCGGAGCGTGGACGATCGCCTGGTTCGCGGGCTCTTTCCGGCACCGCTGGCGGAGAAGGGGCAGTAGACTTCGCCGTGGCCGAGCGAGAACGCAAGGACGCTCCGGTGCCGGCCGACGCCAACGCGCCGCGCCGCGCTTACAAGCCGCCCCGTTGGCTGAAGATCAGCGTCGCGGTCGTGATGATCGTGGCCCTGGTCGCCGTGCTCGGCGGCGTGCTCGGGGTCGTCGGACTCTTTTGGTATTACGGCCGCGACATCGAGGAGATCGACCAGCAGGCGCTGCGCGACTATCGACCGCCGCAGGTCACTCGCGTGGTCGATCGCCACGGCGTGTTGATCGGTGAGATCTACACGCAGCGGCGGACCTTCGTGCCCTACGAGAAGATCCCGGCGCATGTCGAGAACGCGTTCTTGGCCGCCGAGGACGCCGACTTCTACCGGCACGAGGGCATGGACTACGTCGGCATGGTCCGCGCGCTGCTGGCCAACCTGCGCGCCGGCAAGATGCGCCAGGGCGCGTCGACGATCACTCAGCAGGTGGTCAAGAATTTCTTGCTCACCCAAGATCGGACGCTCGAGCGCAAGGTCCAAGAGCTGATCTTGTCGCGGCGGATCGAGGAGGTGCTCGACAAGAGCGAGATCCTCGAGCTCTACCTCAACGACATCTATCTCGGGCACGGCCGCTATGGCATCGAAGAGGCGAGCTTGTTCTACTTCGGCAAGGGCATCGCCGCGATCGATCTCGGCCAAGCGGCTCTGCTCGCGACCCTGCCCAAGGCGCCGAGCACCGCCACGCCCTACAAGAACTACGACAAGGCCAAGGACCGGCAGGTCTACGTGCTGCGGCAGATGGAGAAGCACGGCTTCGCGAGCTCGGCCGAGGTCGCGCCCTTCATCGACGCCAAGCTCGACATCATCCCGCGCAGCCACGCCGACGCCGAGGCCGACGCGGCCTCGCTCGAGCTGGCCGCGAGCGCCGAGGTTCACCCGGGCGCCGAGGAATTCGTCGACCTCGCCCGCACGGAGCTGCTCCAGCGCTACGGCAAGGATCAGGTCGGGCGGCTCGGCGCGACCGTGACGATGACCGTCGATCTCGAGCTGCAAAAGACCGCGCGCGCGGGCTTGCGCGAGGGCTTGGTCGCGATCGATCGCCGGCGTGGCTGGGGCCATGGCATCAAGCCGGCCAAGCCCAAGAACCTGGCGCGGGCGGTCGCGGCGGGCAAAGGGCCGCACGAGGCCGGCAAGATCTACTCGGTCGTCGTTCAGGAGCGCACGCCGGGCCTGCCCGAGCATGGCTTCCCCGCGCTGATCGGCGGCGAGCTCCCGGTCTGGGTCGACGTGCCCGCGGGCAGTCGCTACGACGATCCCGAGCTCGATGACGCCGCGCAGTTCCCTGTCGGTGGCGTGACCACGGGTCGAATCGTCGCGATGCAGGCGCCAGCCGAGCGCAAGCTCCCGGCTGGCTGGGCGCTGGCCGAGATTGGCTCGGGGCCCGAGGCCGCGGTCGTGGTCGCGGACGTCGACAGCGGCGAGGTCCTGGCGATGGTCGGCGGGCATCGCTTCGGACGCGGTGACTTCAACCGCGCGCTGCAGGCCAAGCGCCAGCCTGGCTCGTCGTTCAAGCCCTTCGTCTACGGCGCCGCGCTGGCTTCGAAGAAATTCACCGCCGCCAGCCTGATCGAGGACTCGCCCGAGATCTACGAGAAGTGGCGTCCGACCAACTACGAGGCCGATCAGTACCGCGGGGAGATCCGCATGCGGGTCGCGCTGACCCACTCGGTCAACACCGTCGCGATCAAGCTGCTCGATGCGGTCGGGGTCGAGGTCGGCATCGCGTTCGCCCGCGCTTGTGGGATCGAGAGCCCCTTCGAACCCAACCTGTCGCTCGCGCTCGGGACCGGCGAGGTCACGCCCTTCGAACTGCTTCGCGGCTATCTGACGCTGGCGCGCTCTGGTTCGCGGATCGAGCCGATCTGGATCCGCTCGATCGAGGTGCCTGGCGAGGAGACTTGGACGCCGACGCGAGAGCCCGAGCAGGTCATCGATGCGGGCGTCGCCTTCATCTTGGCCAGCCTGATGCGCTCGGTCGTCGAAGAGGGGACGGGGACCGGGGCCAAGAAGCTCGGCGTGCCCGTGGCCGGCAAGACCGGCACGGCGGCGGACAGCCGCGACGCATGGTTCGCGGGCTTCACCGAGGACTTGGTCGCGGTCGCTTGGGTCGGGTTCGACACGCCCAAGCCGATGACGCGCGAGACCGGCGGCAAGGCGGCGCTGCCGATCTGGCTGAGCGCGATGCGAGCCGCGATCGAGCTCGACTTGCCGGAGGCCGACGAGGCCATCCGGCCGAGCCAGCGAATCTTCGCGCCGCCGCCCAGCGTGCTGGTTCGGACCATCGATCGCGCGACGGGGCTCTTGGCCCCGACCAGCGTGGTCCATGCCGATGGCAGCGAGAGCCCGCCCGATCCCTCGACCGCGATGGAGGAGTACTTCCTGCCGGGGACCGAGCCGACGCAGACCGCCAACCCCGAGGTGACGAGCAAGGCCGACGTGCTGCTCGACCTCTATGGTGACGCGCCCTCCGGCGAGGATGCGTTGGCCGGAGACGGTGGCGAGCTTCGAACTCCAGAGCCTGCAGCCGAGCCGGAGCCCTCGGAGCCGGAGCCCTCGGAGCCGGAGCCCTCGGAGCCGAAGCCCTCCGAGCCCGAGCTGCCCAGCGTGAACGACTAACCGGCCACGGTCGCGCCGTCGTAGACGCGCGTGTCGTACTCGAGGCTGGAGAGCACGGCCGCCTCGATGTCGGCCGACGTGGCGCTCGCGAAGTCGATGCCCGAGAAGAACTGGTCGTAGGTCTTCAGCACCGTCAGGTTGCGGGCGAAGTTCTCTTTGGCGAGGCGCAGGGGCCCGCCCGCTTCGAGCGTGGAGATGTCGAGCTTGGCGATGATCGTCTGCTCGCTGGTGAACGCGAAGGGAATCTCCTCGAACATGTCGTTGCCGAGGTCGCGTCGAGCGATGCCGCTGATCAGCACGGTCTTGCCGACGACATCGGGGTTGGCCGGCTTGGTGTGCTCGTCCGTGTCGCCGTCTTCGATGTAGGGCGAGAACACGACGTCGACGCCACAGAAGCTGCCGTCGTCGATGGTCACGGCGCCCAGCGGCAAGGTCTCGCGGTCGTCGTAGCCGACGAAGTCCTCGGGGCAGGTGCCCCAGAACATCTCGATCGAGGTGCCCTCTTGCTCACCGCAGCGGACCAGCTGGATGTCGGCCGTGGTCACGTAGATCTCGTCGAGCGCGACCTCCCAGCCCATGTCGGTCATGAACACGCGCGTCGACCCGGCCTCGCCGTAGTCGGGAAAACCCATGTCGTCGGGCGTGCCGGCGTGCGTGGCGAAGAGCTTGATGGTGGAGGTCGACTTGCTGAACAAGTCACCCAGTCCACAACCCGACACGGTCGCGACCAGCAGGGCACATGCGGTGACCAATCGTCGTCGCGTCGGCATCGGGGGACCACGAAGCTAACAGCCCAGACATGACAAAACAACGACTCGCCCACGGGTTGGGCCAACTCAGGCGGGAAATGTCACGCTCGATTCGCCAAAATTACTGCGTTTGAAGCCCGATCACGACTTCTGGGGGTGAGTCCAGGCGTTTTGCTCCTGCCGCGCACGTAATGCGCAACAAGCCTTCGAGCGGGCACGATCGGCCATCGGGCGCTGTTTCGACGTTGAGCGCGATCGCGCGAGTGTCGAGCGAAGTTCGCTCGCCGGTTTCGCGCCAGGATGTCGAAGCCAAGATGGAGCTCTTCACTTCGACCTCGACCTGGGCCCGCCAGTGGATCGTCCGAGACGCAGCGAGTGGGCTGCGAGCGATCGTGGTGATCGACTCGCTCGTGCGTGGGCCTGCGTTCGGTGGGATCCGGCGCATGACCTACGCGAGCGAAGCGGCCGCCCACGCCGACGCGATCGAGCTCGCCGCGGCGATGACCCGCAAGTGTGCGCTGGCCGAGCTGCCGGCGGGCGGCGGCAAGACGGTCGTGCTCGATCATCCTGGCTTCGACGTGGTCGCCGGCCATGCAGCGCTCGGTCGAGCGATCGAGCAGCTCGGTGGGCTCTACGTGTGCGGCCCGGACGTGGGCACGAGCGCGCGCGAGCTCGACCTCGTTCGCGCGCACACTCGCTTCGTCAACCCTGCGGGCAACGACGCGGGCGCTTCGACGGCGCGCGGGGTGCTGGCTGGATTGCGCGGGCTCTCGCGGGTCGTGTTTGGCGACGAAGCGCTCGCGGGTCGACGCGTGGTGATCCAAGGCTTGGGCGCGGTCGGGTCCGCGCTCGCGCGGACGTTGCTGGCCGCGGGTGCTCGGGTCGCCGGTTGGGATCGCGATCGCGTCGCGTGCGAGCGGGCGCGAGCCTTCGGGGTCGAGCTGCTCGACGAGCAGGGCCTGTGGACCGAGCCCTGCGACGTGTTCATGCCCTGCGCGCTCGGTTCGGTGCTGACGCGCGAGCGGTGCGAGCGGGCGCGCTGGAGGGCGATCTGCGGCTCGGCCAACAATCAGATCGCCGCGCCCGAGGTCGAGACGCTGCTGCACGAGCGGGGCATCGTCTGGGCGCCCGACGAGGTCGTCAGCGCGGGCGCGGTCATCGAGGGCGTCCACACCTTCACGCAGGGCGAGGCGGGCCGAGCCGAGGCCGAGCGAGGCATCGAGGCGATCGCGATCACCTGCGCGCGCGTGGTCGAAGCCTCGCGCCGCGAAGGCGTTCCGACGGGTGTGCTCGCGCGTTCGCTAGCGCGCGAGCTCACCGACGGGCTCGGGCTCGGCCTCGGGCCGGCGTAGCAAGGCGCCGTGCAGCAAGGTCAGCAAGGTCGCGAGCGGGACGACGTCGGTGACGGGCAGCATGCAGTAGACGCCGCCGAGCAGGCCGAGCAGCAACCCACGCGAGAGCGAAGCCCCGGTCGCGAGCGTGAGCACGAAGGTCAGCGCGAAGCCGACGAAGAGCCCGGCGAGCAAGCCGAGCGGACCGACCATGGCGAAGTCGGCCAGATCGATCGCCATCGCGGCGAGCACGGGCGCCCAACCGGGGACGCGGGCGTCGACGAGGGCTGCGGAGGTGCGGGGAAGGGGACGGTCGTCGCGCTTCACCGCGACACTATGAATCGAGTTCGGGTTGACAGCACGTCGGGCGCCGGAAGAGCCTGCGATCGTGTCGCGCTCGCGCCGTCGCTTCTTGGTCGAACTCGGGCAGGTCGGCCAGCTCGGCGCGCTGAGCTGGGTCGCGGGCTGTCGGGCGGCGCCGGCCGCATGTCCGAGCCCGCCGCTGGCTGGCGAAGAACCGGCGCCGGAGATCGCCGAGGCGGAGGCGGAGCCCTACGCGGCCTTGGTCGGCGCGTGCGAGGGTGTGCCTGCGATCGCGGTGTCGGAGTACGAGGCCCGGATCGAGGCGGTCCGCGGCCGTCTCCACGAGCTCGAGCTCGGCGGCGTGATCGTCGAGGCGGGCACCGACATGCTCTGGCTCGGCGGTCCTCGCTGGGGTCGCAGCGAGCGAGCCTTGCTCTTGGTGATCCCGGTCGAGGGCGAGCCGCGCTTGGTCGGTCCGGCGTTCGAAGCCGGCAGCTTGAAGGCGCGCGCGGGTGGTCTGAGCTTCCCGCTCGACACTTGGGACGAGCACGAGGATCCCCACGCGCTGGCCTTGGCGGCGCTCGCAGGCGTGGGTCGAAATCTGCCGGTCGTCGTCGGCAGCGACACGCGCGGGTTCGTGATCGAGGGCTTGCGTGGCGTGGCGCCCAAGCGCGGCTGGAGCTCGGCGATCGCGGTGATCGAGCCGCTGCGTCGACGCAAGAGCCCGGCCGAGCTGGCGATCCTGCGTCGGGCCAACGAGGTGACCAAGCAGGCGATCGCGGCGGCGGCCGAGCGCCTGCGCGAGGGCATGCACGAGCGCGAGTTCGGGGCCGAGGTCGCGGCCGCGCTCACGGCCGCGGGCTTGGTCGACGCTTGGGTGCTGCCGCTCTTCGGACCCAACGCGGCCTTCCCCCACGGCACGCCCGAGGGCCGCTCGCTGGTCGCGAATGATCTCGTGTTGGTCGACACCGGCGGGTTCTTGCACGGCTACGCGAGCGACATCACTCGGACTTGGGCCTTCGGCGATCCTGCGGCGATCGATCCGCGCCGACGCGCCGCGTGGGAGACCGTTCGCGCGGCCCAGGCCGCCGCGCTCGCGACCATTCGTCCGGGCGTGCGCTGTGCGGAGGTCGACGCGGCCGCGCGCGCGGTCGTCGAGGCGGCCGGCTTCGACTCGGACTACGGCCACTTCACGCATCGGCTCGGGCATGGGATCGGGATGCAGGTGCACGAGCCGCCCTATTTGGTCCGCGACGCCGAGCATCGGCTCGAGCCCGGCAACACGATGTCGGACGAGCCCGGCCTCTATTTGCCGGGCGAATTCGGCATCCGGCTCGAGGACATCGTCGCGGTCACCGAGACCGGGGCCGAGGTGTTCGGACCGCTGGCGGAGTCTTTGGAGCGGCCCTTCGGGTAGTCTTCGGCCGTGTCGGACCCGGCCATCCGCCTCGATCGGCTGAGCAAGCGCTTTCGCGTCAACAAGCGCGAGGGCGGGCTCGCGCCGGCCTTGCGGGCGCTCTTTCGGCGCGAGTGGGTCGAGGTCGAGGCCGTCCGCGAGCTCAGCTTCACGATCCCTCGCGGACAGCGAGTCGGCTTCCTCGGGCCCAACGGCGCCGGCAAGACCACGACGCTCAAGCTGCTCGCGGGGCTCTTGCACCCGAGCAGCGGCCAGGCCGAGGTGCTCGGCCACCAGCCGGCTCGGCGCGAGCACGCGTTCTTGCGCAGCATCGCGCTGGTGATGGGCCAAAAGCGGCAGCTCTCGTGGGACCTGCCGGCGCTCGACACCTTCGAACTGCTGCGGGTCGTGTTCGACATCGCCAGGCCGGTCTATCTCGAGCGGCTGCACGAGCTCAGCGCGCTGCTCGAGCTCGACGAGGTGGTCCGCAAGCCGGTTCGCACGCTCTCGCTCGGCGAGCGGATGAAGTGCGAAGTGGTCGCGGCGCTGCTGCACGCGCCGCAGGTGCTCTTCCTCGACGAGCCGACGATCGGCATGGACGTGTCGATGCAGCTGGCCATGCGCGAGTTCGTGCGCGAGTACAACCGCCGCAGCGGGGCCACGATCGTCTTGACCAGCCACTACATGGAGGACGTCGCGGCCTTGTGCGAGCGGATCATCGTGATCGACGAGGGCCAGCTGCGCTTCGACGGCAGCATCGACGCGCTCGTCCGGCAGGTCCGTCCGCTGCGGCGGGTCAGCGTGTGCGCCGACGTCTTGCCCGGGGCCGAGCAGCTGGCCGCACTCGGCAACCCGATCGTGGTCGACGGCGTTCGGCTCGAGCTCGACGTGGCGCCCGAGCGGATCTCGGAGGCGGTCGCCTTGTTGATCGGGCTCCCGGGCAGCCGCGATCTCGCGGTCGCCGACGCGCCGCTCGAAGAGGTCATGCGCGAGCTCTTCTCCCGCAGCGATTCGAAAGGGGCGCCGGTTCCTTGACTGGCATGCGCCGCGCCTTCGCGCTCGTGGCCGGGCTGTGGAAGCTGGGCGCCGCCGAGACGCTGGCCTACCGGGCCTCGCTGATCGTCTGGATCGCGAGCACGACCTTCCCGCTGATCAGCTTGGTGTTGTGGCGAGCGCTGGCCGAGGACGGACCGATCGGCGGCTGGCAGCAGCAGGACTTCGACAGCTACTTCGTCGCGGCCTTCCTGGTCCGGCAGCTGACGGCGGTCTGGGTGGTCTGGGATCTCGACCGGCAGATTCGCACGGGTGATCTGAGCATGCTCTTGCTCCGACCGGTCAGCCCGATCCTGCATCACGCGATCAACAACCTCTCGACCCAGCCGCTTCGCCTCGCCTTGGCCGCGCCTTTGGCCTTGGCCGTGTTGCTCGCGACCGGGGGCTTCGAGCTGGTCGAGGATCCGCGGATCTGGCCCTTGATCCCGCTCGCGTTGGCGCTCGCGTGGCTGCTCTCCTTCGTCGTTCAGCTCGCGGTCGCGTGCCTGGCGTTCTGGCTGACTCGGGCGTCGACGCTCTACGAGGCCTACCTCGGGGCCTTCATCGTGCTCTCGGGCTACGCGGTGCCGACCAGCCTCTTTCCGGCCGGGCTGGCCGAGGTCGCGCGGGCGCTGCCTTTTCACGCCGCGCTCGGCTTCCCGGTCGAGCTGGTGATCGGTCGGCTCTCGCTGGCCGAGGCCCTCGCGGGGCTCGGCTTGCAGCTGGCCTGGTTGACGGCGATCGGCCTCCTCGCGCTCGGGCTCTGGCGCCGCGGGCTGCGGGCCTATGGAGCGTTCGGAGCATGAGCCCGGTCGACGCGTCGGGGTTCATGGGCCATGGGGCGCTGCGCCGGCACCTGAACCTGCTCGGCGCGCAGCTGCGGGTCAGCGTGATGGCGGCGCTCGAGTACCGAACCGGGTTTTGGTCGCAAGGCGTGATGGGCCTGCTGTGGAGCCTGGCCGGCGTCATCCCGCTCTGGGTCGCGCTCGAGCACCGCTCCGAGCTCGCCGGCTGGACGATGGCCGAGCTCGGCATGCTGACCGGCTGCTACGTGATCCTCGCCGGCGTGTTCGCGGGCTTCGTGCAGCCGGGCCTGACCGAGACGATGGAGCAGATTCGTCGAGGCACGCTCGACTACGTGTTGTTGCGGCCCGTCGATCCCTTGGTCGCCAGCCTCGGCTCGGCGTTTCAACCGTGGAGCCTGCTCGAGATCCTCGCGGGCAGCGGCTTGGTGATCGCGAGCGCCCTCTCGACGCCGGGACGCGTCGGGTGCATCGAGCTCGTGCAGCTCTCGCTGGTCGGGATCAGCGGGCTCGCGGCTCTCTATGCGCTCGGCGTGCTGGTGCTCGCCGCCAGCTTTCGCGCGCTCGCGCTCGAGAACCTGACCTATTTGATGGAGTCGCTGCTGGACTTCGCCCGCTGGCCGATCTCGGTCTTTCGCGGCCCGCTCAAGGCCCTGTTCACCTTCGTGATCCCCTTCGCCGTCATGACCAGCTATCCGGCGCTGGCGTTGGCGGGCGAGCTCGGCTGGGCGGAGGTCGGTGGGGCGATGGCCACGGCCGCGGTCTTGCTCGGCTTGGCCCGCGGGCTGTGGAGCCGAGCGCTGCGCGGCTACACCTCGGCTTCGTCGTGATCGTGAGCGCGAATCAAAACCGAATCGCGTAGCCGAGCATGGCTTGGCGGCCGCGCAGCCCACCGACGCGGACCTCGTCGAAGGTCAGCAGCACGCCGCCGGTCACGGCCAGCGCCGCACCGAGCCCGAGCGCCGTGAACCCGCCCGCGCTGCTCTCGTAGATCTTCGGGCAGCGGGCAGCGTCGGCGATCGGATCGAGGCCCTTCGGACAGTGGCCGTCGAAGCTCAGCAGCGCGCCGCCGGTGGCGATCAGACCGACGCCGAGCGCGAGCCCGGTGATCTCGGCCCAACGCGGGAGCAGGCGCGAGGGCAGGGAAGGCGGCTCGGGCTCCTCGACGGGCGGGAGCACGAGCGGGAACGCGAGCGTCTCGACCTCGCCGTCGACGTCGACGTCGACCAAGTGCCGCTCGGGCGCCGGGCCCTCGGGTTCGCTGCCCTCGATCCAGACCCGATAGCTGCCCAAGAGCAGCGGGCTGGTCTCGCCCGACGCGTCGAGCTCGAGCGTCGCTTCGTCGAGGTAGACCCGACAAGGTTGCCGGCAATCGATGCGGATCCGTCCGCTGCCGCGCTGGGCCAAGGCCTCGCGGCGGTCGGTGTGGAAGCTGGACAAGGTCGGGCCGAAGCGCGCGACCGGGACCTCGCCGCCGCGGACCAGCCGAATCGCCTCGTCCATCATCACGCCCGCGCCGGCTTCGAAGTCGGCGAGCAGCATCGCGCGGGCGAGGTTGAGCAGGGCCAGCAGCCGGACCTCGCGGCCGTGGGGGTCGGCGGCGAGCTGCGGGGCGAAGCGCGAGAGCTGGTCGAGCGCGACCGCGAGCGCCTCGAAATTGGCCTCTGGATCACGATTGACCTCGGTGTTGAGCCGCTCGACCTCGTCGATCGCGGCCTCGTATTCGGTCGCTGCCTCGCCGCTCGGCGGAGCCCCGATCGCGAAGAGCCTGCACACGAGGATCAGGGCGAGGTGCACGTGGCGGGCAGGATACCAACACTAGCAGGCCGTGGCGCAACTCGTCACGCCGCCTCGCTTGGTCCTTTCGACGAGGGCTTTGTCGCCAAACCTTGCAGTACGTCCAGTACAGCTGCGCTTTGGCTTCGCGCCCTCGCCGAAAGTCCCGGCGCGATCCGACGCGACGAGTTGCGCCACGGCCTGCTCGCCCGTCGTCCCGCGAGTTTGGCGATCTTTGCCGCGACGACGAGCGCGAGGGTCCGCTCGACCACGACAATTGCAATCTTCGACCGATCGGGGGCACCATGGGCACGGGTGACTGCGCGAGCGCGCCCCGACGAAGAACCGTGCGACTCGGTCCCTACCAGCTGCTGCGCCAGATCGGCTCTGGTGGAATGGCCGAAGTCTGGTCGGCTCGACGGCCGGCCGCGATGTCGGGGGCCGACAAATTCGTCGCGATCAAGCTGCTCGCGCCGCATCTGAGCAACAAGCCCGAGTACCGCGAGATGTTCTTGGCCGAGGCCAGGCTCTCGATGATGCTCAACCACTCGAACATCGTTCAAGTGTTCGACGCGGTCGACGATCCGCCCCACTGCTACATGGTGATGGAGCTGATCGAGGGCATGACCCTCGCGCAGCTCGAGCGCGGGCTCGGCAAGCAGCTCGAGGGCATCCCGCTGGTCGTCGCCAGCTACATCGTCGCCGAGCTGCTGCGCGCGCTCGCCTACGCCCACGCGGTCACGCTCGAGGCCGGCACGACGATCGTGCATCGCGACGTCTCGCCGCAGAACGTGATGGTCACGACCTCGGGCGAGGTCAAGCTGATGGACTTCGGCATCGCTCGCTTCGCGACCGACGACACCCAGGCGAACTTCGTCAAAGGCAAGCTCCAGTACATGCCGCCGGAGCAGCTGCGCAAGCAGACGCGCAAGCCGACCATCGACCTCTTCGCGGTCGGCGGGATCCTGCACGAGCTGCTCGATGGCCGCAGCTTTCGCGGGAAGATCGAAGAGACGCGCTTGCTCGGCATGGTGCTCGAGGGCGAGGTCCCGCCGCTGCGCGACGCCAGCGAGGTCCCCGACGAGATCGAAGCGCTGCGGGCCGGGCTGCTCGAGGCCGAGGAGGCCGCGCGCATCCAGACGGCCAAGGACGCGCTGCAGCTGCTCTATGCTTGGCCCGGCTATCGGGTCGCGTCGATCGAGCTCGAGGAGCTGGTTCAGCGCTTCGTCGCGCCTTCGTCGTCGATGTCGGCGCCGATCCCCTACGTCGACAGCGAGGACAGCGGGCTGATCCGTGGTGACGCGATGGGGGCGAGCGCGAGCAACAGCTCGCTCTCGAACCCGCGACCGGACGAGCCGGAGCCCTCGTCGAACAGCGACTTGCGCAAGATCGACGCGCGCGCGGCCGCGGACACCCTCGAGGCCGACGCCGATCGCGACGATCCAGACTATCCGGGCGATGGGCGCGATGCGATCGACTCGATCGGGGCGTTCACGGGCGGCTCGGCGTGGCGCAAGTGGGGCGTGCTGATCGGCGCGCCGCTGCTCTTCACGATCTTCGGCATGGTCTTGATGTTGATGCTCGGCGACCAGCGGAGCGAGCCGGCGCCCGTCGACGCCAGCGCCGAGGCCTCGGCCGCCGCGAAGGTCGAGGCCGAGGTCGCGCCCCCGATCGCCACGCCGGTCGAGCCTGCGATCGAGCCCGAAGCGAGCACGGACACGGCGGAGACCGACGGCGATTCGACCGCGGCCAACGAGCCTGGCATGCCCGGCATGGGCGAGCCCGGCGTGGCCAAGCCGGCCGAGAACGTCAGCGTCGAGTTCGTCGCCAACCAGTACTTCTTCGTCTACGTGAAGGTGGCCGGCAAGGTGCTCACGCTCGAGCCGCGGGCGCGGACCAAGCTGCCGGCGGGCAAGCACACCGTCTACCTGCGGACCGATCGCAACGCGCGTTGGACCAAGGCCGGTCGGATCGACGTCGAGGCCAACCATGGCTATCGGGTCGAGATGCTCGAGCCGCCCGGCGTCACGCAAGCGGAGGTGAGCCCATGACTCGCTCGCTCGCGCTCGGTCTGGCTTGGGCGCTCGCGGGGCTTGGCTGCGTGCTGGTCGACAACCCCCACTACGCGGGGCTCGACGAGGTCGGGACCGACTCGGACTCGTCGAGCGCGTCGAGCAGCGACACGAACTCGACCAGCTCCAGCACGAGCACGAGCTCGACCGACACGACGAGCTCGACCGACACGACCACGAGCAGCGAATGTCCGCCGGACCAGCTCGGCGAGCTCGGTTGTCCCTGCGACGACCGCGTCTTGCTCTGCGCGCTCGGCTTGAGCTGCGTCGTCGGCGTCTGCGGATCGCCGACCGACTGCCCCGCCGAAGATCCGCTCGTGAGCGTCGGCCTCGATCCGCTGACCAACGCGCCCAATGAGGGTGTTCGCTTCGCCCAATGTGTCGCCGAGGTCCAGCTCGACGGCGCGAACGTGGCCCTAGTGACGCTCAGCAGCTGCATGGGCCAGCTCGACGACTTCCAGCTCGCGTTCGGTCCGCTCTCGGCCGAGGCGGCGCTGGTCGTGACGAGCTCGCTCGGTGCGATCGTGCTGCTCGACTACGGCCTCGATCAATCCCAGTACCTGCGACTGATGACCGGCGACTTCGAGTTGTGGATGATCCGCGCGCCGACGCTCGACGGCGGGCTGCCCGGGGTCAGCGACTACCCCTTGCCGCTGGCCGCCGTGGCGAGCGACTGCCCGCTCCTCGCGGAGCTGTGCGGCACCAGCCAGCGCGCGGCGGTGAAGGTCGGCGACCTGGTCGTCTTCGATGGCAGCCGCGCGAGCGTCGATGTCGGCGTCGAAGCCTGGGTCGACGAGGCCCGCAACGTGTGTGGCGTGGACAACTACCGGCTCGCGCTGCTGAGCTACTGACGGGGTCGCTGCGGACCGCCGAGCTCGGCCAGCCGGGTCTTGGCGGTGGCGATCATCCGCTGCTCGACGGCCTCGTGCGGACCCCGGTCGAGCTCGACGACCTTGGCGTAGCCGGGCCGAGCGGCCTCGCGGTCGCCGAGCAACCAATGGGCGGTGGCCAGATAGAAGTTCGCGGCCAGGCTCTCGGGCGTGATCGCGATCGCGCGCTCGAGCAGCGGCAGCGCGTGGCCGAACTCGCCGAGCTCGACGTCGAGGCTGCCGTAGTCGAGCCACAGACCATCGAGCTCGCTCAGCCCGCGCGCCCGGGCGGCTTCCATCGCGGCGAGCTGATGATCGTAGTGGGCGTAGCCGTGATAGAGCGCGATCAAGGTGCTCCAGGCTTCGACGCTGGTCGGGTCGAGCTCGATCGCTCGGCGAGCGTGTCGCTCGGCCAGCGCACCATCGTCGGCCAACGCGGCGCTCGAGATCCGGTCGAGCGCGCCCTCGAGGTCGTCGGCCAGATCGAGCGGGCGCTCGTCGACGGCCCGGCGCAGCAACGCGCTCGGCTGGGTCTCGGGCGGCCACTGCTCGCGGCTCGGCGCGCCCTCGGCCTGATTCCAGGCCGCGCTGCCGAGCTCGGTCCACGCGATCAGGCTCAGGACCAGCCGGCGGTCGCGTTGCTCGAGCCGCCCGACCACCTCGACCCGCGATCCCGGCCGATTGTGCGCGAGCGGGGGCTCGACCGCGATGCCCTGATCGAGGCGATCGAGATCGAGCGTGCGATCGACCAGCCAGGTCCGCTGGGCCTCGGCGTTGCGAGGCTCGTCACCTTGCACGAAGGCCGAGACGCGCACGATCTCGCCCGCTTCGGCGGCCGCCAGCAAGACCTTCGTGTCGAGCCGAAGCGCTCGGATCGAGAGCGCGCCGTCGGGCCAGATCGTCGGGACCGGCTCGGGCCAGTCGCTGGGCGAGGCGGGCAGGCCCGCGATCTCGATCGCGCGGTGCAGCGCATCGGGCTGACGAGGGTCGGGCTCGCTGGAGTCTTCGCCGCCCGGCTCGGGCACGAGCGAGGGCGCCGAGCTGGGCGGCGGCAGGCAGGCGAGGCCTGCGAGTCCCCCGAGCAGCAGCACGAGCGATCGGACGACTCGGGTCACGTGGAGAAAATACACCGATGCGTGATCGATTCGCATGGGCCATGGCACGCGCGCGGATGGTGAGCTGAGTCCGGGCCCATCCCTTTGCATGATCGGGCCAATCTGGGCGATCCTGAGCGCATGCTCTTGCCGCGTCATTCGACCAAGCTCTCGATCCCTCTGTTGGCTCTGCCGCTCTCGTGCACGGGTGAGGGCCAGAACGACGAAGTCGCCGACGGCTCGACCGAGACGGGTGACGGCGATGGGGATGGCGACGGCGGCGCTTGTACGGCGCCGGGCACCACGGTGCCCGACATCGACCCCTTCGTGCCCGCGGACAGCGTCCCCGATCCGACTTGCAGCACCGGCTGGGCGAGCGACGCCCCGCTGCAGGACGCGAAGTGGGTGGCGACGATCCCCGACGATTCGAACGCCTACTACTACTCGATCCCGCCAGTCGTGAAGGGGCTCTCCGGTGGCGCTGCGCTGCTGCTCTCCGACACGACCCTGCAGTGGTTCGACGGCCAGGGCACGCCGGGAGCCGCGATCGAGCACGGCTTGCCGGTGATCCGCTCCGAGGCCGTCTACGTGCGCGAGGCCGATGATCACGTGTTCATCGCGGGGCCGGTCGCCGATGACGTGGTCATCCTCGAGTTCGTCGACGGCGCGATGGTCAGCGAGTTGATGGTCCCGACGCCGGGCGAGAACACTCGGGTCGCCGGGCTCTACCCCTTCTCGACCGACGAGTGGCTGATCGTCGGCGACGAGTTCGACCCGATGGAGAGCACCAACGAGGTCTTCTTCATGCGCGTCGACGGGCTCGGCAACCAGGTCCTGCGCAAGGCGACCTCGCCGGGCTACTCGTACTATTACTACTACTCGGCCACCGTGAATTACGTCGGGCTCGACGCGGAAGACAACCTGCTCTTCGGCTCGAACAGCCGGCAATGGCTGGTCGATCCCAACGAAGGGACGGTCATCAACGGCAGCGTCGGGCTCACCGGCATGCGGGCCTTCGTTGGCTCGAAGCTGGGCAGCGGCTTCGTCTGGGCCGGGCTTCAGAACACGACCTCGCTCGACGGGACGGTCAACGGGATCAACGGCTTCGGCGTCGGCCAGTGGACGCGCAGCTACGACCGCGCGCTGACGGGCGAGTTCTTCTTCGATCTCGCGGCGCGACCGGGCGGCGGCTATGTGGCGGCCGGCCTCGACGGGATCTGGTGGCAGCCGCAGCCCTTCCAGGCGGGCAACCAGCCGCTCGTCGTCGCGTTCAGCGAGCAGGGCGACGCCGAATGGATCGGCCGCTTGGCGATCCCCGGCGACGCCCGCAGCGTCGACGTCGCGGCCGATGGCGGCGTCGTTGCGGCTGGCCGCGCCCAAACCGGCGGGACCAGCTACGACGACATCGACAGCTTCTTCTGGGTCGCGAGCTGGTAGCGCCCGAGTCGTGCCGTCACGCAGGCTCAGGGCGTCGGTTCGACGATCGTGCTCTGGTCGATGTCGACGGCGGTCTGAGCCAGCATCCGGCCCTCGAGCGACGCGCCGGTTCGCAGGGTGATCGAGGTCTGCGTCAAGAGGATGCCCTCGCTGTGCGCGGTGGTCCCGAGCTCGACGAAGCCCGCGACTTGCCAAAATACGTTCTCGGCCAGCGCACCACCGCTGAGCGTCACGCTGGTTCCGCTGGCCTGGGTCAGGTCGCCCGCGATCTGAAAGATCCACACGTCGGTGGCGCTGCCCTCGAGCGTGACGTCGGTCGGGATCAGCAGGCCAGTGCCCCACCTGTAGACGCCGGGCTCGAGCGTCAACCCGCCGATATCACCTGCGCCGAGCTCGGTGAAGTCGGGGGCTCGGCTGGAGGCGTCGGTGAACGCGGTCTCCATGTCGCTGATCGCCGTGGTCAGGTTGGAGGGGGTCGGGGCCGCGTAGTCGGACGCGTACACCTTGCCGGTCACTTGGCTCGAGGTCGCGAACACGTTGGAGGCGTCGACGCTGAGCGAGAACCCGGTGATGTAGGTCGCGGCGGCCGGGCTCACGCCCAGGTCGCCGGTCAAGGCCGAACCCGGGACGGTCGAGACGCCGCTCTTGGCCAGGATCACGAAGTCACCCGCAGCGCCGAGCTCGACCGGGAGCCCGGGCTCGAGCGTGCTGCCGGTCGTGAAGGTCCACGCGTAGTCGTCGGCCAGCGCGACCGAGAAGCTGCTCTGCGCTTGGGTGGTGAGCGTGGCGAGGTATTCGGTCTCGTCCGAGAGGTGCGCGGCCGGCCAGAACACCGCCGTCGAGTCGGCGTAGATGACCGTGCCCGCGACCGGGATCGGGGGATCGCCGCTGCTCAGGGTGAAGCTCATGGTCGTCAGCGTCGCTGGATCCATGGCCTCGCTGAAGGTCGCGGACACGCTGGCGTTGACGGCGACATCGATCGCGTCGGCCTCGGGGAGGGTCGAGATCACGGTCGGAACGACCATCGCGCCCTCGGTCGCGTCGGTCGAGTTGGTCGAGGTCGCGTCCGTCGAGTCGCTCGAGCTGCCGTCCATCGACTCGGCCGACTCGGTGCCGTCCATCGAGCCCATCGAGTCCTCGGAGCCCGCCGCTCCACACGCGCTCAGGATCGAGAGCAGGAGCATTGCCCCCAAATGGGGCATATTGTGATTCAACGAATTCATGTCGCCCCAATGTGGATGTGCGGATTCAAAGCACAATCCATGGGCGGGTTTTCTCGGTCGAGAATCCAACGAAATGGCCCTGGAGCGCCCTTGGCGGGCGTTCGAGCGCTCGTGCGTTGGGGGCTTTTCGAGAATTCTCGAAATCGGGATTTTCTCGACCACGAACAAAGCAAATCGGCCGCGGTCCGAGACCGCGGCCGATGCATATTTTTCGGATCGCCCTTGGCTTTTGGGGTTCAGACTCGAGCGAGCGCCTGGTCGAGATCGGCGATCAGATCGTCGATGTGCTCGATGCCCGCGCTGACCCGGACGAAGCCGTCGGTGATGCCGAGCTTGGCCCGGGTCTCGGGCGGGACCGAGGCGTGAGTCATGATCGCCGGGTGCTCGATCAGGCTCTCGACGCCGCCGAGGCTCTCGGCCAGCGTGAACACGTGGACGGCCTCGAGGAAGCGCCGCGCGGCCGCGAGGTCGCCCTTCAGATCGAAGCTGATCATGCCGCCGAAGCCCGAGGCCTGGCGCGCGGCCAGCTCGTGCTGCGGGTGGCTGGCCAGCCCTGGATAGATCACCCGCTCGACCTTGGCGTGCTCGCTCAAGAAGGCGGCGATCCGCCCCGCGTTCTCGCTGTGTCGCTGCATTCGCAAGGGCAGGGTCTTGAGCCCGCGCAAGGTCAGGTAGCAGTCGTGCGGGCTGGGCACGGCGCCGCAGGAGTTCTGCAGGAAGTAGAGCCGATCGTGCAGGGCCGCGTCGGCCATCACGATCGCGCCGCCGATCACGTCCGAGTGGCCGCCGACGTACTTGGTCGTGCTGTGGACGACCAGGTCCGCGCCCAGCTCGAGCGGGCGCTGGTAGACCGGAGTCATGAAGGTGTTGTCGACGGCCAGCAGCGCGCCGCGGGCCTTGCTGAGCTTGGCGATCGCGGCGATGTCGGCCAGCTTGAGCATCGGGTTGGTCGGGGTCTCGAGCCAGACCAGCTTGGTCGCCGGCTCGAACGCGGCCTCGACCAGCGCGGGATCGCGGGGGTCGACGTAGCTGAAGCGGATCCCGTGCCGACGCATGACCTTGTCGAAGAGCCGGAAGGTCCCCCCGTACATGTCGTCGCCCGCGATCACGTGGTCACCCGCGTCGAGCAGCTGGATGACGGTGGTCGTGGCCGCGCAGCCCGACGCGAAGGCGAGCCCGTGGGTCCCGCCCTCGAGCGCCGCGATCGCTCGCTCGAGCGCGTAGCGGGTCGGGTTGTGCGTGCGGCTGTACTCGAACCCGCTGTGCTCGCCGGGCGAGCGCTGGGCGTAGGTCGAGGTCTGGAAGATCGGCGGCATCACGGCGCCGGTGACCGGCTCGGGCTGCTGGCCGCCGTGGATGGCCAGGGTCTCCATCCGAGCGTTGGCCGGGCAGTGATCGTCTTGCTTGCGATATTCGACCATGGTCAGTCCTTCTTGCCGGTCGCGATGTCGTTGGCGAGGTAGTCGATGAGATCGATCTTGGTCAGGAGGCCGCGCAGGCCGTCGTTCTCGGTCACCAGCACGACCTTGGCGTCGTTGAAGATCCGCTTGAGCAGCGAGATCCGGGTGTGCGGAGTGACGGTCGCGTAGTCGCTCTCGACCAGCTGGCCGATCGGCGTGTCGAGCGAGCCGCTCTTCTCGACCAGGAAGTTGAGCAGGTCGATCTCGGCGACGATGCCACAGTGACGGCGGTTGGCGTCGAGCACCGGCAGCTGGCTGATGCCGTGCTGCTTGAGCGTGGCCACGGCCTCGCGCACGGTCGTCTCGGCCCCGACCGTGATCAGCTTGTGCGGCTTTCGCTTGAGGATGTGGGCGACGGTGCCCTCGTCCTCGGCTTCGTCGAGGAAGCCGTTGCTGCGCATCCACTCGTCGTTGAACACCTTCGACAGGTACTTCTGGGCGTTGTCGGGCAGCAGGACCAAGATCCGCTTGGGCTGGCTGAGCCCGCGCGCGTACTTGATCGCGCCCATCACCGCCGCGCCACACGAGCCGCCGCAGAAGATGCCCTCGCGACGGACCAGCTCGCGGGTCATCATGAAGCACTCGCGGTCGTCGACCTGCACGACCTCGTCGACGATGTCGAGGTTCATGGTCGAGGGGAGGAAGTCCTCGCCGATGCCCTCGACGTAGTACGAGAAGGACTTGGTCAGCCGCCCGGTCTTGACGTACTCGTAGTAGAGCGAGCCGACCGGATCGACGCCGACGATCTGAATCTGCGGGTTGCGCTCCTTGAAGTAGCGGCCGCAGCCCGAGATGGTCCCGCCGGTGCCCATGCCGGTCACGAACGCGTCGAACTGGCCCTGGGTCTGGTTCCAGATCTCCGGCGCGGTGCTCAGGTAGTGCGCCTCGGGGTTGGCCGGGTTGTGATACTGGTTCGAATAGAACGCGCCCGGTGTCTCTTCGACCAAGCGCCGCGCGGTCGAGTAGTAGGAGCGAGGATCGCTGGGCTCGACCGCGGTCGGGCAGATCACGACCTTGGCTCCGTAGGCGCGCAGGCCATCGATCTTCTCTTGCGACATCTTGTCGGGCATGACGAAGATGCACTTGTAGCCGCGGGTCGCCGCGACCATCGCGAGGCCCGCGCCGGTGTTGCCCGAGGTCGCCTCGATGATCGTGCCGCCGGGGCCCAACATCCCGCGCTGCTCGGCGTCGCGCACGATGTTCAGCGCGACCCGGTCCTTCATGGATCCGGCCGGGTTGAGGTACTCGACCTTCACGTAGATCTCCGACTCGATGTCGGCCG
>JAMHUH010000256.1:0-12480 GCA_035904925.1 Nannocystaceae bacterium
CATGGCCGCGACCCACTTGTGGATGAAGGGCAGGCGAGCGACGTTGGCCAGCTGATCGAGCGCCGCTTGCTCGACCGGCACGCCCTTGGTCCAGCGCTTGACGGGGACACCATTGCTCGGGTTGTCGATCTCGTAGTTCTGCATGGTCATGGCCTGTGCAGGTCGACATAGCAGCCGGCGTACCGTGTCGGTTGCTGGCAAAAAAACGAATGATTTCAAGTCTCTGGGCTTCGGCGAGCGCTGGTTGTCGAGAATCTTGTATCGCCGATCTATCCGAGATTCTAGTGTTCTCGCAGAAAGGAGTCCGCGAAGGATCCTTCGCGCTTGATCGTGGCTTCGATGGACGGGCTCCACGGTGGGAAGAAGGGTCCCCCGCTCGGGCTCAGACACGTCGCCCTTCGAATCGCCGATGCCCTCTCCCTGGTTGGTGATCTTCCAGGGATCGAGGCGATCGTGCACGGAAGCCAGGGGCTCGACTCGCCTCGGAGGGACCCTTCTTCCCCCCGCGCGCCTTCGAACTCGATTGCTGACTCCGTCCTGCACAGGGACCGCGAGATCCACATGCCCTTCGATGCGAGCTACCGATCCGAGCTCGCGCGCTGCCTCTCGACGCGGACGTCGTGCCCCTGCACGACGACGCTCTGGTCCTTGAGTGAGATGTCGGTAGCCATGATTCTCCGTTGGGCACGCCCGCGGTGAGACTGCGCGCCGGATGCTATCGTCGGGCATGCGGAACACGCTGCAGCTCATCATCGGGGTCTTTCTGCTCTCCGGGGCTTGTGGGGAAGGCAAGGATTCTCGCAAGTCGAAGCGCGGACCGAGCACCACACGCGACACGAACAAGGCGACGCCCAATAAGGCACTCGATCGGACGAGCGGAAGCCAAGTGGCGTCGATTCTGTGTCTCGAAGCTGTGCCGTATGCAGGCTCGCAGATGGGCGGGCATCCGCTCACACATCTTGCCGCTGATGGCGACTGGATTGGGAGCGTTCCGGGAGGAGGCCGGTTGCTCGCCGAGCGCGACGCAGAGACCGCCTATCTCGTTTTGGGGCCGCAGCACACGGTCGGGTGGATCGAGAAGTCACTCGTGCGCGAGTCCGATTGCCCGACCACCTGTGACGTCGAGCATCCTTCGAGTGGGGTCACGGTTACGACCTGTCCGCGGTCAGATGGTCTGCGCTCGCGTTCGACCTGCGAGCGCCCCGATGGCCTTCATCCGGTCACCTGCTCGTTCTCGATCGAGAAATAGGACGCCTCGGCTTGGCGCTCCCGCGCCGACCCTCCGAGGCGCCCCGCTGACTAGCGAGGCCCCGAAGAGCAAGCGACACGAGCGAGCCGGTCTGGGTTGCGAAGCGCAGACTAGCCCCGGCGACGCCGGACCCAGCCGAGCAGC
This sequence comes from Nannocystaceae bacterium, assembly GCA_035904925.1. Lineage (GTDB taxonomy): Bacteria > Myxococcota_A > Polyangia > Nannocystales > Nannocystaceae > Plesiocystis. The sequence goes on from JAMHUH010000256.1 coordinate 1,394, forward strand.
GCGAGCAGGGGCAGCGTCGTCCAGCCCCACTTCGACCCCGAGTCCGCCCGAGTCCGGCGCGCGCCCGCGCTGCACGTGCAGCCCTCGTCGCGATCCGGCGCGATGTCGACACAGTCACACGCCGCGCAGCCCTCGGGCAGCAGGTCGACGCCGCTCGAGTCTCGCAGCCAGCACAGCTCCGGCAAGGGCACGCCATAGATCCCGCCCTTGCCACAGTCGCCGCCGCGCGAGAGCACGCCCGCCAGCCGCCAGGTGCCGTCGGCGAGCTGGCCGAGCGAGGGGCCGCCCGAGTCGCCAAAGCAGGTGTCCTTGCCGTCGCCGCCGGCTCGAAACTCGCGGCCCGACTCGTTGAACGAGGTGATGTTGCTCGCGACCTCGCGCTTGATGCCGGTGACCTGGGCCTCGTCTTCGCCGAAGCCGACGAAGGTGAGCGCGTGGCCATCGACCATCAGCTCGTCGTACTCGAGCTGATCGGTGATCGGCAGGATCGGCGTGACGTCGACGTCGACCGGCAGCCGGACCCAGGCGAAGTCGTGCAGATCGCGATCGCAGGTGTCGGGCAAGCAAAAGTCTGGGTGCGTGGCCCAGTCGCTCGCGACCAGCGTGAAGTCGGGGTCGCCGATGCTGTCGCCGAAGTCGACGTGGATGACGCCCGAGGGCGCGGGCGTGAAGCAGTGCGCGGCGGTCAGGACCAGGTTGGGCGCGACCAAGGTGCCGGTGCAGAGCTTGCTCGTGCGGATCGTGACGACCGCCGGCCAGGCCCCGCTCTCGACGGGATCCCCACCGAAGATGCCCGAGTGATCGGGCGAACCCGCGAGCAAGGAAGTGAGCAGGAGCGCCGCGCCAAGGGTCACCCGAGCAGCATGACACAGGCGCGTTGGCGACCGCGAGCAACTCGGGCGACACTCGCGGCGTGGCCCGCTCCGAGCGACCGAGCACGCCGAGCAAGCGCGGGCGCGCTCGCGTGGACCGCAAGCCGGTGGTCGTCATCGGCCTGCTCGGGACCAGCATCGACAAAGGCGGCAAGCAACGCTGGGATCGCTGGCGGCCGAGCATCGACCTGTGTCGGCACGACGACTTCGTGGTCGATCGCTTCGAACTGCTCCATGAGGGCCACGAGACCCTGCGCGATCAGGTCATCGCCGACATCGCCCAGATCAGCCCCGAGACCCAGGTTCGCCCCCACGCGATCCATTGGGCGGACGCGTGGGACTTCGAGACCGTCTATGCGGCCCTGCTCGACTTCGCTCGCGCCTACCCCTTCGCGCCGGACGACGAGGACTACTTGGTCCACATCACGACCGGCACTCACGTCGCGCAGATCTGCCTGTTCTTGCTGACCGAGTCGCGCGAGTTTCCGGGCCGGCTGCTGCAGAGCTCGCCGCCGGGCAAGGGCCAGCGACCCAACACGCCGGGCTCGGTCCAGATCATCGATCTCGACCTGTCCAAGTACGATCGCCTGGCCTCGCGCTTCGCCGAGCGACAGCGGCGCGACCTCTCGTTCCTGAAGGCCGGCATCGCGACCCGCAACGCCGAATTCAACGCGCTGATCGAGCGGATCGAGCGGGTCGTGCTGGCCAGCCGTGCGCCCATCTTGCTGGCCGGGCCGACCGGCGCGGGCAAGACTCGGCTCGCGCGACGCATCTACGATCTGCGGCGCGAGGATCTGCGTCGCGAGCATCGCTCGGTCGAGGGCGCCTTCATCGAGGTCAACTGCGCGACGCTGCGCGGCGACGCGGCCATGTCGGCGCTCTTTGGCCACGAGAAGGGCGCGTTCACGGGCGCGACGGCTCGCCGCGCGGGCCTCCTGGTCGCGGCCGACAAGGGCGTGCTCTTCCTCGACGAGATTGGCGAGCTCGGGCTCGACGAGCAGGCGATGCTGCTGCGCGCGATCGAGGACCATCGCTTCATGCCGCTCGGCAGCGAACGCGAGCTGCACAGCGACTTTCAGCTGATCGCCGGGACCAATCGCGACTTGCGCGAGCAAGTCGCGATCGGCCGCTTTCGCGACGACTTGCTCGCGCGGATCGATCTATGGACCTTCGAACTGCCGGCGCTGCGCGAGCGGGCCGAGGACATCGAGCCCAACCTCGACTACGAGCTCGAGCGCTGGGCCGCCAAGACCGGGACGCGCGTGACCTTCAACCGCGAGGCTCGCGAGCAATTCTTGGCCTTCGCCCGCAGCCCGAGGGCGAGCTGGCCGGGCAACTTCCGCGACTTCGCGGCGGCGGTCGAGCGCATGGCCACGCTCGCGGCGGGCGGAAGGATCGATCGCGCGCTGGTCGACGAAGAGATCGCCAGGCTGGTCCGGCAGTGGTCGCCACGCTCGGGCGATCCCGGCCAAGCCCTGCTCGAGCGCTACTTCGAGCCCGCCGAGCTGGCCGAGCTCGATCGCTTCGATCGCAGCCAGCTGATCGACGTGCTGCGGGTCTGTCGAGCCAGCGACAACCTGGCCGCGGCCGGCCGCGAGCTCTTCGCCGCCTCGCGTGCACGGCGAGCCTCGAGCAACGACAGCGATCGCCTGCGCAAGTACCTCGCCCGCTTCGAGCTGACTTTCGCGGCCATCAAGGGTGGCGTGGCCATCAAGGGTGGCGAGGAGGCTTGATGAACCCCGCGCTGCTGGCTGCGCTGCTGATCTGGGCGGCCGAGGTCGCGCTGGTCGCCGCGCTGACGCGGACCGGCGCGCCCGCGAGCGCGCGCAGGTCTGCGATCGCGCTCGCGCTCGCGGCCCTGCTCGCGGTCTTCGTGGTCCCGGCCGAGCTGATCCTCGGTCGATTCGCGCTCGCGCTGCTGACCTTGCTCGCGCTCGGTCGCACGCTCGACCTCTCGCTGCGCGAACACGCGCTCGGCTACCTCGGCCGGGTCTGGCTGCTGGTCGCGCTCTTCGACGTCCGTCGGATCCGCCGCGGCCCGCCCCGCTTCGAGCCCGCGGAGCTCGGCTGGCTGCTCGCTCATGTCGGGCTCGTGCTCGCGGGCTGGCTCGGCGTGTTCGAATGGGCAGCGGACACGCGAGGGCTGATCCGCTGGTCGGCGGGCGTCGTGCTCTGTTACGCGCTGGTCGAATCGACACAATCGATCTTGCTGGTGCTCTACGCCGCTTTCGGCGTGCATCCGGTCCGAATCAACCTTCGGCCGATCGTCTCGACCACGCTGGTCGAGTTCTGGGGTCGTCGTTGGAATCGCGTCGTCGCGGGCTGGCTGCGCGACTACGCCTTCTTTCCGCTCGCGCGGCGCGGTCGGGTCGGGCTCGGGGTCGCGGCGGCGTTCGGGGTCAGCACGGCGATGCACTTTTGGGTTTCGTGGGCCCCGCTCGACCTCGCGGCTGGCCTCACGATGGGCAGCTTCTTCGTCGTGCACGCGGCCGCGCTCACGCTCGAACGCAAGCTCGGTGTCGCTCGCTGGCCGCTCGGCCTGCGCCGAACTTGGACGCTGGTGATCCTGCTCGGCTCCTCGCCGCTCTTCGTCGAGCCGATGCTGAGGATTCTCGCCGCGCTGATCCCCGATAGCAGCCCGTGGTGATAGCATCGGCCATGCCCGAGTCGATCGACATCGAAGCCGCAATCGCCTTCGCCAACCGGCGTGGCTACTCGAACGAGCAGATCCAGACCATCCAGCGCACGACCGGCAGCGAGGCCAGCGGCCACTGGGAGCCCTCGAGCATCGTCGCGCTGTCCGCTTGGCAAGCCGGGATCGGTCTCACACCCGATGGGATGGCCGGGCCAGTGACTTGGCGAGCGGTCCAGCGCCTCGCGGGCGTCGAGGCCGAGCTCGGCCGCGAGCTGCAGCCGAAGCTGGGCGTGTGGGTCGATGATTCGCCGACGACCGTGCTGCGCGAGGGCTGGCTGGCCAACCTCGCGGGGCTCGGCTTCTCGACGATCGCGGTCATGGTCCAACGCTCGACCTCGGCCAAGTCGGTCGCGGCTTGGATGCCGCGTTGGAGCGCCGCCCAGCTGACCCAGCTGCGACAGCTCGCCGAGCCGCTCGCGCTCGATATCGTGCTGACGACCTGGCCGCTGCCGAACAAGGACCAGCTCGCGCAGCTGGGCGCGGTCATGCCCGCGCTGCTCGAGGCCGCGGGCGCGGTCGGCTTCGAGGTCGACACCGAAGGCAACTGGGACGAGGGTCGACTCTCGGGCTTCGCCGACATGCGCGAGGCCGCCAAGGCTCTGGTCGCGACCATGCAAGAGGCCGCCAAGGCCACGCAGGCGCGCCTGGAATTGACCACCTATCCCTATCACCCCGAGAACAGCGCTCAGGCGCTGGTCGCCCCGCAAATGAATCGCCTCTTTCCGCAGGCCTACAGCGTGGCCGAGCGGCAAGGCAAGGCGGTCGCGTGGGACGACCGCTTCGGTCCCGGCAACATGCAGAAGCTCAGCGTGCACCGAGCCGAGGCCGTGCCGGGCGTGGCGACGACGAGGGTCGGGCTGGGCCTCGGCCTCGCTGCGTACGATCAAGAATTCGCCGCGCACACCCCCGCCGAAGCGCTGGGCGCCGCGCTCGACGCTGCGCTCGAATTGCGCGTCCCGGAGCTTCGCTACTGGTCGAGCCGCTGGATCGTGGGCAGCTCCGCGTCGCCCGCAGTGCTCGGCTTCTTCGCCACGCGTGCGCAGCGAGAGCCGATTCAGTTCGGCGGCGACGAACCAGGCGAGCACGACGACGCGATCGAAGCCTCGCGTGGTGCGATCTGCGAAGACGCCAGCTGATCGATGAATTCGGCTCGCGCGCTCGAACACCGCAATTGATTCGCTCCCAACATTGCGGGTCGAGCACGAGTCGAACAAACGCGCACCATCCTACCAAACCATGGTCGTGGCTGGATGGCGGGCTGGCATCGTGCGCCAGCGAGTTTCGCTTCGCTTCGAGCTTGGCGATCGGCATACCCTGATCGAGCCCCCCACCTCGAGCAGTCGATGACGGTCCAAACCAAAGTAGTCAAGTGTCCCGAGCCCTTCGCCCCTTTGTTCGGCGCGGCCGAGCAGATCATGGACGGCTTCTTCGCCGACCTTCAGCGCGAGCCCGAGAAGGGCCAGATTCACATCCAAGGCGTCCGCTACATGCTGATGCGAACCGACTCGATGTCGATCGAGCTGCAAGAAGAGCTGCGCAAGACCTTCGGCGAGGCGGGTGCCCGACAGATTCGCTACAAGCTGGCCAAGGCCTGCGGCATGCGAGACGCCAAGATGTTCGCCGAGCGCTTGCATGTCGAAGATCCGACCATGCGCCTCGCGCTCGGCCCGGTCCACTTCGCCCACGTCGGCTGGGCCAACGTCGACATCTTCGAAGAGAGCGCCCCACAGCCGAACGAAGACTACTTCTTGGCCTACGACCACCCCTACTCGTTCGAGGCCGCGTCGTACATCGACAATGGCATCACCAGCCAACACCCCGTCTGCCACATGAACGCCGGATACAGCTGCGGCTGGTGTCAGGTCAGCTTCGGCGTCGACCTCAAGGCCGAAGAGCTGACCTGTCGGGCCAAGGGCGACGCGCAGTGCATCTTCGTCATGGCCCACCCGAGCAACTTCGAGCGCCTGAGCAAGGAATTCCGGCAGAAGCGAGGCTTGTCCTGAACATGCGAGACGACTCGATCGCCGCGCGCCTCGATCGCCTCAACGAGGGCATGCAGTTCATTCAGCTGATGACTCGCGCGTTCTCGATGCTGCGCTTGACCGATCGCGCGGCGATCACCGACACGCTCAGCTCGCTGACCAGCAGCTTCTTCGATTGCCGACAGCACGCGACCTTGTTGGTCGACCCCGTCACGGGCTCGCTGCAGGTCGGCAAGTGCGAAGGCTTCGCCGACTGCGAGCTGCTCGTCTCCGACCGGGGCCAGGCGTTCTGGACTTGGGCGATGGCCGAACGCGGCGCCCAGTTCGTGCCCGCGGACGTGCTCGATCACCGCTGGCCCGGGCGACCCGAGGAGCTGCGCGAAGGCTTCGCCTGCGTCGCGATCGAGCTGATGGATCAATCGATCGGCGTGATGGCGGTCGCCAACAAGCTCTCGCGCCAGCCCTTTGGCGAGGAAGAGCTGACCTTCTTGGCCTGCGCATCGGGGCTCGCCTCGATGGCGGTCGCCAACGCGAGCGCGATCGAAGAGCAAGATGCCCAGCGGATCTTGGCCGAAGATCGAGCCGCGCTGGCGGCCCGACAGACCAAGGACAAGCAGGCGGCGCTGGCCGAGCTCGATCAGAAGCTGGTCATCATCGAGCGTCAGCAGCAAGCGATCATGGAGCTCTCGACCCCGGTCTTGCAGCTCTGGGAGGACGTGGTCGCGATGCCGATCATCGGCGTGGTCGACTCGCGGCGCGGTGAGCAGATCATGGAGCGGCTGATGGACGAGGTCTCGTCTCGCCGCGCTCGCTTCGTGATCGTCGACATCACGGGCGTCGAGATGGTCGACACGCTGACCGCCGATCAATTTCTCAGGCTCGCGCGCGGAGCCGAGCTGCTCGGGGCGACCTGCGTGATCACGGGCATCCGGCCGGCGGTCGCCCAGACCTTGGTCACGATCGGCGCCGACCTGGGCTCGCTGATCACGATGGCCAACATCGGCCAAGGCCTCGCGGAGTGCATCCGCCGCTCGCGGGCGCTGGGCAACAGGCACCGAGCTCCGCGAGCGGTCGCGCGCAAGTAGCCACTCAGGGAATCGCCGGCGTGTCGATCTTCGCGACCGCCGCGTCGACCTCGGCCTGACTCAGCTCGTGCTTGGTCAGCTTGCCGGCGAAGTAGTCCTGATAGGCCGACATGTCGAAGTGGCCGTGGCCGCACAGGTTGAACAGGATCACCCGAGCTTCGCCGGCCTGCTTGGCCTCGAGCGCCTGGCGGATCGCCGAGGCGACCGCGTGGTTGGCCTCGGGCGCCGGGATGATGCCCTCGGCGCGCGCGAAGGTGATGCCGGCTTCGAAGGTCTCGAGCTGATCGACGGCCTCGGCCTCGATGATCCCGTCGCGCAAGAGCTGGCTGACCATCACGCCCGCGCCGTGGTAGCGCAGCCCGCCGGCGTGGATCTTGGCCGGCACGAAGGTGTGGCCGAGCGTGTACATCGGCAGCAGCGGGGTCATGCCGATCGTGTCGCCGAAGTCGTAGCGGAACACGCCGCGGGTCAGCTTCGGGCAGCTCGAGGGCTCGACCGCGATCGCCCGAATCTTCGCGCCTTGGGTCAGCTTGCGATGGATGAAGGGGAACGCGAGCCCGGCGAAGTTCGAACCGCCGCCGAAGGGGGCGATCACGACGTCGGGCAGGCTCTCGCCGGCCTTCTCGAGCTGCACGAGCGCCTCTTGGCCGATGACGGTCTGGTGCATCAAGACGTGGTTGAGCACGCTGCCCAGGCTGTACTTGGTGTTCTCGTCGCCGACCGCCCGCTCGACCGCCTCGGAGATCGCAATCCCGAGGCTGCCGGGGCTGTCCGGATCGGCCGCGAGGATGCTGCGACCTGCCTGCGTGCGCTCGCTCGGCGAGGCGATGACCTCGGCCCCCCAGGTGTTCATCATCAGCTTGCGATAGGGCTTTTGGTCGTAGCTGATTCGGACCATGTAGACCTCGCAGCCGAGGCCGAACCTCTGACAGGCGAAGGCGAGCGCGCTGCCCCATTGGCCCGCGCCGGTCTCGGTCGTGATCCGTTTGACCCCCTGCTCGGCGTTGTAATAGGCCTGGGCGATCGCGGTGTTGGGCTTGTGCGAGCCCGAGGGGCTGCCGCCCTCGTACTTGTAGTAGATGCGCGCAGGAGTATCGAGCACACGCTCGAGCTCGTAGGCGCGAAAGAGCGGGGTCGGCCGCCACAGCGTATAGGCCTCGCGGATCCGCTCGGGGATCTCGATGTAGCGCTCGGTCGAGACCTCTTGCTCGATCAGCGCCATCGGGAAGAGTGGCGCGAGCGCCTCCGGTCCGATCGGCTCGTGCGTCGCCGGGTTGAGCGGCGGCAGCGGAGCGTTCGGCATGTCGGCGGCGACGTTGTACCAATGGGTCGGGATCTCGGACTCGCTGAGGGTGATCTTGCGTTGCTTCATGGTCGTGCTCGTCGCGCTGGGCAGCGCGACGATTCTACGCCGCACGAACGCGCCGCGGTGGAACGATCCACCACGTGACCATCACCGAGCAGGCCGCAGCTTGCGAATCTCGACGATCGTCCCGCCGCCTGGCCGAGCGCTGATCTCGACTCGATCGCAGAGCCGACGCAGGGCGCCGCCACCCGTGCCGAGGCCACCCTTGAGCGGACGGTCGGGCTCGCGCCGTGAGCCCTGGCTGATCCCATCCTCGAAGAGCTCCTCGGGGTTGGCCAGACCAGGGCCGCGGTCGAGCGCGGTGATCCGCAAGCCCTCGGGATCTTCGACGATCACGAGCTCGCCCGCGCCCGCGTACTTGACCACGTTGGTGACCAATTCGCTGGCCGCGATCGCGGCCTCGCTGGCGGCCCGCGGCGTCAGCCCGATGTCACGCGCGAAGCGAACGACGAGCGCACGAGCGACCGCCGCGTCCGCCAGGCTGGCGATCCGCAGCCGCAGCTCGGGTACGCTCACCGAGCTTCAGCCTCGCGTCCGGTCATCGACCGACGCAAGCAGACCTTGAGCGCTTCTTTGAGGTTGCGGACGGTGGTGATCTCGCTGAGATCGACGTCGAGCTGGACCAAGGTCTGGGCGATCTGTGGGCTGATCCCGCTGAGCACGGAGAAGGTCCCGAGCAGCGACGCCGCGCGGATCATCTGCAGCAGATGGTTGGCGGTCATGGTGTCGACCAAGTCGACGCCGGTCAGATCGACGATGACCGAGCGGGTGCCCGAGTCGGCGATCCGATTGAGCAGGCGCTCGGTCAGCTCGATGCTGCGCTGGGTGTCGACGAGGCCGACCACGGGCAGCGCGAGGATCCCGTCCCAGACGTCGATGATCGGGGCCGAGAGATCGGCGATCGCCAGCCGCTGCCGCTCGATCGTCTCGAGCCGCTGCTCGGCCAGCTCGACCAGGCCACGCAGCTCGTCTTCGGTCCGACGGCGCTCGCTGATCTCGATCGCGAGCGCGATGAAGTCGGCCAGCGCGCTCGCGAAGCCCTCCTCCGACGCCGTCCAAGTCCGCATGGGCCCGGTGTGCTCGACACACAGGACGCCGATCATGTGACCGCCGACGCGGATCGGCGCGTCGAGCATCGAGCTGATCCCGAGCGGGGCCAGGTAGACCTCGGAGAACTCGGCGGTGCGGCGGTCGGTGTGCGCGTCGTGGGCCGGGATCACCCGCTGCTCGAGCAGCGCGTCGAAGTAGCGGGGGAAATCGGCGGCGTCGAGCGCGATGCCCTGCTCGTGGATCCCTTCGTCGAGGCGAAAGAGATCGAGGCAGGTGATGCTGTGGTGGTCCTTGGTGTAGCGCCAGACGCTGGCCCGCGCGCAGCTCAGGATCGTCGCGGCGGTCTCGGTGATCTCGGGCAGCGCGAGCTCGAGCTCGCCCTGACCGAGCGCCTCGCTGCGGGCCAGCTGCATCAGCGTGGCCTGATTGCGGCGCATGTCCTCTTCGACGCCGGCATGCTGGCGAAGCTCGACCAGCTCGTCGACTACAGACGCGACCAGGGCCGCGTCGGCGTCGCCCCGCTCGCGCATGCGAGCGCTCAGATCACGGAGGCTTTGTTCGTCGGCTCGGGAGTCAGTCATGATCATGCTTTCGCTTCGAATCGGTCCTTGCTCCGTCTGCGTCGCGCAAGAGCAGGTCGACCAGCACGTCGTCGCTGGCCTGGTCGCGGCGGCTGACCCGAGTGATGCCCATCGACGCCAGCGCGTCTTCGAGCGTCGCCTCGGTCTGGATCCCCCGCAGCTGGATGCCCATGGTCTCGAGCGTCATGGCGATCTCGGGTCGCATGCCCGAGAGCACGGTCTTGGCCCCCATCATCCGGGCGGCCAGCGCGAGCCGGGCCAGCACCGAACACAGGTGGCTGTCGAGCGTCCACACGCCCGAGAGATCGACGAGCACGCCGAAGCACTCGTCGCGCTGGATCCTTTGCAGCACCTCGCTGACGAGATCGTCGGCGTCGTCGTCTCCGACGTCGCCGTGCAGCGGCACCAGCAGACAGTCCCACAGGGGGATGCAGGTCACTCGATCGTTGTTGCTCATGGGGTTGGCGCTGTGCGGGTCGCAGCCCGATCACGAGTAGCGAAAGGCGATCCTGACGGTGGTCCCACCCGGTCCGGTGTCGATGTCGAATTCGTCCGCGAGGTTGCGAACGCCCATCAGCCCGCGCCCGAGTCCGGTCTTGCTCCGGTAGTTGCCGGTCATGATGTCGTCGAGGTTGTCGATGCCCGAGCCCTCGTCCTCGGCGACGATGACGATCCGCTGGCCATCGGTGTCGATGCGAAAGCGGACCCGGCCCTCGCCGACATAGCGGGCGATGTTGCGGGCCAGCTCGCTGACCGCCGTGACCAGCTTCTGGGCTGGATAGCCGCGCACGCCGACCAAGTTGCAGGCCTCGCGCGCGAGCATCCGGGTGTAGTTGAGGTCGGACTCCTTGCGCACGACCGCGACCGACTCTTCGCTCGTCGGCTCCTCGAAGGTCGCACGATCTTCGATGATGGGTGGTGCGACGGGCATCAGCGCCCGCAGGGCCGCGAGCGCCTCCTCGCGCCTGCTCGGCAAGATCAAGATGTTGGTCGAGAGCTCGAGCTGTTGGAGCACCGCGAGCGGGCTGGCCGAGCCGGTCGCTCGCTCGGCCTTGACCACCGCCGCTCGCAGCATCGCGCGAGCGCTGATCGGCGAGACGAAGCGCTCGAGCACCTCGAGCAGACCCTCGGGCAACGGGGTGCTCTGTTCGGCCATGGGCCGCGTGGGTTTGTCGGAGCCGATCATCACTCGCTCGAGCGCTCGCTCAGGGAGAGTAGGTCACATGAATCACCGTCGCGTCATCATGAAGATGCGAGTGATTGTCGAGCAAGGTGGTGCACAGATTCGCGCCATCGAGTGCCGCGAGCGAGTCGAAGACGGTCCGCCGAGCGATGCCGTCGGTGTAGAAGAGCAGGGTCGTGGGTAGGGGTAGCTCCACGCGCACCGCTCGGGGTCGCCGCATGCGTCCGCCGATGACGCCTGCGGAGGGCGCAAAGGGGAGATCCACGCCGCTCA
>JAMHUH010000257.1:0-10072 GCA_035904925.1 Nannocystaceae bacterium
CGCCTGCGGTCGGATCCCGAGCGCCGGACGATCCCCGGCGAGGCGCGGCAGCTTGGCCTCCCACAGGTGGTTGTAGGGCAACAACTCGAGCGTGCTCACACCGCGCTCGCGCAGGCTGGCGGCCAGCTCGGCCAGCGCGGCGTCCGAGGTGTTGAGCCCAGGCACGACCGGCATTCGAACCTCGAGTTCGAAGCGGGCCCCGGCCTCGCGCAGCGCGACCAGCCGCTGGAGGTTGTCGAGCACCCGCAGGTTGTCGTGCCCGGTCAACGCGAGGTGCAGCGCGTTGCCGCCGACCTTCACGTCGTAGAGCACGCGATCGACCCAGGGCAAGATCGACTCGAAGCGCGTCCAGGGCACGTTGCCGGCGGTCTCGATCGCGACGTCGACGCCCGCCTGCTTGGCCGCGGGCAAGAACTCGTGCAGGAACTCCGAGTGCAGGGCCGGCTCGCCGCCCGAGAGCGTCACGCCCCCGCCGGTCGCGGCGAAGAAGCTGCGGTCGGCCAAGACCTCGGCGAGCAGCTCGTCGGCCGTCCAGGTCTTGCCGACTTGGACCAGCGCGTTGGTCGGGCAAGCGTCCACGCACTCGCCACAGTGCACGCAGGCCGACCAGTCGACCCGCCCGTGGATCGTGTCGCGCAGGGCCTCGTGCGGGCAGCTCGACAGACACTTCGTGCAGCCCGGCAAGCAGCGCTCTTCGTAGTAGGCCAGCTCGGGCTTCGGCCCGCGGCCCTCGGGGTTCTGGCACCACTGACAGTCGAGCGCGCAGCCCTTGAAGAACACGACCGTGCGCAGGCCAGGGCCGTCGTGGATGCAGGCCCGCTGGATGTCGAAGACGATCGCGTGATCGTGGCTCATGTCGGGTCGACCTCGCCGGTGATCGGCTCGACGGCGTGGAGGTGGCCCGCGTCGCGATCGATGTCGTCGGTGACCTGGCAGGCCGGCCGACCATGCAGCGAGCGCGCGATCAATTCATCCTTCATGGCCTCGGTCAGGTCGTTGAAGTAGGCGCTGTAACCAGAGATCCGCACGACCAGGCCGCGATGGCGATCGGGGTGCTGCTTGGCGTCGATCAGCTCCTCGACGTCGAACACGTTGTACTGGACCTGCATGCCGCCCGCGTCGAAGTAGCCGCGGGTCAAGCCGTCGATCAGGCCGCTGCCGGCTTGGCGGAGGAATTCGCGATCGAGGGTCTCGTTGAGCGCGAGCCCGTTGGCGATCCGCTTGCTCGCGACCCGGCTCGCGGCCAGCAGCGAGGCCGTCGGCCCGCGGGCGTCGCTGCCGTTGCTCGGCGAGGCGCCGTTGGCCAGCGGCCGCTTGGCCTTGCGCCCGCTCGGCAAGGCGCCGAGCCGCGCCCCGAAGCCGACGTGCGTGGTCATGCTCCACAAGCCGGGCGCGTATCGGCCCCCGCGCGAGTTGTCGTGGGCCGCGACCAGCTCGGTGAAAGCCTGGACGACTCGAGCCGCCCACCACTCGGGCCGACCGCGGTCTTGGCCATACTTGGGCACCTTGTCGAGGATCCGCCGGCGCAGCGCCTCGCCCTCGGAGCCGTCGAAGTCGGCGTCGCAGGCCGAGACCAGCGCGTCGAGGTCGAGCACCCGCTCCTCGATCACCAGCTGCTCGATCGCGCTGAGCGAGTCGGCGACGTCGGCCAGGCCCACGCCCTGGATCCCGCTCGAGTCGTACTGCGCACCGCCCGCGGTGACGTCTTGGCCGGCCTCGATGCAGCCGCGCACGCAGAGCGAGAGCAGCGGGGTCGGCCGCCAGCGCGCGTGGGCCTGCTCGATCGCCTCGTTGCCGAGGATCGCCTCGTTGACGCGATCGACCAGCCGCGCCCGGAACTCGCGCCAGATCCGATCCATGTCCGGGCTCTCGATCGCGCGCAGATCGGGGTCGTGCAAGGTCTCGTCGAGCACCGCCGGGAGCGAGATGAAGCCCGCGCCCGCGGCCGGGAACGAGCGATAGGGCACGCCCCACTCGACGCAGCCGACGACCGAGTAGTCGCGGGCGTCCGCCTCGGGCACGCCGAACTCGACCAACGCAGGGATCACGGCGCGATCGTTGAAGAGCGCCGGCATCCCGCCGCCCTCGGCGATCGTCTCGCTCGCGAGCTCGCGCAACCACGCCGGGCTGTCCGGGTGGAGGCGCAAGTGAATGTTGGGCTGGCGCAGACGCATCTGCGTGTAGGCGTGCAGCAGCAGCTCGGTCAGCTCGTTGCTGGCGTCGTTGCCCTGCTCGTCGACGCCGCCGATCGTCAGCCCCGAGGCCGACGAGAGCCCGCTGAAAAAGTCGGTCGCCATGATGTTGAAGAGCGGCAGCTGCTCGGCCGCCTTGCCGAGCAAGCAGCCGAGCAGCTCGACCGCGCGGCTGCGATCGATCCGACCCTCGGCGAGGTCGCGCTGGTAGTAGGGCCACAGGTACTGATCGACGCGACCGAGCGAGACGCCGTGCTGAAAGCTCTCTTGTTGAATCGCCACCCAGGTGACGAGCATCGCCTGCAGGGCCTCGTGCAGGGTCCGCGCGGGCCGAGCCGGGACATGGGCGAGGATCGCCGCGAGCTCGCGCAGCTCGGCGGCGCGGCCAGGATCGTGGGCGTGCTCGGCCTGCTCGAGGCAGCGCTCGTGCATCCGCTCGGCCAGCCGAATCACCGCCCGGGCCGCGATCTCGGCCGCCTGCAAAAAAGCGCTCTGCTCGGGGGTCGTCGCGCTCCGCTTGGCCAGGCGAATGTCGTCGAGCACGCCCTCGAAGCCGCGCTCGAGCACGCGCGGGAAGTCGGGCGTGACATGGCTGATCCCGGCGAACTGGGTCAGCACGAAGCGACGCCCCTCGGTCAGCTTGTTTTGCAGCTCGACGTCGTCGCTGAGCAGCGAGGCCCGGCTCATGATCGAGCGGGTGAACCAATAGGGGAAGACGTCGGCGCGCAGCTTGGCGATCTGCTCGTCGCTGATCGCCAGCGGGTTGACCGGGCGCTCGCGCAGTCCATCGAGCTCGGGCAGCAGCAACATCCCGCCGTAGTCGGGGTGCAAGGCGGCGCCGATTCGATGCCGGGTCGGGTTGCCCATCAAGAGCTCGTGGTCGTACACGCGCAGCTGCATGTGCTCGAGCACGTGCGCGACCCCGCGGGCGAAGGCCACGACCAGCGGCTCGCCGTGCTGGTGCTGCTCGAGCGCCAGCCACATGTGCTGGAGCTCGCGGTTGGCCAGCAGCGCCCAGTGATTGACCGGCGCGCCGCTCTGCAAGTTGCGCTCGAGCGAGCGTTGGAGCATGCGAAAGTGGATCGGCGCGAGCCGGCGCGTGGTCGGGCTCGGCGGGGCCAGCTCGCGCATCGCCTCGGTCAGCAACTCGGCCTTCTGCGTGCACAGGCCATAGCGCGCCTCGAGCAGATCCTCGCGGAGTCGGGCGAGGCGCGGCAGCTCGGCGATCGGCTCATGGGTGGTGTGCGTGAGGGCGCCAGCACGATCGAGGCTCATTTCTTCAACATGCCCATCGGCCGCCCCCTGGCAAACGGCAGTTCTTGCCGCGCCGCCCTGCTACCCTGCCGCTCGCGTGCCCTCGCCTGCGCCAATCCGCGCCCGACGTATTGCGACCTTCGTCGCCGTCGCGGCGATCAGCGTGCTGCTCGATCAGCTCAGCAAACAGTGGGCCTTCACCAGGTTGCGCGACGCCGAGCCCGTGCCGGTGGTCGCGGGTCTGCTCGAGTTCGACTTCGCGTTCAACCCCGGCTCGGCGTTCGGGATGCTGGCTCAGTCCAGCCACGCGCGGGTCTTCTTCATCGCCGTGACCCTGCTCGCCCTCGCCTACATGATCTGGCTGGTCCGCAGGATGCCGATCGCCGCCCGCTCGGGCTTCCTCGCGCTCGGCCTGCTCTTCGGCGGCGCGCTCGGCAACCTGATCGATCGCCTGGTTCGGGTCCACGAGGTCCGGCTGCGCTTCCACCCGACCCTCCACTTCGACGCGCTGATGGAGCACCCGACGCGGATCGCGGACGCGATCGCTCGCGGCCGCAGCTACGCCGACATCCCTCGCCACGGCGTCATCGACTTCATCGTCATCCACCTCGGCGGCGATCGGGCCTGGCCAGCCTTCAACCTCGCCGACACCAGCTTGGTCCTCGGCGTCGGCCTGCTCGCGCTCACCCTGCTGCGCCACGGCTCCGCGCTGCTGGGTGCCGGAACGCACGAGCAGGCTTGAATCGAGGCTCTGGGAGCTTGCGGGTGCCCTTGGAAACGCGCCGGTCGGTGCTCTAGACTCCCCGGCTCATGCCCTCGGACAAGCCCCAACCTTCGCGGACTCACCGACTCATCCTGGTCGGGATCGTCCTGGTGCTCTCGCTGGCGCTCGATCTGTGGAGCAAGGCCTGGGTCTGGGACAACCTCCGCGAAGGTCGAAGCGTCGAGGTCATCCCCCACTTCTTCTACTTGAAGTTCGGCTTCAACACCGGCTCCGCGTTCAGCTTCCTGCGCGACGAGTCCTGGGCCCGCGGCTTCTTCATCACCGTCACCTTCTTGGCCCTCGGCTACATGGGCTGGCTGGCGACCAAGATGCCGACCCTCAAAGCCTATGGCTTCGTCGCCATCGGCCTGATCTCCGCTGGCGCGGCCGGAAACCTGCACGATCGCTTCTTTCGCACGATGGAGGTCTTCATCGAAGGCGAAGGCCGAGTCGAACGCCACGGCGTCGTCGACTTCCTGCAGGTCTTCCTCAACTACGACACCGGCAACTACTGGCCAATCTTCAACGTCGCCGACTCCTCGCTCGTCTGCGGCGTCGCGCTCTTGCTGATCTACCTGCACCGCCACGGCGAAGGCACCGGCGTGGCCGTGACCGAGATCGAGTCGGACACCAAGGCGAGCGAGACAGCCCCGGCCGAGGCTGCCGCCCCGGCGGCCGAAGCCTGAAGCTTCAGTCCTCCGTCAATTCGCCGCGGCGTGCCTTGGCCAACCACTCCATGGCCTCGCGCTCGATGATCTGAATCGCCTTGCCCTGGAAGACGCGGAACATGAAGGGCACGTCGAGCTCGAGCTCGAGCTTGCGCGGCAGCACCTCCATGATGCCCTCGAGCCGCTTGCCCATCACGGCGAAGCTGAGCTCGAGCCGCTTGTCGCTCGACCAGCGGTACTTGTAGTCATACTCCGCGAAGCGCTTGGCGTAGGCTTCTGCGGCCTTGCGGGCGGCCAACTTGGCGAGGGCGGGCTCGAGGTCGTGGGGGATCTCGTGTTTCACGATCGCCTCGCAGGATATCAGAGATCGGGCACGACCTCGAAGGCTCGCGCCTTCGCCAAGGTCTCGAGCCGCTCGGCCTCGGGCTCGCTATCGATCACGATGCCACCGCCGCTGCGCAGCTCGAGCCCCTCGGCATCGAGCAGGCCGGTGCGAATCGGAATGCTCATGCGCAAGCCGGTCGACTCCAGCAGCACGATCGCGCCGCAGTAGATCCCGCGTGGCTCGGCCTCGATCTCGTCGATCAGCTCGACGGTCCGGCGCTTCGGCGCGCCCGTGATGCTGCCGCCCGGGAAGAGCGCCGCGAACAGCTCGCGCAAGCTCCAGCCCGATTCGAGCGTGCACGCGACCTCGCTGACGAGATGATGGACCGTCGGCAGGCTGACCAAGCTCGGCTCCACCGGCGCGCGCACGCTGCCCGGCACCGCCAGTCGACCGAGATCGTTGCGGACCAGGTCGACGATCATCACGTGCTCGGCGCGATCCTTGCGGCTCGCTTGCAGCTCGCGCGCCGCGGCGGCGTCGGCCTCGGCGCTGCGGGCCCGCGCCCGCGTGCCCTTGATCGGCCAAGAGCGAGCGAGATCGAGCCCTCCGAGGCCCGCGCCGAACTCGACGTCGAGCAGGGTCTCGGGCGAGTTCGAAGTGATGGCGCTGCGCTCGTCGATCGCGATCAAGGCGCCCATCGACGCGGGCGTGGCCGCGCGCAGACGCCGATGGACCGCCGCGATCCGAGCTCCGATCGGCACCCGAGCGTCGAGCCACTCGGCGACGAAGCGCTGCGAGAGGTTGACCTGGTAGGTGTCGCCCGCGGCGATGTGCTCGCGGATCCGAGCGACCTGCTCGCGATACACGTCGGCGCCGATGATCGCCCGCAGCGGTCCGAGCGGCCAAGCATCCTGGCCACGCGGGCGCTGTCGTGCGCCCGCGGGCTCGTGCTCGACGCTGGCGAACTGGCGCATGACCAAGTGCGGGACCTTGCTCGCCCGCGGGGCCCGACCGAGCAGCGCCGCAGCGCCGAGGTCATAGCCGACCCAACCGATCCAAGGCCGATCGGGCGCGGCCCGAAAGCGGGCCTCGACCTCGTCGAGCAGCGCGAGCTCCTCGCCGAGCGTGAACTCGTCGGCGCGCAGCTCGAGCTCGGGCTCCCAGCCGACCACGCTCCGGGTCACGCCGCCGCCGTCGAGCCAACAGGTCCCGCGCGCGCGACCTTCGGCGAAGCGAGCCAGCACTCGCTCGGCCAGGCCCATCGACGCGCTCACGGCTTCGAGTCCGTCTCGCCTTCTCGATCGCCCGGCTGCACGTCGCTCTCGTCGGTCACGCGAATCTGCCCGAGCGCCCGCACGAAGTCGGCCGTGTAGGTATAGGCGCTCCAGACGGACAACACCGCCGACGCGTAGAGCAGGACCAGGCCGACGTCGAGGAAGTCGATCCAGCCGCCGAAGGGCGCGCGATAGGGGAAGTAGAGCAGCACGCAGGCGATGCCGATCACCTGGAAGCTGGTCTTGGCCTTGCCGCCCGCGCCCGCGCCGATCTCGACGCCCTCGTTGATCGCGAGCGTGCGCAGGCCCGAGATGTAGAACTCGCGCCCGAGCAGCACGACCACCAACCAGCCGGGCACGCGGGCCTCGACCGCGAGGTAGACCAGCAAGGCCATGACCAGGATCTTGTCGGCCAGGGGATCGGCGAACTTGCCGAAGAAGGTCTCGAGCCCCTGCTTGCGGGCCAGCCAACCGTCGATCAGATCGAGCGCGCCGGCGATCAAGAAGAGCGCCATCGCGAGGAAATTCTTGAAGGGGTCGGTCTTGTCGACCAGCATCAAGATCGGCGGGATCATGAAGATCCGCCCGACGGTGATCAGGTTGGGCGCGTTGAGGATCTCGCGCTTGAAGCCCTCGAGCCGGGGTCGCGTCCGCCGACGTCGCTCTCGACCAAGCAAGATTGGTTTAAGAGGCATGAGGGATGGTCGTGCGCGACTCTTCGACGCGGCGAGGCGAGTCGTAGTTCGGCAGCGCCACGAACACCGCGCCCTCGCCCTCGCAGCGCAAGAAGGGGCTGTTGGGTTCGGCGGCGGGGACGACGTTGCCGATCCAGCCGACGAAGCCGTCCGCGTGAATTCGATGCGGCCGCTCGGGCGTGACCTTGATCGCGAGCAGCTCGCCCGCGACCCGCAGCGCGATCAAGCCCTCGCCCGCGACCCGAACCAGCGAGATGTTTCGGTCGCCGCGCGAGCCCGGCAGCATGCCGACGTCCCACATCAAGCTGGCGTCGAGCGCCCAGAGCAGCGGCTCGACGAAGAAGCACAGGTCGCGCTCGAGCCGAAGCGGATAGAAGCGCTCGTTCTCGCGCGAGATGATCAGGTAGCCCTCGCCCTCGAGCGAGGCGAGCCGACGAAACACCTCCGGCACCGCGCGGCCCTGCATGCGCCGATTGAGCGGACGAATCTCGAGGTTCTCGCTGCAGAGCAAGAGCGCGTCCGTCCGCGTCATCGTCTCGCCGCTGACGTTGACGAGCAGGTGGCCATCGGCGGTCAACGAGAGCGAGTCGGTGCCGGGCTCCGGCGTGAGCAGCCGATTGCCCGCGAAGGTCGTGACGCCGAGGATGGGAGGCGAGGTGGCCACCAGGTCGCACGCTAACCCGAACATGCGCTCCGGCGAAAGATCCGCGCCAAGGAAAGCCTCGCGGATCGCCCAGACGAGCGCTGACTCATGCCTGACCGACGCTGGAGAAGGCGCGCCAACCGTGCTTGCATGCGGCCGTCATGCTCGCGCCTCGGCCTTCGCTCTCGACCCTGCTCGTGCTGCTCTCGCTCGCTGCCTGCGCTGATGATCCTGCTGGCGACGCGGGCAACGACGAGATCGGCGACACGGCCGGCAGCTCCGACTCGACCAGCGCCGACGCGACCAGCAACGCCGACTCCGCCGACTCCTCGACCAGCGCCGACTCCTCGACCAGCGCCGACTCCTCGACCAGCGCCGACACCAGCAGCGACTCGACCAGCGCCGACTCCAGCAGCGACTCGACCAGCGCCGACTCGACGGACTCGTCCAGCTCCGACACCAGCAGCGACTCGACCAGCTCCGACTCGACCACCGACACCACGACGGACTCGACCACCGGCACGACCACCGGCGAGCCCGAGACCTTCGACAATTGTGGCTTCGCCGAAGACGGGCCCTGGGTCGAGATCGAGTACTGGCAGCTCGGCTCGGTCACCTCGCCGAGCTGGAGCTACTCGGACACGCCCGGCTGGGGCGAGGTCGATTGGGCCTACCAAGGCGACACCTGGCCCAAGGTCGTGTCGATCGGCAACAACGTGATGGCCAACGATCCGATCGGCATCGTCGCCGACATCTCCGGTCAATGGCAGCTCATGATCGGCCTCGCCGGCATCGTCAGCTACGACTACGCCACCGTCTGCTACGAGGGCCGCAGCGTCTCGGTCGGCTCGAGCGCCAACGTCACCGTCTACAACCCGCTGAACGGCTGCGGCGTCGAGACTCAGATCTCCAACTCCTGGCAGGTCCACGCGGTCGGTGCCGATCTGGGCGATTGCTTCATCCCGGGCAACGAGACCCAAGCCGTGCGCCTCGATCCCTGGGGCGGCAGCGGGCGGCTCGGGCTCAAGCGCATGCGCCTGACCCTGCACGGCGCCGTCTACTGATCCGCGTCGCCACGCGGTGCATCATGGCCGCGTGAGCAACGACTCCCACGAACAAAGGCTCGCGCGCGCCCGCGTGGCCCTGCGCGGGCTCTCGGTCGGCGACGCCTTCGGCGAGCGCTTCTTCTTCGCCAGCCCCCAGACCATGGTCGATTGGATCGAGCGACGCGCGATCGATCGGCCCGGTCCTTGGCGCTGGACCGACGACACCGCGCTGCCGAATCTGACCGCGAACGGTATGCCGGTGACGAAAAAATTCCTTGACCGAAGGCGATGAAATCCGCAGGATGGAGAGATCTTCCTGCGCAAGAATTTCCTCCACGGCGGCGTCGATGACCGATCCCGCGAGATCGTCCACGAAATGATGCACTACCTCATTCGGCGCGACAACGGCGGCAAGCCCCGCGACAAGTGGGAGACGGAGTGCAACACCGATGGCGGAAACAACAAGTGCTACGGGCGAGACAGCTCCGTCGCGCTGGCATTCTCCGATCGCCACGAGGCGGTGATGAACATCGACAACTACCGGTATTGGATGCGGGACCGATTCCGACGCTGGGGAAAGGACTGGCCTCCACACACCGATATCAACGCGGGCGATCCGGCCAGTCTCGACCCGGCGCAGAAATGGACGAACGATCCGATTGGGGAGGACGATTGGCCGATCATCGATGGTCGGCTCTCGCAAACCGCATGGGGCTGGCTTCGGGACTATATGGAGCTGTTGGTCGATGACCGGAGCTACGAGCCGTGGAAGCCATGAGTGTTCGCTTCCTGCTCGCGCCACTGCTCATGATCGTAACGTGCGAGACATTCATGCCGGGCCCTGAGGCCGATGGCGACGACGCGCCTAAGCCCCCGGGCCCGCCCTCGCTCTCCGGATGCGGCGAGCCCGAGGTTTGGCTAGGTGAGTCGTGCGCCTCGCTGTGCGACAACGCCGACGGTTTGAATTACTACCCTTCGCGGTGCTCCGAAAGCGGGTGCAGCACGACGGTGGCCGGGTATCGGATGTGGGAGGCCTGCGCCTACGACACCCCCGCGTCCGGACTCTTTCCCCTCGACCTGAGCTGTACGGACATCTTGGATGAGTCGCTCCTCGACGACTACTACTACATCGCCTGCTGTTGCGAGGAGTATGACGACACCTCGGGCCCGAACCTCGACACGGAGTCGGGGTGACACGGGCCGTCGCTCTGC
>JAMHUH010000258.1:0-4046 GCA_035904925.1 Nannocystaceae bacterium
CTACATCTACTCGCGCCCGGCGACCCACAGCACCAACCCGACCTCGGGCGGCGCCGATGCGCCGCCCTACGGCGTGCACCTGCGCCTGCGCGCCGACTACCCGGTCGACACGCTCCCGACCGAGGGCGCCCGCGTGGTCGCCCGGGCGCTGCAGAAGTACGGCATGTTCTTGGCCGACGGCGGCCAGATCGCCCTGACCGCCCGCAGCGATCGCTTCACGACCGCGAAGTGGGATGGTCTGCTCGCCCCGCAGGATCTGGTCGATCTCAGCCCGGGCGACTTCGCGGTCGTCGATCACGGGCCGACGCTCGACTACCAGCAGGTCGAGTGCACCCGCACCCCGCTCGGCACCCCGCCCTGAACTCGATCGAGCTGGCCTGATCGAGTCGGCGGATCAGTCAGGCTGATCAGCCGACGACGTCGAGCCCGCGGCGAAGATCCGGCGCGTCGGGCAAGTAGTCCGGCGGCCAGAAGCGCTCGCACCACTGCCGGTAGGCGACGATCGGCCCGTCGTCGGGCAGCGGCTTGGGGTTGGGCAGGAATTTTCGCCGGGTCCAGATCATCTCGTCGCCGTCGAAGTCCTTGGTCGCGATGGCCAAGAACACGTGCGAGAGGACCTCTTCGAGCCCGACCCCGAGCGCGCGCCGGGCCAGCTTCGAGACCGGGTTGTCGATCGTCTGCTTGACCGTGCTGACCACCCGGATGTGGCAATCGACCGGGCTGGTCGGGGTGATCAAGATGATGTTCATCAGCTCGAGGTTGCCCTGGTCGGGCCCGAGCTTGGCGATCGAGATGGCCATGCCGGGGCCGAGGATCGAGATGTCGAAGTTGAAGTGGCTGGTGTAGGCCTTGCCGAGCTTGCGCAGGATCGCGTAGGGGCTCTGGGCGCCGGCCGTGAAGGTGATGTTCATGACCGCCTGGAACGAGCCGTCTTCGGCCTCGGCCGGCTCGCGCTCGACCCCGTCGAGCTGCCAGAAGTGGACGGCGTAGAAGTGCTGGATGTCGATGATGTTCTCGGTCGGGAAGAAGAGCGAGGTCGGCTTCAGCGGTCGGCCGGCGTTGGTGACCGGCTCGCTCCAACCATCGAAGAAGCCGGGCTCGGCGAAGCGCAAGGGCCGGTCGGGCCGCTGGCGGTCGACGCCGTGCCAGATGAAGATCGAGGCGGCGACCTCGTGGACCGTCCAGGCCGGCGACTTCACGTGGCGCAGGCTCTTGGGATCGCGGACGAAGTCACCCTTGACGCACTGGCCCTCGCCGTCGAAGTGGAGGCCGTGGAAGGGGCAGCGCACGCAGCCGTCGACCATGCGGCCGCCGACGCCTCGATGGGCGCCGAAGTGCGGGCAGACGGCGTCGAGCACGACGGCTTTGCCTTGCGCGTCGCGAAACGCGATCAGCTCTTGGCCCATGAAGGTGAAGTTGGTGATCTTGCCGGCGACGACCTCGCTCGATCGCAGCGGCGAGAACCAGTCGTGCGCGTACTGGGGCGGGGTCCGCATGTAGCGCTTGGTCGCGTTCTTGTCGGTCGCCATGGCGGCCGCAAAGTATCACGCGAGCCAGGCTCAGGCGGGCGACGGTTTTGCTCGCTGCCAGGTCGCCAACACCACCAAGCTCACCAGCGCGACCAGCAGCAAGATCAGCGCGATCTCGTGGGTCTGCTGGAGCTGCTCGGCCTCGCGCACCCGCTCGACCGGCCGGCCGGCGACGAGGTCGACCCGGCTCCACGCGGCTTGCATCCGGGGCAGCAGGGCCAGGCGATCGAGCGCCGCGATCGCGACCGCGACCAGCGACACGCTCAACGCGAGGGTGTGCTTCAACCAGGGCTTGGCCAGCCCGGCCAGCGCCACGCAGGCGAAGCCGATCAGCGTCGCGCACTCGAGCGCGAGCGGCTCGGCCAAGGTCCGGGCGAGGTTGGCGTCGATCAGGTCGGTGTTGCCGGCCAGCGCGGGGATCAGCAGCAGATGCCCGACGACCAGCGAACCGAGCGCGAGGGCCAGCGCGAGGGTGCCGAGCAGGGCAGGTAGGGAGCGCACGCCTTCGATGGAGCCTCGTTCGGCCGACGAGGGCAAGTTTTCGGCGAAGCGGTACCATGCGGGCGATGGTCGCCCGACACCCGATTCGGCCGAGCTGGTCCCGGCGTGGACTCCTGCATGGGCTCGCGGGCTCGCTCGCGGCCGCGAGCGCGATGACGCTGCGGCCCCGCAGCGCGCACGCGGCCGAAGAGAAGCTGCTCGAGCAGGCGACCAGCGAGTACAACACGATCCTGGTCACCGAGCGGGGCTCGATCCGGACCATGTACTTCGTGGTCGATGGCACCCGCTACATCGAGTCGCGCTGGGACATGGCCAACCCCAACAGCCTCGACCTCGACTACTCGCGCACGATGATGGCCGGGTTCTTGGTCCAGCCGAACCCCAAGCGCTTCATGATGATGGGCGTCGGCGGCGGGCAGATCTCCAACTACCTGTTCGAGCGCTTCCCCGGGCTCGAGATCGACGCGGTCGACATCGACCCCGAGGTCGTCAGGCTCGCCCGCAAGTACTTCGGCGTGCCCGACGATCCCCGCTACCGAACCCACGTCGGCGACGGTCGGCTCTTCATCGAGAAGGCCGCCGCGCCCTGGGACATGATCATGCTCGACGCCTTCCGCGGCGTGTTCGTGCCCTTCCATCTCAAGACCAAGGAGGCCTACCAGGCCTGCCTCGATCACCTCACGCCGAGCGGGGTGGTGGTCGCCAACCTCCACAACCTGACCCGCATGTACCCGCACGATCGCGAGACCCTCGCGACCGTGTTCCCGCACTGCTACTCGTTCGTGTCGGAGAGCGGCAACCAAACCACCTTCGTCGCCTCGGCCGACGAGCAGCGGATCGGCACCTATGCGATCCGCGAGCACGCGCAGATCGTCAAGGACCGGTTCGACTTCGACCTCGCCGGGCTCGCGGCTCGCTACTACATGCGGACCGACTGGGACACCGAAGCGAGCGTGCTCAGCGACGACTTCAAGCCCGAGGACCTCGAGGCCGCGGCGGCTCGGCACAACTCGACCTGCATCAAGGGCTGCGAGTACCCGGCCCAGTAGGCTGGCGGCGGCGGCCGAGCATGACCAGGCCGAGCAGCATGCTCAGGCCGAGTCCGAGCCCGATCGGCCACTTGCGACCGGCGAGTCGAGCGGCGCGACGCAGCAGGTCGAGCCCGGGCGCGGGCGGTGGCGGTGGGCTGAAGGCGGGCGCGGCGAAGTCGATGCCCTCGAGTGAGCAGGCGGCGTGGGTGGTTTTGTCGAGCAGACGATGGCCCTGGCGCGCGACCCCGATGTTGGGGTTGCGGGCCTTCATGCGCCGGATCAGACGATCGGCGCCCTCGAAGTCGCGGACGTGGATCCACTGGGCGGCCTGGCAGAGCACGCGCGCGCCGGCTTCGTGATCGTCGGGCAACAACGCGGCCGCTTCTTCACCGAGCGCGGCGGCGCGCGAGCGGTAGTGAAAGCGCGGCAGCTCGCGGTCGAAGTGGTGCGCGACGCGGCTCCGCTCTTCGTCGCTCGGGCGGGTCAACGTGGCGCTGAACTCGAGCCGTTGCTCGCCGATCGCGGGCGGGGAGTAGTCGCCCGCGTAGTAGTGCCAGTCAGGCTCGATCTCGGTCCCGCGCAGCTCCATGCCGAGCTCGCGGGTCCGCTTGCCGGCTTGCCACAGCGCGCGGGCCCGGACGGGCGCGGGCTGGTCGAGGTCGTCGCCGCGCTCGAGGTCGTCGCGCATGCGCTCGGCCTCGCGGCGCAGCTCGGCCGGGTAGTAGGGCAGCGCGTCGGTCCACAGGTCGGCGCGCGCGAGTCGACGGGCCAACAGCCAGCGCAGCTCGTCTTCGAACTGGCCGCTGTCCTGCTCGGGCAGCGCGTCGACGAACTCGCGCAGCTCGTCGATCGTCAGGACTTGCTCGGCCAAGTAAGCGGCGTCGACCCAGCTGCGGGCGCGCAGCAGAGCCGCGAGCGCGTCGACGAAGCGATCGCCTCGCATGGCCAGCATCGCTTCGTCCGCGGCCGCGCTCGGGCCGATGCC
>JAMHUH010000259.1:0-3978 GCA_035904925.1 Nannocystaceae bacterium
GCGCTGGCGACCGAGCGCCCGAACCGGCAGAACCTCCGGCCTGGGCCTACAAGGCCGCTCGAGAGCTCGCGGAGCGGCTCGGAGCCAAGGAGGAAGACCTCGATGTCCCCGCCAGGAAATCCGCCAAGAAGCCCGTTGCAAAGAAAACGACTGCCAAGAAAACGACGAAAGCGCCCGCCAAGCCGCTCGCCGCCAAGCGAATGGCCGGAAAGAAGCCTTCCATTAAAAAGAGTCGGCCGTGATTCGCTACCCGATTGATTTCGACGAACTCGAGCGAGCCGTCGACACGTCACGGCCAACCTGGCGTGCGCGTGCGGCCGCGACGATCGAGCGCATGTGGGCATCGAGGCCCCGACAATTCGACGACAGCGGTCCTTCGTGGAGCGAGATCAAAACGCTCTACATCGAACGCCAATCCCATAAATGTGCATATTGCGAGCGGACCCTCGAGGGCGAGGACTACGGCGCCATCGAGCATGATATCGAACACTATCGACCCAAGCAGGCGGTCCGCGCCTGGGCGCCCGACGATGCCTACGCGTTCGAACTCGCCGATGGCAATCCGCGCGGCTACTGCATGCTCGCCTACGAACTGCGCAACTATTGTGCGGCCTGCAAGACCTGCAATTCCACGCTCAAGGGGACTTGCTTCCCGATCGCAGGAAGGCAGGGCCGTGCCGATGCGCGCGACATCGCTGCCCTCAACAAACTCGAACGCCCGCTGCTTCCCTATCCGATCGGCGACATCGACGAGGACCCCGAACGACTCATCACGTTCTTGGGTATCTTCCCCGTGCCACGGACCAAGTCAGGGCATCGCCACCGACGGGCCCGCGTGACCATCGACTTGTTTGCGCTGGCACGCCGCTCGGAGCTCCTTCGAGGGCGAAGTGAATTGATCTGTCACATCTGGCTGCTGCTCGAAAATGCCTATGGTGACGACGCCAGCGACGACCAGCGCGACGACGCGCGAATCCTGCTCGCACGCTTCCAGGCCGGATCGATGCCCCATACGAGCTGCGCGCGCGCCTTCGTGCGCCTGTTCCAGAACGATCCCGAGACAGCCTACGCCATCTACAAAGAGGCGCTGGAGCAGTGAGCGAGCCGCTCAGGCCGGAACGCGGGTGACGATGTCCGCGACCGCGAGGGTCAGCCGCTTCACATAAGGAATGTGCAAAAATTCATTCGGCCCATGCGCGTTGGACTTCGGCCCGAGCACCCCGGTGATCAAGAACTGCGCATCGGGGAATTTCTCGCCGAGCATGTTCATGAAGGGGATCGTGCCGCCCTCGCCGATCCAACCAGCGTCCCGCCCAAACGCGGCGTTCGAAGCCGCGTGGGCAGCCCGCTCGAGCCAGGGCGCGGTCGGGGGCGCGTTCCATCCGCTCGCCGACCACTCCGGCTCGAAGCGAACCTGCGCGCCGTAGGGCGAGTCTCGCTCGAGCAGCTGCTTTAGCGCCTCGGTGGCGAGCGAGCCGTCGACGCTCGGGGGCAGTCGCATCGAGAGCTTGAGCGAGGTCTTGGGCCGCAGCACGTTGCCGCTCGAGGCGATCGGCGGCAGGCCGTCCATGCCCGTGACCGAGAGCGCCGGTCGCCAGGTCCGGTTGAGGATCGCCTCGACCGGATCGGTGGTCGTCGGCTGCATGTGCACGTGGGCGTCGGGGCCATGGTTGCAGCCGACCCAGGGGAACTGCCGCCAGACCGAGTCGCCGAGGATCTCGCCCGCGGCCTCGGCTTGGCGCCGACGCTCGTCGGGGATCGCCGCGTGGAAGGCCTCGTGCAGGACTCGACCGGTCGCCGAATCGTCGATCCGATCGAGCAGCTGGCGGGCGATTCGAAACGAGCTCGGGACCAGGCCACTGGCCGCGCCCGAGTGCACGCCCTCGCTCAGGACCTCGACGGTCAGCACGCCGCCGACCAAGCCGCGCAACGAGGTCGTGACCCAGAGCTGATCATAGTTGCCGCAGCCCGAGTCGAGCCCCGCGACCAGCTTGACGTCGCCGAAGCGAGGCGCGAGCAGATCGAGGTAGGCCGGCAGATCGGGGCTGCCCGACTCCTCGCAGGTCTCGATGATCCCGACGCAGCGCGGCCGAGCGATCTGCTGACGATCGAGCGCGGCGATGATGGTGAGCGCGGCATAGATCGCGTAGCCGTCGTCGGCCGAGCCGCGACCATAGAGCTTGCCGTCTTCGATCTTGGGGATCCAGGGGCCGAGATCCTCGCGCCAGCCCTCCATCTCGGGCTGCTTGTCGAGGTGGCCGTAGAAGAGCACGGTCTTTTCGTTGCCGAGCGAGCCGGTCGCGGGCACGTCGAAGAACAAGCAGGGCGTGCGGCCCTCGATGGTGATGATCTCGAGCGTGATGCCGGCGATCGCCTGGGCGCGGCACCAGGCGTGGGCGTCTCGGATGACCGTGTGAAGGTGGCCGTGGGCGGCCCAGCTGGCGTCGAAGGCAGGCGACTTGGCGGGGACCTTGACGTAGTCGACCAGGCGCGGCAGCAGATCTTCGTCCCAGCGACGATCGATGAATGGTTGGATGTCGGCGACGTTCATTCGATCGCGCTCAGGATAGCGAGGCAATCCGTCGGGGTGTGCGCGACGAGGCTCGGGTGGTCATGCGCAGGTCGATTCACGCTGCGCATCGACCGAAATCGTCGTTCGCTCGGGTCAACGCGCCCACCGACTTGGATGCCGGTGTTGATGCATGACCGCATACACCTCCACCCGCTCTGCCTGTGCCGCATAGAGCACCGCGTAGGGAAAGCCATGGACGAGCGCCCGACGGATGCCGGGCTCGAGCTCCGTCCATGCAAGTGGGTTGGCGGCGATCCTTTCGAAGGTCTGATCGAGTTCCTCGGCAAAGCGGAGCCCCAAGTCGATCTCGCCCTCCTCGATGTACCAGGCGGTCGCTTCCATCGCCTCAACCCTCGCCCGGGCCGTCAGTTCCAAGCGCATGCGCTCATCCAGCTGACTCGCGGGCGCGCTCGACCATGTCGAGGAGCTCGCGGCGTACATCTTGCCAAGGCACGGTCGAGGTCCGTCCCGCCTGAAGGTCCTCGCGTCGCTGCCTTGCCTGCGCGATCCAAGCCGCTTCGATCTGCTCGAGCGAGGCCCCATCACCGAGGCTGTCTTTTAACACGGAAGCGAGCGCGGCCCGCTCCGCATGAGGGAGTCGCATCGCAGCCTCGAGGATGTTCCGGGCTTCGTTGCTCACTTTGTCAATCTACCAGGCTGCTCACGCGATTTCCCGTGAAATTGTTCGGTTGAGAACCTCCTGAGCCCGCAATGAAGAAAGGGCTGCATGGTCACCCATGCAGCCCTTCTCGCGCTCGCGCGCAGCCTCGCGTCAGCGAGCGTTTCGCAGCGCGTCGACCTTGGGCGTGGTCTCCCACGAGAAGCCGTCGCGGCCGAAGTGACCGTAGGCGGCGGTCGCCTTGTAGATCGGCTTGAGCAGGTCGAGCTCTTGGATCAGGTGGGCCGGGCGCGCGTCGAAGTGGGCGCGGACGAGCCGAGCGAGCTTCTCGTCGTCGATCTTGCCGGTGCCGAAGCTCTCGACCCGGATGCTGACGGGCTCGGCCACGCCGATGGCGTAGGCGAGCTGGACCTCGCAGCGATCGCAGAGGTCGGCGGCGACCAGGTGCTTGGCGATGTAGCGCGCGTAGTAGGCGGCGCTGCGATCGACCTTGGACGGGTCCTTGCCCGAGAACGCGCCGCCGCCGTGACGACCCATGCCGCCGTAGGTGTCGACGATGATCTTGCGGCCGGTCAGGCCCGAGTCACCCATCGGCCCGCCGATGACGAAGCGACCGGTCGGGTTGATGTGGTAGGTCGGGTTGGCGAGCAGCTCGGCGGGGATCACCGGCTTGATGACCTCTTCGATCACGAACTCGCGCAGGCGATCTTGATCGACCGACTCGCTGTGCTGGGTCGAGATCACGACCGTGTCGACGGCGACCGGCTTGTCGCCCTCGTAGACGATC
>JAMHUH010000260.1:0-2568 GCA_035904925.1 Nannocystaceae bacterium
CCGAATTCGAGACAGTCGAGCAGCGGTGCGGGCACGGCCAGAGGGTAGCAGGTGCTTGGCGGCCGCGAAGGGGTGTGGTATGAGCCGGCTACGCGTCCGTAGCTCAGTTGGATAGAGCATCAGGCTTCGAACCTGAGGGTCGCACGTTCGAGTCGTGCCGGGCGCATCCGTGGGTAGTTGGTGTCGAGAGCGCATGAGCCACCCCCCTGCCTCGTCGGTCTCGGTTGACTCGTTGGACGCGATGGCTCGGGCGGCCCGACGGTGGTGTGCGCTGGTCGAGCATCCGCCCGCCGATCCCCTCGACGCGCTCAGGCAGCTCCATCGCGCCTTGTCCACGCTCTACGCCGCTGCGCTCGAACTCGAGCTCGCTGGCAGCAATCCTGGCGAGCCCGATCTCGACGCGCTCTACCCAGTTTCGGAGGAGCGCCTCCAGGCGATCGGCGACAATGTCGAGTCCATCGTCGGCGCTCGTCGCTGGTATTGGGTCCAATACGACCCCACCATTCAATTGCATGGGAATGGGCATTCGACATCGATCACGAGCGACACCCCGGGCTGCGGCGACCTCGTCGACGATATGCAAGACATCTATCGAGACATCAACCCAGCGCTGCAGGCTTGGGAAGCTGGACTCGACCGGATCGACGCCATCACCTTCGATTGGTGCGGCCCGCGGTTTCGCGCCCACTGGGGCATTCACGCGACCTAGCACGCATTGCACTGGATCGCGTTCGACTGCTCTGCCGCCGCCTTCAGCCCGTGCAGCCGATCTCTTCGAGCACCGGGTCTACCCCTTGGTGGAGCAGCTCGATCAAGCCCGGATCCATCAGCGGGTACTCGTCGGGGATCTCGAGCACGTGCACCGGCGTGTCGCCGAGCTCGTCGCGGAAGCCCTCGGTCACCCGGACGGCGTGCTCCGACTCCATCACGAAGATCAGCTCCGCCCAGGCGACGTCGGCCGCGCTGAGCTTGCGGCGGGCCTTGGGGCTGAGGCCGCGCGAGCGGACCTCGATGTCGCGCCGACCCGAGAAGATCCGCTCGGCGGTGGGGCTGCGCCACTGGTTGCGGCTGCAGATGAACAAGATCTTGGTGCGGGACACGAACCGCCGAGGCTAGTCGTTTACGCCCGTCGAGTCACGCGCGGGGGCAGAGCGATCGCTCGCGGGGTTGGCATGGTTGGCGCTCATCGTGCGCCGAGAGCCTGTCACTGCGTGGGATCGGCGGTTTGAAGCGGGGTGACTCACCCGCGAGGCCGCTGCTTTCGGCGCGAGTCGAAGGTCTTGCGGGGCATGCCGAGCAGCTCCGCGGCCTTGGTCTGGTTGCCGGCGCTGCGCTCGAGCGCGGCGTCGAACCAGGCGTCTTGGTAGGCCGCGATCTGGCTGTCGACGCCCTCGGACAAGGGCAGCGCGCGTGCGTCCGGCAGGGTCCAGCCCTTCGCCTGGCGCTCGTCGGCGCCGAGCGCCGAGCGAAGCGCCGCCAAGGCCGTGGCGGGAGGTTGCTCGGCCGCCAACGCGGCCAACAAGTGATACGCGCCCCGCTGAAGATCTCGGAAATTCCCAGGCAGCGAGTGTGTGCTCAACAACGCGAGCACCTGGCGATGATCCACGAAGTCGGCCCATCCGGGCGGATCGACCTGCGCGACTTGGCGAGCCTTGCAGAGCACGCTCGCCCAAATCTGCGGAAGGTCGGCTCGACACTCGCGCAAAGGTGGAACACGCAGGACGAACGCCGAAATTCGATCGTAGAAATCCCAATCGAGGATCTCGCCGCGCAATTGATCGAGCGTGCGGTTGGTCGCCGAGACCAAGCGAAAGCTCGACTGCCGCGGCTTGGGATCACCCAAACGATGAAAGCCGCGCCCTTCGATCGCGGCCATCAGCAAGCGCTGCGTGTCGCGATCGATGTCGGCGATCTCGTCGAGGAAGAGCGTGTCCCCATCCGCCCGCTCGAGCAGTCCGACGCGGTCTTCGTTGGCGCCCGTGAACGAGCCCTTGGCATGCCCGAACAACTCCGAGCGAGCCAACTCCGGATTGACTCGAAATTGCCCACAGACGACCACCGGCCACTCTCGAGCGTGCTGATAGTAAGGGCTTCGCGCCCGCAGCAGGTTGGCCAGCGTCGTCTTGCCCGTGCCTCGCTCACCGACCATGAGCACAGGCACCCGCAGCGGCGCCCAGCGATCGATCTCGGCCATCGCTCGCCGCAGCCCCTCGCTCTGCGCTCGCGCCGGATCCCAGCCATGCCCATCGTCATCCGCCCCCGCATGAAGCGGCTGCGACTCGCGATAGCGGCGCAGCCAGGTGTCGATCGAGATGTCGACGATCGTGACTGCGGCTTGCCCGGCTGCCCGCGCCCGCGGATCAGCGGTCTGGATCAGCGAGACCTTGCCCTCGATGAAGCCGGTGCTGCCGAGCAGCAACCACACGGCGTGCATCGCAGGCGTGCCGGGCGAGAGCAGGATGACGACATGGGCTTCGGGATGCCGCTGCCGAGTCGTCCGCAGCACCTTCTCGGCGAAGGGTCGTAGCTTGGCGTGATCGGTCGGCGCAGCCTTGCTCTTCCAAGCAT
>JAMHUH010000261.1:0-6107 GCA_035904925.1 Nannocystaceae bacterium
GTCGGTTCAGTCGCCGCCAGCGACTGAGCATGTTTTCTGGTGGTCATGGCGGAGGGGCCATACCCGATCCCATCCCGAACTCGGAAGTCAAGCCCTCCTGCGCCAATGGTACTGCAGGGGTCACTCTGTGGGAGAGTAGGACGCTGCCAGATCTATGCCCCGGACACGCGAGTGTCCGGGGCTACTTTTTTGGTTCTGCGCCAGCCGCAATCCGCATCAATCGCGATTGCGAAATCACGATTGCGAATCGCCGATCAGGCGCCGCCGAGCTGATCGATCGCGGCCTCGAGCGCCGTCGAGCCCTCGGGCACGACGACATCGGGATCGACGCCGCGCCCATCGATCGCTCGATCATCGGGCGAGAAGTAGCGCGCGACGGTCAAGGTCAGCAGCGATCCGTCGGGCAGGCCGATCCGCTCTTGGACCGTGCCCTTCCCGAAGCTGCGCTCACCGATGATGGTCGCGCGGTGGTGATCTTGGAGCGCGACCGCGAGCAGCTCCGAGGCCGAGGCCGAGCGAGCATCCTGCAAGATCACCAAGGGCGTCGAGGTGTCGGTGCCAGCGACGCTGGCTCGCTCTTCACGGAGGATCTTGCCGCCACGCCCACGGGTGCGGGTCAGGATGCCCTCCTCGATGAACGCGTCGGCGATGATCAGCGCCTCGTCGACCTCGCCGCCCGGATTGCCGCGTAGATCGATCACGATGCCCTCGAGCCCGGCTTTGCCCGCGGCCCGACGCAGCTCGGCGATCTGCTTTTTGACCCGCTCGCCGACGCCGGCACGAAAACTACGGACGCTGACCAGGGCGATCGCCTTGTCGCCTGGCTGGTGAAGCAGCTCGCCCCGGACCAGCGCGTCGGCGTCCGGCTTCGCCAGCTCGAGCTCGAGCGACTCGCCCCGGCTACGGCCAGCTCGCAGCAGCTCGATGTCGATTCGCTCACCCGGCGAACCCGCGAGCAGGATCTGAGCCTCGGCCGCGCTGACCAAGCGCTCGCTCGCCCGCCCGCGAACCTCGAGCAACAGGTCGCCCGGTCCGATCCCCAGCTGTTCGGCGGGACCTCCGGGCATCACGGCCACGACCTCGAGCGCCTGGCTCTCGCCGTCGCCGAGCGGGCCGGCGCTCAAGCGCACGACCATGCCCGCGTCGGCGCCTTGTTGCTCGCGCTTGCGGGCCAGCTCGCGCTCTTCGGCGGTCAAGAAGTTGCTGTACGAGTCCAAGCCGCCCGCCATGTGCTTGAGCCCCTCGGCCATCAACGCGCGCGGGTCGACAGGATCGATGTGGCGATCGAGGACCAGGTCGAGGGCGTCGTGAAATTGCTGGCGATCGATCGTGCTGGTCTTGCTCGGCTGGCCCGCGGCGGCCTCGCGCAGGCTGGCCTGGACTCCCAGCGTGCCTGCGATCCCCAGCACCAGGCCGATCATCAGGAACGCAGGGGGCTTCGGGAAACGCGGCACTTCGATCATGGTGGACCCGGGTCGCTCCTCGGTCCACTCGCGGCGCAGACGGTTCCCGAAGCGGGTCAATTGGGGCTGCGAAGCTCGACGCGTCGAGGGCTCGAGCTCGTGCCCGAGGTCGGACATGGGCCCACCCGCAAGCGCTCAGGCGCCACGCCCAAGCTGGTCAGCAAGCCGCTCACGCTGCGCGCACGCAGGTCGGCGAGCTCGGGCGCCTCCGAGCCGTCGACGCAGGCGCCGAGCTCGATCACCTCGCGCTCGAGCAGGCACGCGAGCGCGGCGGCGAGGCGAACCTGGTTGTTGGGCGAGAGCCGAGCCGATGCGCGGCCGAAGTGGATGGCCGGCACGCCGCACAGGTCTCGAGGCGCCGGCGAGACCTGGCTCAGGCACTCGCCGCCGTCGCAGATCTCGGCCTTGGGACACTCGTCGTCGTAGGTGCAGGGACCCGGCGCGACCTCGCGGGCACAGGCCTCGCCCGCGCAGGCGTCGGTCGTCGCGGCTTCGAGCTCGAGCGGCGGATCGATCGGCTTGGGGCAGCCGAGCAAGGCGAGGCCGAGGACGAACACGTGGTGGCGCATGAGCGAGGATCAACGTGAGCCGGGCAGCTCGGGCAAGTCGGGTGCGAGGACCGGGTGGACGATCGGGATCGGGTCGAACACGGGCGGCGGCGGCATCCGGCGCGCGACTTCCAGCGAGGACCGAAGGAACGAGGGATCATCGAGCTTGGCGCGAGGCCACGAAAGCTCGATCTCGACCCGCTCGGGGCTCGGCTTCGAGGTTGGCTTGGGGGGCTCGACCTCGGTGAGCGCGTTGGCCCGCGGCCGCCAACCAGGCCGCGCGGGCTCGAAGCTCGGCTCGGGCTCGAAGCTCGGCTCGGGCTCGGGTTCGGGCTCGCGTTCGACCAAGGCGCCGGCGTGGAGCCTGCGTCCGGGCAGCGCGGGCTCGGGCGGGGCGTGAATGGCCTCGGTCTCGCGTCGCGCGGGACGCCGACCCGGCAGCGCGGGCTCGGGCGCATCGACGAGCTTGCCCGCGCTCGGCGGCAGCGTCGACGCGGGGACCGAGTCCGCCTCGTCGGCGGCGATCCAAGTCGGGGCTTCGACATACTCGCCGAACATCCGATCGCTGACATCGGTGATCGCCGGGTTGATCGTCTCGCGCGTGCCCTCGAGCAGCTGCTTGGCCTCGGGCGTGTCGCTGATCGTGTCGATGTGCTCGGCCAAGGTCTTGTCGCCGAGCTCGACGGCGAAGCTGAACCACACCGCGCCCGCGAGCACCGAGAGGCTGATCAACGTGCGCAGAGGCCGGAACACGTCGGGCGAGTTTGGCGTGAAGGGGCCCAGACGCGAAAAAACCGACGAGTCGCTGGACCGCGCGGGGCCGTGGTAAGGCGCCGACATGCTCGACGCTGCCAAGAGCCTGTGCGTGCTCGGCTGTGGAACCATGGGCGAGGCGATCGTCGGTGGGGTCGCGCGGGCCGGCTGGTTGCCCAAGGCCAACCTGATCGTGACCGCGCGGCGCGAGGCGGTCGCCGCCGCGCTGCGCGAGCGACTCGGCGTCGCCGCGACCACCGACAACCTCGCGGCCTGCCGCGGGGCCGAGGTCGTGCTGCTCAGCCTCAAGCCGCAGCGCTACGCCGAGGTGCTCGACAACGACGCGATGCGGGCCGCGCTGGCCGGCAAGCTGCTGATCAGCATCGCGGCCGGCGTGACGCTCGACAAGCTCGCCGGCTGGCTGCCCGAGACCGCGCTGATCCGGGCGATGCCCAACACCCCCAGCTTGATCGGCCAGGGGATGACGGTGCTCTGTCGGCTCGACGCCCGCAGCGCGCCGGCCCCGAGCAACATCGCCAGCGACGACCAGCTCGCGCTGACCACCAAGATCTTCGAGTCGGTCGGTCGCTGCATCGAGCTCGAGGCCAAGCTGATGGACGCCGTCACAGGCCTCAACGGCAGCGGGCCGGCCTTCGTCTACATCATGCTCGAGGCGATGGCCGACGGGGGCGTCATGATGGGCCTGCCCCGCGACGTCGCGCTCACGATCGCGGCCCAAGTGTTTCGTGGGGCAGCGTCGATGGTGTTGGACACCGACCTGCACCCCGCCGCGCTCAAGGACCAGGTCACCACACCCGCGGGCTGTACGATCGCCGGGATCCTGACGATGGAAGACGGCAGGATCCGCTCCGTCTTGGCGCGGACCGTCCAAGAGGCGGCGAAAGTCGCGGCGTCGCTCGGCTGACCGCACGGGCCCCTCGCCCACCTGACCGTCACGTACGGCGCCGATGACTGTTCGGGCATGCACGCCAGGTGAAGAGACCCACCTCACTTCGCCTCGCTGTCGCACGACACCCGCGGGCGCGCCTGCTATGGTTCGGCCGTGTTCGGTCTCGGCATGATGGAGATCGGCCTCATCATCGCGCTCGCGGTGATGTTGTTCCCGCCGAAAGAACTGCCCAAGCTGGCGCGGTCGATCGCGCGCGTCTACGGCCAGGTCCGCAAGACCGCGGACGACTTTCGTAACGCGGTTCTGCTGGACGAGGACCTGCGCGCACCGATCGACGAGATCAAGGGCGTGTACGAAGAGGCCCGCGGCGAGATTCGCGACGTCGAGCGCAAGGCCAGGCAGCAGCTGGCCAAGGCGCAGATGGACCTGCGCATGGCGACGGCCCGACGGATCCAAGCCGAGCGCGAGTCCAAGGCCGTGCAAGAGGCCAAGGGCGAGGCCGTGCCAGCACCCGCGGCACCCGAGAGCTCCGACGCGAGCGGGGTTGATCCTTGGGGGCACGACGCTCGAGGTGGCGTGGTCGCGGCCTTCCCAGGGGTCGCCAGCGCCGATGACGATGATGACGAGCGCGGCGAGGGGCCGGTCGCGTCGACCGACCCGCGCCTGTTGAACCGGCCCCGGGCCGTGGCAGCGAACGGGCCGGCCGAGCCGAGCGCCGACGACTGATTCTCCGAGACCACTCATGGCCAAGTCCAAGGACGCCAAGCCCGACACCGACAAAGACGCCAACGGGTTCGACGGACTCGCCGAGGGTCCCGAGGGCGACAAGCCGATGTCGTTCTTCGACCATGTCGGCGAGCTGCGGGTCCGTCTGCTGCAGTCGGCCGTCGGCATCACGATCGCCTTCTTCGCCTGCTTCTACTTCGCCGCGCCGCTGAGCGACTTCTTGCGGATCCCGCTCGACGCCGCCTGGTCGTCGGCGGGTCTGGGCGAGCGGGCCGA
Source organism: Nannocystaceae bacterium (assembly GCA_035904925.1). Lineage (GTDB taxonomy): Bacteria > Myxococcota_A > Polyangia > Nannocystales > Nannocystaceae > Plesiocystis. The sequence continues at coordinate 4,677 of JAMHUH010000261.1, forward strand.
GCTGCAGGCGCTGCAGATCCAAGACCCGCTGATGGTCGACTTTCGGGTCTCGCTGATGGCCTCGGTGTTCGTGTGCACGCCCTGGCTCTTCTTCCAGCTGTGGATGTTCATCGCGCCGGGCCTCTACTCGAAGGAGAAGCGCTTCGTCATCCCCTTCGTGGTGGTCTCGGTGATCATGTTCACGATCGGAGCCGCGTTCGCGTTCAAGATCGTCCTGCCCTTCGTCTACGAGTGGATGATCACCTACTCGAAGGATCGCGGTGAGATCGTCCAGCTCGAGCTCGGCAACTACTTCAAGGGGACGACCCGGGTGTTGCTCGCGTTCGGAGCCGTGTTCGAGTTCCCCTTGCTGGTCGCGTTCTTGGCCAAGGCCGGGGTCGTCACCGAGCAGACGCTGATCCGGTTCTGGAAATTCGCCGTGCTGCTGATCTTCATCCTCGCCGCGGTCCTGACCCCGCCCGAGCCGATCAGCCAGCTCTTGATGGCGGTGCCGATGTGCGTGCTCTACTTCATCTCGATCGGCGTGGCCTGGGTGCTCAACCCGGCGGCCAAGGTCGCGGCGAAGACGGCCGAGATCGACGCCGAGCTCGGCCTCGACGACGACGACGATTGATCGGGTCCGGCCCGATCAGGCCGGCTTGATCAGTCCGACTTGATCAGGCCGGCTTGATCAGGCCGGCTTGATCAGTCCGACTTGGGAGTCGGCGGCGCGAGCAGATCGTCGAGGTCGCCCCAGCCTTCGTCGAGCGCTGGCGCTGCCGTGGTCGGAGCGGGCACGGGGATCGGCGGCGTCGCAGCGGGAGCAGCGAGCGGCGGCTTGATCGGGGCGGCGAGCGGCGGAACACCCGGAGTGGCGAGCGGCGGACGAAGAGCCGGAGCGGCGAGAGGCTTGGCCGTCGGAGCCGCGACGGCGGGTTTGGCCGCAATGGGCGAGGGCTTGGCCGCAGCGGGCGAGGGCGCGGGCTTGGCCGCAGCGGGCGAGGGCTTGGGCTCGAGCGGAGGCAGGAGGGAGCCGCCCGACTTGGCCATCGGCGGAGGCGAGAAGCGGGGCAGCTCGCCGAACGAGGGCAAGCCGAAGAGCGAGCCCTTCGCAGGCTCGGCGGGCTTCTCGGGCTCTGCGTCGAACATCGCGGAGCGGAACACGCTGCCCGAGGAGTCGGCGCGTCGCATCCCGCTCGCGCTGGCCGAGCTGTCGCTCGACGAGCGACCCGACTCGAGCGCTGCGCGGGCGAGCTTGGCAAGATCGAGCTCGTCGTCATCCTGCTCGGCGCGGGCTTGCTCGGAGCGGGCTCGCTGGGCGACGCGAGCTCGTTCTGCGGCGCGGGCTTGCTCGGCGGCGCGAGCAGATCGTCGAGGTCGCCCCAGCCTTCGTCGAGCGCTGGCGCTGCCGTGGTCGGAGCGGGCACGGGGATCGGCGGCGTCGCAGCGGGA
>JAMHUH010000262.1:0-1567 GCA_035904925.1 Nannocystaceae bacterium
AGCGACGAACCGAGCCAGGAAGAGAGCGACATCATCGGCGGGGTCGACGCCACGAGCGCGAAGCTCGACGCGATCGGCACGCTCGGCTCGAAGGGCTGGTCGGGCGAGCTCAGCTACTTCTGCACGGCGACCCTCATCGCGCCCAAGGTCGTCCTCAGCGCCAAGCACTGCGCGGCGGGCGGCCCGACCGAGGAGCCGCGGATCGCTCACGAAGAGATCTTCTTCATGGTCGGCGCCGACTCGACGAAGCCCAAGAAGGTGGTCCAGGCGCGCGAGGTCCGCCTCTCGCCCCTCGCCGAGGGCGGAATGGTCAAGTACGGCAGCGACGTCGCCGTGTATCTGCTCGACGAGGCGGTCGAAGGCGTCACGCCGATGCCCTATCTCAAGGCCCATCTCGGCAAGGATCAGATAGGTAAGAAGCTCACCGCGGTCGGCTTCGGCATCCACGATCGCGATCGGAGCTCGGGCCAGCGCAAGGCAGGCACCGTCACGCTCCAGGCCGTCGAGGGGCAGCCGATCCACGCGATCTTCCCGACCAAGGAGGCCTTCGTCGAGCACATGACCAAGCACGAGGGCGCCTCGTGGGTCGAGAGCTCGAAGTCACGCCTCGACGAGTTCTACGACTTCACGCTGCTCGCCGGGCACGAGGCCTACCTCGGGATGGGCGAGAACGACGCGCAGCCGTGCAGCGGCGACTCGGGCGGCCCGCTCATCCAGAAGATCGATGGGAAGATGACGGTCGTCGCCGTCGTGTCGGGCTCGTTCAAGGGGCGCACCTATCCGTGCAGCACGGTGGGCGAGGCGTACGCGACCCTGGGCGAGCGCGTGCAGCCGATGCTCGAGAACGCGACTGGCCCGTGCGAGGGCGAGCCGGAAGCAGGTCGGTGCGACGCGACCACCGCCGTCCGCTGCGTGGCCAAGACCGAGGGCCCGCAGAAGATCACCAAGGTCGACTGCGCCGACCTCGACCAGACCTGCGGAATGGTCGACGGCAAGGCCGCGTGCGTGGACGCGGAGCCGAGCGATCCCGAGCCGAGCGATCCCGAGCCGAGCGATCCCGAGCCGAGCGATCCCGAGCCGTGAAGCCTAAGGACCGGGCAGGGGCGCCCTGTCCGGACCGGCTGGCGAATAGCCAGGATCTCCGGGAAGCTTCGGATTGAACGGCATCTTCCAGCTGTGGTCCGCGATGTCGCGGACACGCTCCATCGTCCAGTTGCGCTTGATCTGCTTCGGGGCACGCGGATCGGTGGGCTTGCCGTCGGCCTCCGCGCAGCAGCGCCATGAGAGGTAGTAGTAAGCGAAGCTCTCGTCGTGCGTGTAGATCTTCGGTCGGCAGGCGTTGCGGGTGCCGTAGTACCAGGGGCCTCCCGTCGTGACGTTGTCGTAGTCGCTCTTGGCGCCGCCCTTCGTCTCGCTGGCGGCGAGCTCGTCGGCGTTGCCGGGCATGTCGTAGACGCCGTAGTCGCTCACGCAGCCGGGCGCGGAGCCCGACGGCTTCGCCTTCCACAATCGCTCGAGCTCGGCCAGATCGCGGTTCTCGACCTTCTTCTTGTCGGGAAAGCCGTAC
>JAMHUH010000263.1:0-6614 GCA_035904925.1 Nannocystaceae bacterium
GGCCGCGACCATCCTCGATGACGCGATTCCAACCGACGACGACCCGGTTCGATCGATCCTCGAACAGGGCGATCGGATCGCGCTCGATCGCTACGTTCGTGCGACCGATGCCTCGGTGTGGGTCCATGTCGATCGCTGGCGCGACAGCAGCGATCCCACGCTCCGGCACCTCGCGACCCGAATCTCCACGCGCTCGCTCCCGCGCGGGCTCGACTGTCCGACCGAGTTCCGCAAGGTGAACAAGCTCGCTGCCAAGGCGCACGAATTGACCAAGTCCGCCTTCCCCGAGCTCGACTCGAAGTTCTTGGTCGCGATCGACGATCCTTCGCGCGTCAACTACAAGCGCTACGTCGTCGGCGAGGGCGCCCACGACTCGATTCAGACCTTGCGCGATGGCGCCCACAAACCCTGCGCCATCGAGGACGACGAGCGAAGCATCGTGTCGAAGGTCGCCAAGAAATTCTACCGGACTCGACTCTTCGTCCCCATCGAAATCCGCAACGACCTCGTCGACTTCGCTCGACGAGAACACCTCACGGGGTGACCATGAGCTACCACGACGACTCCATTCAAGCCCTCTCCACTCTGGTCGCGCTGCTGCGTGGGCCACGTCCGACCGAGGGGCGCGTCCGAATCCAGAAGCTGGTCTATCTGCTCAAGGCCTACGGGCTGCCCGGGCTCGAGCGGATCCGATTTGCCTATCACCACTATGGTCCCTACTCGGAGCAGGTCGCAGGCGCGCTGCGCAACGGGGTGGCCTCCGGGCTGATCCACGAGAACACCGAGGTCTTCGACGACGAGTGGCAGAAATTCACCTACTCGCTCGAAGAGACCCACACGGACGCCGATTACCTGAAGTTGAGCGACGCCGAGCTCGCCCGCGTCGAGCAGCTCAAGCGCGCGACCGAGGCCTACCACTGGCGCGTGCTCGAGCTCGCGGCGACCGCCGCCTTCCTCGAACGCCAAGCCCAGCTCTCCCGCGATCAAGCCATCGAACGCGCGCTCGGGCACAAGCCGGCTTGTCGGGCCTACGCGGGTGATGCGAAGGCGCTCTTGGCCACGCTCGACGCGAGCCTCTCGTGACTCTCTCGACCTCGACTTCGACTCGCGTCGAGCCCCTTGGCCGAGCCGCCCGCGCGCTGTGGGGCCTCGACGAGGACTTGGTCTTCCTCAACCACGGCTCCTTCGGGGCCGTGCCGCTCGAGCTGCTCGAGCGCGCGTCGTCGCTGCGGCGCGAGCTCGAGCGCAACCCGGTCGACGGGGTCTGGCGCTCGGCGGTCCCGGGCCTGCGCCGCGTGGCCGCGCAGGTGGCCGCGTTCGTGGGCTCGGATCCGGCCTGCACGGGCTTCGTGGTCAACGCGACGGCGGGCATCAACGCGGTGCTCGGCTCGCTCGCGCTCGCGCCCGGCGACGAGGTCCTGCACCTCGACCATGGCTACAACGCGATCTGGCAGACGCTGCGCGAGCTGGCCCGGCGGCGAGGGATCGTGCCGATTCGGGTCCCGCTCGCGCTGCCGGTCGGTGATCCGAACGCGCTGGTCGAGGCGTTCATGGCCGCCGCGAGCACGCGAACCAAGCTGATCGTGCTCGATCAGATCACCTCCCCGACCGCGCTGGTGTTGCCGAGCGCGGCCTTGGTCGCGGCCGCGGCCGCGCGCGGGATCGAGGTCGTGATCGATGGCGCCCACGCGCCCGGCATGCTCGAGCGCCCGGCCGCCGAGTCGCCGGCGTTGGCCTGGACCGGCAACCTGCACAAGTGGCCCTGCGCGCTGCGAGGCTGCGCGGTGCTGAGCGTGCGCGAGGACATGGCCGCGCGCGTCCACCCGCCGGTGATCAGCCACTTCCTCGACGAAGGCTTCAGCGCCGAGTTCGACTGGCAAGGCACCGTCGATCCCACGCCCTGGCTGCTGGCCGGCGAGGCGATCGCGTTCATGGATCGCTTCGGTGGCTGGCCGATCGTCCGCGCCCGCAACCATGACTTGGCCACGCGGATGCACGCGATGCTGTGCGCGCGGCTGGGCGTCGAGCCGATCTCGCCGCTCGATGGATCATGGTTGGGCAGCATGGCGACCGTGCGGCTGCCCGAGCCGCTGCAGCCCCGACCGGGCGCTCCGACGCCCGAGCAAGTCCAGGCCGAGCTGCTCGAGCGAGCCCGGATCGAGCTGCCGATCCTCGACTTCGCGGGCGTTCGTTACCTGCGGATCAGCTGCCACGTCTACAACGAGGCGGCCGAGTACGAGCCGCTCGCCGACGCCGTGCTCGAGCTCGCCGCCCGAGCCTGAGCGTCAGCAAAACTAGCGCCGAGCTTCCACGACGCGGGCGAGCCGTGGCTGCGTGGTATCGTGGCGAGGTGTTCGTTGCTCTGGGCCACCGCGACACGAGCAAGTCCGCACCGGCGCGGCGTCGCTCGGAGCTCGACGCCGCGCCGGAGGTGAAGGCCCTGCCCACGCCAAGCCAGTCCGGCTGGATTCAGCTCGCGACCCGCACCGGCGCGAGCAAGGCCGGCTGTAGCTGTGGTGGCGGCTGTCCGAAGTGCAAGCAGGCGCAGGGGATCGAGGTCGGCCCGGCCAACGACGCCTACGAGCGCGAGGCCGACAGCTTGGCCGATCGCATGGTCGCGGGCGCCTCGGTGTCGACGGCCGCTCGTGAGGGGCCGGTGCTGCGGACCAAGCCAGGCGCGGACGCGGGCACCTCGACTCGCCCGAGCACGCTCCCGGGTCTCGGTGCCGGTCGAGCGCTGCCCAGCTCGCTCGCGTCCGAGTTCGGCTCGCGCCTCGGTCGATCGCTCGAGGGCGTTCGGATCCACACCGACAGCTCGGCCCACGCGGCCGCGTCGGCGCTCGGGGCTCGGGCGTTCACGCATGGTCGCGACCTGGTGTTCGGCGCGGGCGAGTGGTCGCCGATCACTCGTGAGGGCCGCCACCTGATCGCCCACGAGCTGGTCCACTGGGCCCAGCAGGGCGGCCGCAGCGATCGCATTCAAAGGCGGCTCAAGGTCGACACGGCGGCCTCCGACGATCCCGCGAGCGCGATCTCGATGATCCAGCCCTTGATCAGCCGGCTCTGCGACGGCTTCACGATCCACGGCAACGGCGAGATCACGGCCGACACCAGCACCAAGTGTGGCGAGGGAAATTTCGCCGCCGTCGCGGCCGCGCCTCGACATGTCGGCTGCTGTTGCCTGTGCACGCTGGTCCGCGCGCCCGGTACGGCGTGGCGGATCATCGTCTCGAACGCCAACGCCCCGACCACCAGCTCGAGCGGGCGCGTGGTCCGAATGACCCCGACGGGCCCCGCCGCGCCGACCTTTCGCGCGTGGTCGGGTGGGGCGACGCAGCGGCGGATCGACCTGCCGCCCGAAGAGGCGTTCGGCCACGAGCTGTGCGGGCACGCGGCGTTGATGGAGATCCACGCCCACCCCTCGAGCAGCGCGAGCACGCCCGATCGAGCCTTCAGCGACATCCACGATCCCACGGTCAGGGTCGAGAACCAGCTGGCGGGCGAGATGGGCATCGCGGGCCCGCGACGCGGCCTGGCCAACAGCGGCAGCCATCGGGGCGAGTCGCTGCGCGTGTTCACGATCCAGCCCTTCACGGCCGGCAGCGCCAACCCCTCGGCCGCGTCCGCTCCGATCGCGGCCGCGACCGCGTTCATGAACGCGAACACCAACCTCCTGGCCGACGTGGTCGGCTTTCAAGCCGGCGCGGAGGTGCCCGCAGGCCTCGCGCTCGATCGAGCCCAGCGCGTGCACGCGCTGCTCGTCGCGGGCGTGACGGCGTCGACGGTCTCGGTCGACACTCCGAGCGGCCCGACGACGGTGCCGCGCATCCAGCCCGCGCTCGATGGTGGTTTTGGCTCGCCCAAGGTCGAGATCAACATGGCCGCGCGGCCTGCTGGCCTGCAGGTCCCGGTCGGTCCGACGCCGCCGAGCCCCGCGGTCCATGTCGGCGCCGAGCATCCGGCCGCAGCGAGGATGTTGATCGCCGGGACGGGCGTGAACGCTTGCCACAACCTGCTCGCCAAGATCGCCTGGGCCGGCGCGACGCCCTGAACTGCTCGGGGCAAGCTCGGGCCTGGCTCAGGGCAAGCCCTTGACGCCCACGCCGACGCCGGCGAGGCACATCTCGTCGAGCGTGCCCTCGCCCATCGAGACGTCGACCGGCGCGTTCTCGCCGACCTCGGCCAGCGCCTCGGCCAGCGCCGCGTTGGCCAGCGTGTTGTCGTAGACGCACTTCACATGCAGGATGTCGCCCGCGCGCAGGCGGACGTCCTGGTCGATGCTCGAGTCGTACTCGTAGACCCGCTGCCAGTTGAAGTCCCACTTGGGCGTGTGCAGCAAGCAGGTCTCGTGACCGTCGTCGCGATCTTCGACCCAGACCCGCATGTCGACGCCGACCTTGTGCATGTGGTTGGCGACCGCCCAGAGCCGGGCCTCGATCGTGTCGGGGAAGGGCTGGCCACCGGCCGAGACCACCCACTCGAATTCCTCGACGTGATCGCTGGCGCCCGCGGGGATCTGCAAGGGCCCGGTCAACGAGTCGCCGACGCCCGGCGCCCCGACCAATTCGAAGAGCGAGACATACTCGGGCACCTCGTTGGTCCAGCGCAGCGCCATGCCGGTGCTCTCGTCGGTCTCGGGCCCGCCTCCGGTCGCGTGGTAGTGGACGTTGAGGACCAAGCGAGCGCCGGCCGGCAGCGAGATCCCGACCCCGGGCGGCGGCTCCATCGGCAGGCCACCCGGGACCCAACCTGCGACCAGCTGCGCGCTGGCGACCCCCGAGCCGCCGCCGCAATTTTGTTGAACGCCGCCCGGCCAGCTCGCCGACTGAGCGCCCTCGTCGACATAGACCAGCACGTGATGGACGACCGCTCGATTGCCGGGGATCACCTGGAGTCCGTCGAGGTAGACGTCCTGCGCGTTGCCGGGGTCGAGGCTGATGCAGTGGAAGAAGTCGCGGGTCGAGCCGACCACGTCGACCGCGACCGACGAGCCCATCGTCACCGTCGTGGTCGGGTTGGCGAGGTCGAGCTGCTGCGGCTCGGGCAGCGGCGCGGCCAGGTCGGGATCGCCCTCGGGTGCGCCGAGATCGGCCCAGTCGCGCAGCATCGTGATCGCCTCGGGGTCGAGCCGCGCGTCGTGCTTGAAGCCGAGCGGCGGCTGACAGACGTCGGTCTCGAGCGCGTGCCAGGGCGGCATGATGCCGAGCTCCGCGTCGTCGGCCATCACGCTGGCCCAGGGCGAAGTTTGCTCGTAGGTCTGCATGGTGAAGGGCGCGATGCCGCCTTCGCTATGGCAACCCTGGCAATTCGCGGTCACCAAGGGCGCGACATCTTGATGCCAGTTGGGCCGCAGCGCCTCGCCCGTGTCGCCGGTGCCCGCCGTGTCGCCGGTGTCGTTGCCGGTGTCGTTGCCAGTGTCGCCGCTCTCGCTCGCGCTGCCGGCTTCGTCCGCGAGGCTCGTCGCCTCGCCTTCGTCCTTGCCGGAGTCGCTGCACGCGAGCAAGAGACACGAGGACAACCAGAGCGAGCGCGAACGAGCCATGGCGCGATTGTAAGGCGATTTCGCATCGCGCGGGGATCGAGTATCTCGGGGCCGTGCGAGCGGTCATCGACATCGGCAGCAACAGCATCCTGCTCCTGCTCGCGTCGCGCGACGACCGGGGCGAGCTCGACATCGTCCGTGACGAGGCCACCGTCGCGCGGCTCTCCCAGGGCGCGGCCGAGCGCGGCAGCCTGGCGCCCGAGGCGATCGCTCGGGCGCTCGCGGTGATCGAGCGCTACGTCGTGACCGCGCGCGAGCAGGGCATCGAGCCCGAGGCGATCGTCGCGGTCGCGACCGAGGGCCTGCGCATGGTCGACAACCCCGACGACTTCCTCGACCCCGCCGCCGCGCTGCTCGGTCGCCCGGTTCGACTGCTCTCGGGCGACGAAGAGGCCCAGCTCTCCTACCGCTCGGTCGCGCTCGAACATCCCGGCGAGGCCGAGCTGCGGGTGCTCGACATCGGCGGGGCCTCGACCGAGCTGGCGATCGGTCGCGGGCTCGCGCTGCTCGACTCGCGCAGCCATCGGATCGGCTCGGTCCGACTCAGCGAGCGCTTCTTGGCCAGTCAACCACCCGCACCCGAAGCCATCGCCGCGATGGAGGCAAACATCCGCGAGAGCCTCGCCAGCCAACCACTCGCGCCGCTCGCCGAGCTGCACGGGCTCGCCGGCACCGTCACCACCTGCGCCGCGCTGCTGCTCGGCCTGCGCAGCTACGAGCGCGAGCGTGTCGATCGCTCGCGCTTCTCGATCACGCAGATCCGCGCGCTGCGAGACGAGCTCGCGACCTGGCCGCTCGCGCGTCTTCAGGCCGAGCCGATGCTCGGGGTCGGCCGAGCCGATCTCGTGGTCGCGGGCGCGACGATCTTGTTGCTCGCGCTCGAGCACTGCGGCGCGACGACCCTGGTCGTCCGCGATCGCGGCCTTCGCTACGCGCTGGTTTGATTGAGGAACCCGCCGGTCCCGCCGGTCCCGCCGGTTCCTCCCCCCGCTTGGATGAAGTCCAAGCGGGGCCCCCCTCCTCCTTGCCCGCCCAACCTTGGGCGGTGGTTCACGCGGTGCGTGCAGCGTTC
>JAMHUH010000264.1:0-5808 GCA_035904925.1 Nannocystaceae bacterium
TCTATCGCCGCCGCACGGTCGGCGCCGAGGGCATCTGCGACGGTCGCTTCACCACGGCGGTCCGACCCGACGGTGACGCGGCTGGGGTCGCGCCCTGCGTCGGGATCGGCATCTGGCCCAAGAAGTACAAGACCGACTCCGCCAAGCTCGAGCGCGCGCTCGAGCGGGCCCGCTTCGCCCGGCCGGTCGCGCTCGCCCGCCTCCACCTGGTCGAGCGCGCGACCGGGGCCCTGCTCTACGCGACCCCGCTCTTGCGGACCTACACCAACGATCGCGAGCAAAATTTCTCGCCGGCCCGGCTGGCCTGGTCGCTGCGCAACGTCCCGCACGCGAGCACGATCGAGGCGTTCTGGTCGGTCTGGGCACCGCGTGGCCCGCTGGCCCGACGCCTGATCGACTCGCGCCACACCTCGCTCTTCGACGTGCGCAGCGAATTCGCGAGCGGCACCACGCCGAGCAAGGAATTCAACAACGTCCTGCTCAGCAAGTTTCCCTACGTCGAGGCGGGCGGGTTCTTGTTCTTGCAGAACATCGTCGCGCTCGGACCCACGACCGCCGAGGAATTGCACGCCGACGCCAAGGTCTCGTACCGCTTCCCCAGCGACGACGCCGACCCCGACTACTACAAGCAATTTGGCTACGTCGAGGTCAGCAAGATCAACAGCGTCCACAGCCCCAAGAGCTGGGTCCAGGACAAGAAGTTCGACCTCAACACCTACGTCTGGGATCGACACGTCTTCGGCGATCAGGCGATTCGCCTCGTCACCGCCCAGGTGACCAAGACCGACACCACCCAAGACATCAAGATGCTCGAGAGCAGCGTCGAGATCGACGCCGCGCAATTCAGCCAGATCGCCGGCAAGTGGTACACCAAGGGCCTGAACCCGGCCTCGCCGATCTTCGACAAGGGCAAGCTGCTCCAGGCGCCCGGGGGCAAGCGCGACGGGCAGGTGGCAGCGTCTGCGAGCGACCCCAAGCAATCGGTCTCGATCACCTTGCCGGCCGACGTCGCCGCGCTCGCCAACCAGCCCAAGGTCCACCTCTACGTCGAGCTGGCGATGCCCGTGATCGACAAGCGCTTCGCTCGGCCGGACAAATTCGACAGTTACCCCTACTTTCGCGGCGACTTCCCGGTCAAGCCGAGCAATTGCCCGGGCAACCCCAAGCCCGACGAATGCCCCGATTTCCTGCCCGCTTGCCCGAAGAGCTGCCAATACATCGTGCGCCTGCGCGGGCTGACGCTCGGCGGCAGCGGCAAGCTCGACGCGCCCTTCGACCCCGAGACCCTGAGCTACTCCGGCAGCGTCTCCTACCTCGACGGTGACGCGCTGACCTTGCGCGCGAGCGCGAGCTGCAAGGCGACGATCGAGATCAAGCTCGGCAGCCAGACCCTGACGACCGCGTCGGGGGTCGAGTCGGCGCCGCTGCGCTTGAGCGTGGGCAGCAACACGATTGACGTGACCGCGACCACGCTCAACAACACCACGAAGCACTATCAGCTGAAGATCGAGCGGGCCAAGGCGAGCAAGGAGCACAGCCTCGACGATCTGCGGGTCGCGCCCGGCAAGCTGGTTCAAGCCGCGGACGCCAACGCAGGCTTCGCGCCGGGGACCTTTGCCTACGAGGTGGTCGACACCCAAGATGGCAAGCTCGGCTTCACGCCCAAGCTGACCAACCCGCTCGCCAAGCTCAGCGTCGACGGCAAGCCCCACGCTTCCGAGACCGAGATCGTCCTGGCCATGACCGGGTTCAAGGCCCACACGACCACCTTCGAGGTCGTCGCCGAAGATGGTCAGTCGTCCAAGTACGAGGTCGTCTATCGGCGCGGCGACGCCAACGTCGAGCTGAAGACCCTGCGCGTGCTGGTCAATTTCAAGGATCAGACGCTGATCGAGAACGTCCAGACCGGCGCCGATCAGGCGGCCAACCCGGACACGGAGAGCTACACGGTCGAGGTCCCCGACGACACCACCCGGGTCCGCTTCGTCGCCGTCGCCGCCGCCGACACCTCCAAGGTCTTCCTCGACGGTCAGCGTCTCTTCGGGGCCAAGACCCTCGAGCTGAGCAAGCTCGAGCCCCAAGGTGTCGAAGGCGAGCCGCCGCTGCAAGTCAACGGACCGAGCATCGCGCGGATCGAGGTCGAGGCCCAGAACGGGCGCCGCCGCACCTACGAGCTGGAGATCCGCCGGCCCAAGGACAAGGTCGAAGCCGAGGACTGACGCGCTCGTGCTATGAAGCCGCGCATGGCTCGACCCGAAGTGATCGTCCGACCCTGGCGCGAAGAGGACATCCCGGCCGTGATCGCGGCCCAGCGCGCGGCCTACCCCGACTACGCCGACGATGAGCAATATGGGCGACGCAAGTTCTCGCTCGCGCTCGCGGCCTTCCCCGATGGTCAGCTGCTGGCCGAGATCGATGGCCACGTAGTCGGCTACGCGACCTCGCTGATCGTGCAGATCGACGACGAAGCGACCTATACCTACGACGAGCTGACCGGCCAGGGCACCTTCAGCTCGCACAACCCCGCTGGCGACACGCTCTACGGCTCGGACATCGGCGTCGACCCCAAGGTCCAGCGCATGGGCATCGCCCAAGCGCTCTGGCAAGGCCGGCGTGACATCCTGGCCCGCTACAACCTGCGCCGCATGCTGGCTTATGGCCGCTTGCTCGGCTTCTCGGATCACGTCGGTCGGCTGACGGCGCGCGAGTACGTCGACGCCGTGATCGCGGGCGAGCTCTACGACCGCGCGCTCACGGCTCATCTTCGGGCCGGCTACAAGGTCATCGATCTGCGCCTCGACCTGACCACCGATCCCTCGAGCCTCGACTGGGCGACCATCCTCGAGCTCGAGAACCCCGACTTTCGGGCCGACCTGCGCCAGATCGCGGTCTCGCCCCTGCGCCGCGTCGCTCGGCGCATGCGGGTCTGCTCGGCTCAATACATGATGCGGCGCCTGACGACCTGGGCCGAGTTCGTCAGCAGCGTCGAGTTCTTCGTCGAGGTCGCGGTCGCCTACCACTGCCACTTCCTGGTCATGCCCGAGCTCTTCACGCTCCAGCTGCTCACGACCATGCCCGAGGTCGCCGAGCGCGACGCGATGGGCCGACTCGCCGATCTTCATGCCGACTACTGCGGGCTCTTCAGCGAGCTGGCTCGCTCGCGCGGGATCTACATCGTCGCCGGCTCGACCCCGGTCCGCCGTGATCGCTCGATCTTCAACGTCGCGCACATGTTCACCCCGACCGGGGCCGTGCACACGCAAGACAAGCTCCACCTGACCCCCTGGGAGCGCGACCCTTGGGGCTTTCGGCCGGGCAAAGGCCTGAGCGTGTTCGACACCTCGCTCGGCCGCGTCGGCATGCAGATCTGCTACGACATCGAATTCCCCGAGCCGACTCGGCTGCTCGCGCTCGCGGGCGCCGAGGTGGTGTTCGTGCCCTTCTCGACCGACGACCGCAAGGCCTACTTGCGCGTCCGCTACTCGGGCCACGCCCGCGCGGTCGAGAACAACCTCTACGTGGTCTTGTCGGGCAACGCCGGCAACCTGGTCTTGGCCGGCAACAACGGCAACCTCCTCAACTACTCGCGCAGCGCGATCCTGACCCCGAGCGACTTCGGCTTCCCGACCGATGGGATCGCGGCCGAGGCCGACCCCAACGTCGAGGCCTTCGTCGTCGCCGACCTCGACTTCGGCGTGCTCGGACAGCAGCGCGACCTCGGCTCGGTTCGGCCCTTGCACGATCGCCGGCCCGACGTCTACTCGATCCGGCCCTTGGTCGTTCGAGTCTGAGCGCTCAGGCGATCGGCTCGACGCCGATCGTCGCCCGCACCAGCTCGTAGAGCTTCGCGCACGCCTCGGCGTCGCGAGCCTTGGCGCTCGGCGTCGCGGGCTGCGAGCGAGCGAAGTAGCCGCCCTGGTGGGGGCGCAGCTCGGTGATCGGCGCGCTCGCCAGCATCACCGAGGTCGCCGCCCCCGCGCGGAGCGAGTCGGGCCCTTGCATGTTGAAGCCCTCGGTCAGCAGCTTGGTCGTGACCACGCCCGGATGCAGCGAGACCAGCAGCGGCCGCTCGCCCACGCGCCGCGCCATCTCGCTGGTCAACATGGTCAACGCCAGCTTCGACCGGGCATAAGCGGCGTAGCCCGAGAAGCCCTCGGCCGAGTCGACCGCGTCCCAATTGCTCGCGCCGCGATTGTGCGCGACGGAGCTGACGTTGATGACCCGGCCACCTTCTGGACTCGCGCGAAGCAAGCCGAGCAAGAGGTGGGTCGCGAGCGTGGGCGCGAGCACGTTGATCGCCCAGGTCGCCTCGTGGCCCTGCGCGCTGGTCTGGTACTCGGTCATGAACACGCCGGCGTTGTGGAGCAGGACGTCGAGCGCATCGACGCGCTCGGCCAGCTCGCTCGCGATCGCGCGGACTTGATCGAGATCGCCGAGGTCGGCCCGGATCGAGCTGACGCGGCCGTGGCCCGGCACATGCTCGAGCTCGGTGACGAGCTCGGCGAGCTTGCTGGCGCTGCGACCATGGACGATCAGGTCGGCCCCGGTCGCGGCGAGGTCCTTGGCGGTTTGACGGCCGATGCCGTCGCTTGCTCCGGTGATCAGGATCGTGGGCACGCTGGGCCTACGGTCGCGCGACGCGGGCGTTTCCCTTCGCGGTCGAGCGCCTACTCGGGCCGGCCGTCTTCGCGCAGCAGGTCGTCGTTGGCCAGGGTCGCGCGCTCCTGGTCGATCTGCCGGACGAGGTGCTCGTCGGGCGAGACGTCGAGCTCGGGATCGGGCGCGACGGCTTCCGGCTTGGTTGGTGTCGCCTCGCCGCCATCGTAGGTGGTGGTGCGGACCCGGAAGATCGGCTCGGGCACGTCGATGTTGGCCTGCTCGAAGGCGGACTTGATCATGCGCTTGGCCTCGGACCGGACCTTGAACCAGTCGGCGTTGCGCTGATCGATCCAGCCCGCGACGCTGAGGGTCATCGCCGAGCTGCCGAATTCTTCGACCAAGCAGGCTGGTGGCGGCTTGGCCAGCACGCCCGGAACCTGCAAGAGCGTGGCGACCGCGAGCTCTTGGACCTCGCGCAGGTCGGCCTCGACGGCGACGCCGACCTCGAACGAGAAGCGGCGCTCGGGGTTGCGGGTGTAGTTGACGATCGTCGCCCGGAACACGACCGAGTTGGGCACGCGGACATGGTTGCCGTCGACCGTCAGCAGCACGGTCGCGCGCGAGGTCAGGCGGACGACCGTGCCCTCGACGTCGCCGATCTTGACGTAGTCGCGCGGGTCGAAGGGTTGGCGAATGCTGAGCAGGACCGAGGCGATGTAATTCTCGCCGGTGTCCTTGAACGCGAAGCCGAGCGCGATGCCGATCACGCCCGCGGTCCCGAGCAGGGCGCCGAGCAGCGCGGTCGCGCCGAGCAGCTCGAGCGCGAGCGCGATGCCGAGTCCGACGATGCCCGCGCGAAACACCTGGCCGATCAGGTTGCGGACGAAGGTCGAGCTCTCGCTGCGTTTTCGACTCCAGCGGCCGAGCAGGTGCGCGAGCAACCAGGCCAGCCCGACCACGGTCGCCGCGAGCAGCACGAGCGGGGCGTAGGCCAGCCACTCGCTCGCGCGGGTCCGCAGCGCGGCGAAGATCGGCTCGAGCCGACGCTCGACCCCAGCCTCTTGCTCGATCTCGTTGGCGACCGCGGCGACGCCCTCGACCCGGCCCGCGATCGTCTCGGCTTCGCTGGCCGCGTCGAGCGAGAGCACGGTCCCACGCAGGTGCACGACGCCCGCCTCGGCGCTGACCTCGATCCCGCCGAGCCGGTCG
>JAMHUH010000265.1:0-7763 GCA_035904925.1 Nannocystaceae bacterium
TTCGAGAAGGTCGCCCACAAGCTTCTCGCGGACTCGAACCAAGCGAAGACCGAGCACGCGGCTCAAGTCGCAGCGCTCGCGGACCCCAAGGTCGACATCCTGGCCTTCGAGCGCGAAAAGATCCGCGGGGCGATCCGGACCGACGTCATTCTCTCGGCCGAGATCGTGGTGATCTCGCTCGGCACCGTCGCCGATCAGAGCCTCGCCATGCAGGCTGGGGTGCTCGCCGCGATCTCGGCGCTGATGACCGTCGGCGTCTATGGCCTGGTCGCCGGGATCGTCAAGCTCGATGACGCTGGTCTCGCGCTCGAGCGGCGCAGCAACGCGGCTGCGCGTGCGATCGGAAGGATGATCCTGCGCGCCGCGCCCTACCTGATGAAGGGGCTCTCGATCGCGGGGACGGTCGCGATGTTCTTGGTCGGTGGCGGGATCCTCGTGCATGGGATCGGGCCGCTCGCTCACTTCGTCGAGGCCCAGGCCAGCCTGGTCAAGGTGCTGCTTCAGGGCGCGACTGGGCTGGTCGCAGGCGGGCTGATCGTGGGCCTCGTGACCCTGGCGAAGCGCCTGCGAACCAAGCCGATCGAGTGAACTCGTCGCTCGGATTCAGCCGATGTTCGGGCACAGCTCGACCGGGCCGAACTGGTTGTTGTCCTCGGCGCACTCGTTGAACTCGCCGACGCCCATGCCTTGATCGTCGACGCTGACGCTGACGTCGTAGGCCGGATTCGGCGGCGCCGGGATCGTGATCGAGACCTTGATGCAGCCGCCGGCCGGGATCGCCTTGTCGGTCTCGACGGTCGCGAGCAGGCCGGCCTCGGCCTCGCTGAAGCTGACCGCGACGCCCGGGCCGACGCCGAGGCAGCCTTGGTTGCAGACGCGGGCCGAGAAGGTGACCTCGGCCAGGCACATGCCGACGCTCTCGAGATCCTGGGCGACGAGGTCGGGCGCGCAGTTCTCGACGTCGCCTTGGGTGTTGCGGCGGTACGAGTTGTAGGGCTTGGCGGCCGGCGTGAGCCAGTTGCTCTCTTCGACCAAGGGGATGCTGCCGTCGGCCGCGACGTTGGTGATGTGATAGGTGTGCTGATTCCAGATCGGCCGGGTCGTGACCCAGTTGTCGAGCCGATCCTCGAACACCTCGACCCCGCCATCGCCGATGTTGCCCGCGTCCGAGTAGTTGTTGGTCGAGACGATGATCTCGGCCTTGAAGTCGCCATCGACGTCGGCGATGACCGGGTACTCGACCCGCGTCGCCGAGCTCTCGATGTCGCGAAAGAGGATCTCGGCGTCGGTCATGTTCTGATCGCAGAGCGGACCGACCGGGTTGAGCGCGCAGTCGGGCTCGATGCCCGGGTAGATGCGCAGGTACCACTCGTCGCCGTAGATGACCTCGCTGCGACCGTCGCCGTCGAAGTCGAACACCGACGAGCCGGTCCGGTTCGAAGACAGATCCTTGGTCGCCGCGTCCCAGAGCTTGGTCAGGGTCGAGACGCCGTCGAACTTCACGACCACGTAGCGGGCTCCGCCGGCGGTGCCGATGTCGGGCAGGCCGTCGCCGTCGAAGTCGGCGATGTTGGGCGGACCGCCGCTGCCGCCCCCGGGGATCACGAAGCTGGCCAGCTGCGTGCCGGTCTGGCCGTCGAGCACCGCGATGTTGCCCGCGCGGACGAGCACGACCTCCGGGAGGCCGTCGAGCTGGAAGTCGGCGACACCACAAAAGCCATCGCCGCCGCTCTGCCAGCGGACGCTGCCCATGAAGTCGATGCCGACCGTGCCGCTGAACTCGTAGACCGTGTTGCCGCCGATCAGCTCGGGCCGCAGATCGCCGTCGAGGTCGGCGACGCAGGGCAGGACCGCGTAGGCCCCGTTGGTCCCGATCCCACCGTTGCCGACCCAGATCTGCGTGCCGGCCGAGTCGAAGATGGCCCGGCCATAGGCGATCTCGACGTCGCCCTGGAGATCGAAGTTGGCCAGCGCGGGCGCGCCCGACTTTTGGTTGCCGGCGTAGGCGTTCTGGGTCTTCCAGATCGGCGCGCCGAGGTGATCGATCAGCATCAGGTGATCGTCCTCGCCGACGTTGACGATCTCGAGGTCGCCGTCGAGATCGATGTCGCCGATGGCCGGGATCGCCGAGGCGTCGCTGCGCCAAGCCGGATCGCCGAGGCTCCAGACCGGCGCTCCGCTGTCGCCGTGGACGACCCGCAGCACGCCGTCGGAATTCCAGCTCGAGCCCGCGAAGCTGTTGAAGATGACCTCGGGGATGCAGTCGCCGTCGAGGTCGGCGACCATCGGGCTGGCCATCGCCTGGACGTGATTGGGGTAGTCGTCGACCGAAGGGGTGACGTGGGTCCAGGTCACCTGGCAGCTGCCGGCGTTGCAGACCTCGGCGGCCTGGCAGTCGTCGTCGATCATGCAGCTTCGGGCCTTCCGGACGCCCCACGACCAGCGCGGGACCGGATCGAAGACGCCGGCCTCGGGTTGGAAGGTGCACGACTCGTCGGCGAGGTCGGGCACGCACAGGCCGAGGTCGGAGTCGCAGATCTCGTCGGCGTCGCAGTCCGAGGCGGTCTTGGTCGCGCAGACCTGACCCTCGCAGGCGCCACCCGGGATGATGCACTGGCCGACGTAGCACAGCTCGCCGTCGCCACAGCAGACCGGCTCGTCGTTGCCGCAAGGCTCGTCGGCGCCGCAGTCGAGCACGCACTCGAGCTTCTGCTCGTCGCACTTTTCGTCGGCGTCGCAGCACTGATCGCCGCAGGGGCTCGCGCAGCCGGTCTCGCTCGTGGCGTCGTCGGTCGCCGACTCGCCGCTGGCCGACTCGCTGCCGGAGCTGTCGCTGCCCTCGGTCGAGAGCCCGGTCTCGCCGACCTCGTCGCCGCGATCGTTGGCGCCCCCACCTCCGCACGCGAGCGGGAGGCTGGACAGGGTCAGCAAGAACATGGCGGGGTGAGGCCGGCGCGAACGCATCTGGGCCGCGTCTGCCCGGCGCGAACGCTCAGCACCAGGACGCGCCGCCCTCGCGATGCAGCAGCAGCTCGCGCACGTTGGCCTCGATCACGCGATAGCCGACGTTGCCGGCCAGCCGCTGCCGGCCCTCGTTGAAGAGCAAGGTCGGGCTCATCCGCACGTCGTGGGTCCGGCCGAGCTCGAGGTCGCGGTCGAGCGCCGCGTGGGCGAGGCCGCGCTCGAGCGCGTCGTCGATCGGGCCGCGATCGAGCCCGCAGGCGGCGGCGATCGAGCGCAGCGCGTGGGCTTGCGAGACGTCGACGCCCTGCTGAAAGAAGGCCTCGCGGACAGCTCGCGCGGCTTGATCCATCGCGCCGCTCGGGAGCTCGCCCGCGGCCTCGGCCACGCCGATCGCCCGCAGGTAGAGGTGGCAGGCCAGCGAGGAGCTCGGCACCGTCTGCGCCCAACAGGCCGGGTGGATCGGGCCGATCTCGAAGCGCTCGCAGATGTCCTGGACATGGGCGGCGTAGCCCGCTCCGCCGCCGCGATCGGCCCAGCCGCGGACCAACTTGCCGCGCGCGTCACCAAAGACCTGGACGAAGTGAGCGCGGATGTCGACCTGCGCGCCGAAGGTCGCGGCGAGCTCGGTCACTCGGGCCTGCTCGACGTAGGCCCACACGCACAGGATGTCGGAGAAGTGGAGGATCTCGACGCGTTGCATGTTCGAACTCAGCCGATCGTGATGCACAGCTCTTTGGGGCCGATCGCGTTGTTGTCTTCGATGCACTCGTTGAGCGCGCCCTTGCCCATGCCGTCGTCGTCGACGCTGGCGCTGACGTCGAGCGGCGGGTTGGCGGGCGTCGGCACCGTGATCTGGACCGACACGCAGGCGCCAGCCGGGATGGCCTTGTTGGTCTCGACCGTCCCGATCACGCCCGCGTCGGCCTCGCTGAACGTGACCTTGACGCCCGGGCCGACGCCGAGGCAGCCCTGGTTGCAGACGCGGACCTTGAAGGTGACCTCGTCGGTGCACATGCCGACTTGATCGAGGTCTTGGAGCACGAGGTCGGGGGCGCAGTTCTCGACCCCACCTTGGGCGTTGCGGCGATAGGAGTTGTAGGGATCGCCGGCCGGGAACGACCAGTTGTTCTGCTCGACCAGCGGGATGCCGCCCTTGGGGTCGACGTTGGTCACGTGATAGGTGTGCTGATTCCAGATCGGCAAGGTCGTGACCCAGTTGTCGAGCCGGTCTTCGAACACCTCGATGCCGGCGTCGCCGATGTCACCCTGGCTCGACTCGTTGTTGGTCGAGACGATGATCTCGGCCTTGAAGTCGCCGTCGACGTCGGCGATGACCGGATACTCGGCCCGGGTCCGCGACGAGTTGATGTCGATGAAGAGGATCTCGGCGTCGGTCATGATCCCGTCGCAGGCCGGGCCGACCGGATTGAGCGCGCAGTCGGGCTCGATGCCCGGGTAGATGCGCAGGTACCACTCGTCGCCGTAGATGACCTCGCTGCGGCCGTCGCCGTCGAAGTCGAACACCGACGAGCCGGTCCGGTTCGAAGACACGTCCTTGGTCGCGGCCTGCCAGAGCTTGGTCATGGTCGACATGCCGTCGAACTTGGCGACCACGTAGTTGCTGCCGCCGGCCGTGCCGATGTCGGGGAAGCCGTCGCCGTCGAAGTCGGCGATGTTGGGCGGGCCACCGGCGCCGCCACCCGGGATCGCGAACTGAGCCAACACGGCGCCGGTCGGGCCGTCGAGCACGTCGATCGATCCGCCGCGGACGAGCACGACCTCGGGGATGCCGTCGAGCTGGAAGTCGGCCACGCCACAAAAGCCGTCGGCGCCGGTCGTCCACAGGGCCGAGCCGGAGAAGTCGACGCCGACCGTGCCGGTGAACTCGTAGGCCGTGCTGCCGGCGATGACCTCGGGTCGGAGATCGCCGTCGAGGTCGGCCACGCACGAGAGCTGGCCGACGCCGCCGCTGTTGCCGATGCTGCCCGCGCCGGCCCAGAGCAGCGCGCCGTTCGAGTCGAAGACCGTGCGGCCATAGACGATCTCGGCGTTGCCCTGCAGGTCCATGTTGACGATCGAGGGCGAGCCCGAGCGACCGGCCCCCGAGTAGTTGTCCGACTTCCACAAGATCGTGCCGTCGGCTGCGACCGCGTAGAGCCAGGTGCCCTCGCCCGGGTTCACGACCTCGGGCGAGCCGTCGTAGTCGAGGTCGCCGATCGCCGGGGTCGCGGCCGAGTCGCTGCGGTAGGCGGGGTCGGTGATCGACCACAGCTTCTCGCCCGTGTCGCCGCGGATCGCCCGAAGGATCCCGTTGGCCGTGTAGTTCTGCGCGTTGTAGCTGTTGAACACGATCTCGGGGATGCAGTCGCCGTCGAGGTCGCCGACCGAGGGCGTCGAGCAGACCTGATAGTGGGCTGGGTTGTCGTCGTCGGCCGGGGTCAGGTGCGGCCAGGTCACCGCACAGGTGCCGGCGTTGCAGACCTCTTCCTTCTGACACTGGCTATCGTCCATGCAGTTGCGGACCTTGCGGACGCCCCAGGTGAAGCGCGGGACCGGATCGAAGACCCCGGCCTCGGGCGTGAAGGTGCAGTCGGCGTTGGTGATGTCGGGCACGCAGTAGCCGAGCTCGCCGTCGCAGACCTCGTCGGGCTTGCAGCCGGTCTCGGTGTCCGTGGCACACACGCCGACCTCGCAAGCGTCGCCCGGGACGATGCAGCCGCCCGCGTAGCAGACCTGGCCCTCGCCGCAGCACATCGCCGGATCGCCGCAGGGATCGGCGTCGCCACAGTCGAGCACGCACTCGAGCAGCATCTCGTCGCAGGTCTCGTCGGGCGTGCAGCAGTCGCTGCCGCAAGGCGAGCAGCCGGTCTCGCTGCTGCTGCTGTCGAAGGTGTCGTTGGCGGTGGTCGAGCTCTCGCTCGCGCTCTCGCTCGCGCTCTCGCTGCCGATCTCGTCGTTGTTGGTGATGCCCTCGTCAGCGTCGCTGGCACGGCCGCCATCGCCACATGCGGCGAGGATGAGCAGCGGAAAGAGCGGACGGAGCGAGAGCCGACGCGAAGCCATGGTCGGCGATGATATTCGCTTTGGTTCGCGAGAGTGGATCGCGAACGCAACGAGCGAGTGGGATCACTCGCTCGTCGCGTGAAGACCCGCTCGTGATCGGAAGATCGATCGAGCTGGTTCCTGCCAGAACTACAGGCAGCCGAGGTTATCGAGCTGGCAGACGTCGACTTCCGGGTAGAGGAAGTCACAGTCCTGGCCCTCGCAAGTACACCCGCTGACACCTTCGCAAGCCATGCCGTTCCACTTGTAGCCGAAGAAGAGCTGACAAAGCCCAACGCCCGTGGCGTCCATCACTCCCTGGCAGGGCGGGACATTGCCGCCGCATTGCTCGTGCTCGAGCTCGCACAGGCCGGGCTCGAAGGGCAGGGTCTCGCAGTCGAGGCCTTCGCAAGCGCAGCCGCTGAGGCCGACGCACTCGCTGCCGTTCCAAGCGTAGCCCCAGAACGCGTCGCACATGCCGACACCGATCGCGTCCTCGGGCAGACACTCGGGCGGGGGCGGCGGCTCGCACAGGCCGTGCTCGTCCCAGCAGGTCTGCTCGTCGAGCGGCAGGTTGTCGCAGTCGGTGCCGATGCACTCGCAGCCGCTGATGCCCAAGCAGTTGTCGCCGGTCCAGACCACGCCCAAGAAGAGGTCGCAGTCGCCGGAGCCGATCGCGTCGTCGGGCGTGCAGTCGGGGCCGAAGCCGCAGCCGAGATGGGCGTCCTTGCACAGGTCGACCTCGGGATAGAGGTTGCCGCAGTCGGGCCCGCTGCACTCGCAGCCCGAGAGCGGCACGCAGTCGAGGCCGTCCCACTTCCAGCCCAAGAAGAGCTCGCAGAAGCCGACGCCCTCGGCGAGCTGGGGATCGCAGCTGTCTGGCGGCGGGGCCACGGGGCAGTCGCCGTAGCTGGCCAAGCAGGCGTTCTCGTCGGGGAAGAGCGCGTTGCAGTCGTCGCCTTGGCAGGTGCAGGTGATCTGCTCGCAGCCCTCGCCAGTCCAGAACCACCCGCGCGGCATGAAGCAGTCCTCGGGCCCGTTCATCGCGGCCATCGGCGCGCAGTCGCCAGTGCCGGTGTCGCTGCTGTCGGTGGTCGTATCGGTCGCGTCGGTCGAGCTGGTCGTCTCGCCCATGCTCGTCGAGTCGGTCGTCGTCTCGCCGCTCGAGCTCGAGCTCGACTCGCCCATGCTCGTCGACGAGTCGGTCGTGTCGCCGAGCTCGTCGTTGGCCGTGTCGGCGACGTCGTCGGTGATGGTGATGATGCAGCCGGTCGTGAGCACGACGCAGCCAGCGAACAAGAAGGACAAGCGAGTCGAGAAGGCACGTTGCATGTCGACAGGATGTCCGCTGGGGCAGCTCGCCAGCGCCCCCGACACGTGAGTTGTCGTACTGGTTCAATGCACTGCGAAGTGTCCCCAAGACGCCCCACGAAACCCGTCATGAGCGAGCGAACGCGAAGCGCTCGTCCCCAAGACGCCCCACGAACGACGTCATGAGCGAGCGAACGCGAAGCGAACAGGCGCGAAGCGCTTGCAGGAGGGGGGCCCCGGTTGGACTCCGTCCAACTGGGGGGAGGGCGGCGGAACGCCCTCCATGACGTTAAACGCTGACTTTGCGGACGCCGAGGCTGACGCGGCGCAAGAGCAGATCGAGGATCAGCATCGGGAACAACACCCAGAGCAACACCAGAGGCCACAGCGCCTTGGTCCGCGTCCGACCTTGCGGATCGCCAGGGCTGGTCACGATCGGCTCGATC
>JAMHUH010000266.1:0-3712 GCA_035904925.1 Nannocystaceae bacterium
CGACCGGCTCGATCCGGGCGATCGAGGCGCGCGGGCACAGGAGCTCGGCGCAGGGCTCGGTCGAGGACGGCGTCGCGATGTCGTGCTGGGAGAACAGGCCCTCGGCGGTGAACTGGTCCGCCCGCGGAACCCGGCCGTCCTCGATGATCGAGCGGGCCAGCTCGATGTCCTGGCTGCCGCCGGGCGAAATGCCGAAGTCACTGGAGGAGCAGCCGGTCGTGAGCGCCGAGGCGACGGTCAGGGCGAGTGGGAGGGCGCGAGTTCGGACCATGGCCAGGCAGTCCCCGCTCGGCCTGGATGGTTCAATGAAGCCCAGGACTCGACGTGCTGGCTCGTGCTGGCGTGGCTGCTGCGTAGGTGCGACCCTCGAGGCGTGAGCCCTCGCCGACGTGCCGGCTTCATCCTCGCGCTGACGCTGCCGGCATCGCTGGTGCTGGCTGCGATCGCCGGGCTTGGCTGGGCGCGCGAGCCCGAGCCCGCGCTCGATGACGACACGCTCCACGAATTGGCCCAAGCCCACGCCAACACGGCCGAATACGAGCAAGCCGCCACGCACTTCGAGCAATTCGCCAAGCAGGCCGGCGAGGACGTGCGGGCGCCCGAGGCCCTGCAAAACGCCTATTTGTTTCGGATCGGCCTCGGTCAGCGTGACGCGGCCAAGCGCGACTTGGTCGCGTACCAACACCTCTACGAGCCCGACCAGCGCGACGACCCCGAGAAGGTCGCACAGATCTTCTGGTCGCAGCACGACCTGCTCGACTCGACCAAGGATCAGCGCAAGCACGCGATCGCGTACCTGGCCAACTTCGAGGAAGAGGGCGGCCTCGATCGGGCGCTCGTCGCCGAGGCCGTGATCGCGCAGATCGACTGGCGGCGCTCGTGTCCCAAGCCGCTGCTCATGGACTCGTGCATCTCGATCGCCCGTGAAGCCATGCCGAGTATGCCGAGCATGCCGAGCATGCCGAGCGCCAAGCCCAAACGACCCGAGCGCTGCGGCTTGCCGAGCCAATCGATCGTCACCGTGCATCGCCGCAACTCCAAGCTGGCCGCGGCCGCGCAGGAGCGCTTCGAGAAGATCGACAAGCTGGCCGCGCGGGGCAAGAACATCGACATTCCCGAGGGTGATCGGCCGAGGCTCGAGCGCTTCAAGGCCGCCTGGGCGATGGCGATCGTCTATCGGGCCGACGCCCAATACGAAGAGTTCCTGGCGCTCGAGCTACCCGACGATCTCGACTTCTACTTCGGAGATGGCCGCGACTCCGGCGATCCCGTCCGCGAGCGGGCCTATCACGATGAGATCATCAAACGGGAAGCCTCGGTCAAGCAGCTCGCCATCTTCGTCGATCGAAAAGCCGCGCTCGGGCAAGCGACTGGCAAGCACTACGCCGAGGTCAAGCAGACCGGCAGCGCCGAATGGATGCTCGTCGGCGCCGCCCGGACTGCCTCGCTCTACCAGCTCTTCGCGGATCAGCTCGATCGGGCCAAGCTGCCCGCGCGAGTTCGCAGCGCGGGCCAGGTCGAGGCCTACTGCAAGGCCATGGCCAAGTATGCCCAGCCGATCGCGGATCAGGCGATCGCGGCTTGGATGTACTGCACCGAGCGCTCGACCCTATTTCAATACTTCAGCGAGTTCTCGCGCATGTGCGAGGCCGAAGTCGAAGCCCGTGCTCCCGACTCCTACCCGGCGACCCACGAGCTCTTTGGCGAGTCGATCTACGCTGGCAGCGGGATCACCCGCGTCGGCGTGCAGCCCGAGCCGCCCGAGGATCCCGAGGCCGAGGATTGACCGAGCTCAGACCAGCTCGTCCGATACGTGCTCGAGCCCGCTCGCGAGAGCACCGACCAGCGCGTCGTCGTGAGCGCGGGCCGCTCGGCTACATGCTCAGCAGGGGTCATACGAAGGTCTCGACCGCGTGCTCGGGCACGGCCCGACCGGCTCGCTGAAGCGCAGCGCGACGAACTCCCCCGTCAGGTTCATCGCGGCCGAGACCAGCTCGAAGGGCACGTCGTTCGGCCCGACCGTCTCGTCGCCCTCGCCCACGCCCGTCGTCGTCGTCGAGTCCCCCTCGTCGCTCGCTTCGCCGCTGCCCGCCTCGTCGAGCGCGAAGGCGGCGGGCGGTGTGCAACCCAGGGCCGCCAACGCCACCCATATCGCCGGTTCTCGTCGCGGGCTCATGCGTTCATCATTGCGCGTCGGTACACGAGCAACCAGTGGATTCGTCCGGCGCCAGAGCATGCCGGCACACGCGCCTCGCTACCCGTCGCCGAACGCCCCCATCCGGTCGATCGCCGCCCGGCCCAGAATGAACCGCGACGCCTATCCGCTCGCTCATGAGGCGAAGTCAGACGAGCGGGTCGCGGTAGACCTCGGCGAGGTCGAGCACGCAGCCGAGCGAGTGCAGCTGTAGCGACGCCTCGCCGCGCACGACCTCCAGAGTCCAGCCCGTCGCGGTCTTGGTCCACAGCTCGAGCCGTCGCTCGTCGTGGGCGACCAACAGGACCTCGCGGATCGACGCGATGCGCTTGTAGTGGGCCAGCTTCTCGCCGCGATCGTAGTCTTCGGTGGACGGGCTCAGCACCTCGACCAGCAGCGTCGGATTGACGGCCGTGTTGCCACCGGGATCGTCGGGATCGGTCTCCAACTTTCCGCACACCACCGAGATGTCTGGGTAGGTAGCGAGCCCAGTCGCCTTCACGCGCACGCGCAAGTCCGAGCTGTATACGCGGCACGGTTGGTCGCGCAGCGCGGCCGAGAGCAGCACCGCGACGTTCACCGCGATCGCAGCGTGCTCGGGGCTGCCGCCCGCCATCGCCCACACGTGGCCGTCGAGGTACTCGTGCTTGGTCGGGCTGATCGCCTCGAGGTCGAGGTACGCCGCGAAGGCATGATGCTGGCGAGCGAGCTCGGTCATCGGGTCAAACATACCAGGCGAGGATGTCCAGCGCCGGGGCGCGTAGCCCGACGACCGGAGCGAGTACTCTCGCGCGATGCATCCGCGAGCGACTCGACTCTCGCCGCTCTACCTCGGCTTCGCCTTGCTCGCGCTCGTGACCTGCTGGCGGCAGAACCTGCTGTTC
Source organism: Nannocystaceae bacterium (assembly GCA_035904925.1). Classification (GTDB taxonomy): domain Bacteria; phylum Myxococcota_A; class Polyangia; order Nannocystales; family Nannocystaceae; genus Plesiocystis. The sequence goes on from JAMHUH010000266.1 coordinate 3,079, forward strand.
ATGCAGGACGCCAACGTCGATCTCGCGACCGGCTTCGTGGCGTTCTGGCCCGCCCTGCTCGCCAACCACGCGACGACCTCGATCACGATCGACATGTTCATGCTCGGCGTGGCCGTGATGACCTGGATGGTCGTCGAGGCGCGTCGGCTCGAAGTTCGCGGGGTCTGGGCCTACATCCTGCTCAGCTTCCCGATCGGGATCAGCGTGATGGTTCCGCTCTTTCTCGTCGCTCGCGAGCGCGCCATGGACCGTCGACCCGAGCCCGGCCCAGGACTCGGCCGCGGGGATGTGATCGGCCTCGTGGTGCTGATCGTCCCGGTCCTCGGGTTTGCGATCTGGCTGCTCGGCGGATGAAGTGCACGCGACGAGCCGTGCCGTCGTCCTGTGCCTGACGTTCGTGCCCAAGCCGATCGCCGTCGACGCCGACGACCAACTCGGGCAATGATGTTCGGGTGAGCGCGACGAAGGAAGCCGGGACCGCGCGTCCTCTCGATCGCTCCAAGCTCGACCGCGGCCTCTACCTCGGCTACGCGCTCGGCAGCGTCGGCACCGGGATCTACAACACGGTCCCCGGCCTGCTGCTGCTCTTCTACATGACCAACACGCTGGGGATCTCGGCATGGTTGGCCGGCCT
>JAMHUH010000267.1:0-6994 GCA_035904925.1 Nannocystaceae bacterium
CCGTGAGGGCGGGCGGCGGAACGCCCGCCTGAAAACCAGCTGAACAGGCGCGAAGCGCCTGTGGGGTGGGAGGCTCGCGGCGAGCTTGCTCGCCGTGAGGGAGGGCGGCCGAACGCCCTCCTAAAAACCCCCAGCCCCTACTTGCCGCCGCGACCGAAGGGATCCTTGAGGTCCGAGGTCACGCGACGCGGCGGAGGATCGGTCTTCTCGGGCTTCGGCTTGGGGTCGGCCTTGGGATCGGGCTTGGGGTCGGTCTTCTCGGGCTCGGGCTTGCCGGGCTTCTTGCCGGTGCTGACGGTGGTCTTCTTCTTGACCGGGTTCAGCACGAACTCGAACTCCTTGTCGCGATCCGGGATGATCTTGACCGGCATGTCGTCGAAGCCCTCGGCGCGCAGGACCAGCTCGAGCTCCTCGTCCTGCTTCTCGACGCCAACGCTCTCGCCGTTGGTTCGGCCGTAGATCGCGTTGTCACGCGGATCGAGGATCTTGGCCTCGACCGGGTTGCCGTCAGGGTCCTTGGTGGTGATCGTGTACATCACCGTCGCCACGCCCTGGGCGATCTCCTTGACCTTCTCGGGCTCCGGCGCCGGATCGGGCGTGACCACGGGCGGCCCCGCGACGGTCGCAGGCTCCTCGGTCTTGGGCTTCTCGGCCTCGACGACGGGCGTGGGCTCCTCGGTCTTGTTGAACGCGAAGAAGGCACCGACGCCGGCGGCCGCGAGCACGAGCCCGCCGACCAAGCCGAACATCAGCCCGCGCTTGGACTTTTGTGGCTCCTCGTAGCCGACTGCGATCGGCGGGATGGTGCCGGGCACCGGAGTCGGTCGACCACCGGTGAACATCATCTCGCCTTGGGTGGGCCGCGCGATGTTCTCGTTGATGACCGCGACCGCGGCCGCGCCCGTGCCGACCCGCTCGATCGCCTCGGCCATCTCGGCCATGTCTTGGAAGCGAAGGTCGCGGTCCTTCTGCAGCGCCTTGAGGATGATCGCCTCGACCTCGACCGGGATGTCGGCGTCGGGAGCCATGGCCGAGGGTGCCTGGGGCACCTCGAACATGTGCTTGGTCAAGATCCCCATGAAGGTCTCCGCGTGGAAGGGGACCTTGCCGGTCAGCAGCTCGTACATGATCACGCCGACGGCGTAGACGTCGACGCGATGGTCCGGCTTGGCGCCTTGGGCCTGCTCGGGCGACATGTACTCGGGCGTGCCGAAGATCATGCCGGTCTTGGTCAGGCCCTTGCCTTCCTTGCCGCCCTCTTCTTCGGTCGTGACCTTGGCGATGCCGAAGTCGAGGACCTTGATGAAGTCCTCGTTCTTGCCCCGGGTGATCCGGAAGCAGTTCTCGGGCTTCATGTCGCGGTGGATGATGCCGGCCTCGTGGGCAGCGGCCAGCGCCCGACAGATCTGCAGCATGATCGGCTTGACCCGCGCCCAGGGCAGATGGCCTTGCTTCTTGATCGTGTCGGAGAGGTCCTCGCCAGCGAGGAACTCCATCACGAAGAACGAAGAGCCGTCGGGCGTGTCGCCGAAGTCGTTGATCTCGACGACGTTCTCTTGACTGATCATCGAGGCCGCGCGGGCCTCTTGCAGGAAGCGATCTTTGAGGTCCTTCTTGTGCGCGAATTCTTGGCTGAGGACCTTGATCGCGAGCCGCTTCTTGATGGTCGTGTGCTCGCCGAGATAGACGGTGCCCATGCCGCCTTCACCGAGCTTCTTGAGGATCTCGTAGCGGCCGAGCAGGGTCTTGCCCGTGAGATCGTTGCTCGGCGCTTCGTAGGCCGCGACTTCGATGGGCGCCGGCGTGGGATCGCCACTCGCCATCATGGTGCCGCCGCTCGCGAAGTCTTCTTTCGCGGGGGCAACCGGGGGGGCAACTTTGATGGCCGCGACCGCTGGCGGTGGCCCCGAAGCGACCATGGTGCCGCGTGGAGGCGGCTGCGGAGGAGCCTTTCGCTCGCTCGCGGGACGGCTCGGAGGCGCCGCGCTGGCGATCATCGTCCCGCCAGTCGGAGCCGCGTCGCTGGAGCTCGCGACCATCGTCCCGCCGCTGGTGTTCACTTTCGGTTCAGCCATGATTCGCTCGTCGTCGGTAGCCGGGCCGCCGTAGCGTAACCCATTTCAGGAGTTGTGGAGCGGTGCGTTCGGTGCTCCGTCCTGGAGTCACGGGCGGATCGCACTGGGTCGTTCGACTGCCGCTCGGGTCTGGGCATTCGAGGCCGCGCAAAGGAACGTCGCTCACTCGCGCTCGCCTTCACTCGTTTCGCTGGGGACCTCTGCCCCGCGACGTTGCCACCACTGCACGAAGCCGATGGTCACCAACGCGGCAAACACCGCAGCGCCCGCGGCCAGCAGCACCAGCGGCAAGTGCTGTCGACGGGCTCGCCTTCGCTTGCGGCGCCGGACTTCATCACTGGGCTCGGGTTCAGGTGTCGGGGTTCGTGTACGCGGGGTCACGTCTGCCGACGAAGGTGGCGTCGCGGGACCAACCAAGTCGGAGCGCGTTTGGCCAACCAACCTGGCTGGGCGAAGCCGGGCCGGCGTGCCGTCGCGGATGATCACGCTGGGTCGCTTGCCGTGATCGGGATCGTCCACGTCCTTGGCGTCGAAGTCGCCCGTTGCAGGACCGTCACCGACGCGCACGGCCGTATGCGCGGAAGTGATCGCGCCCGACCCAATCATGATGGTCGAGCGACGCGGCCGCGGGACTTCGGGATCCTTGCGACCCCAGCTCTCGTGTGCGGCCTGCGGTCGCAGCTCGGGATCGGGCCGACCGAGATCGCTCGCGGCGGCGACTTGCAGGAGCCGGATGACCGCCGACGCGTCGTTGGGCCGATCTTCGCGGGACTTGGCCAGCAGGCGAGCCAGCACGGCCTCGAGCGCGGGCAGGCCGTCGAGGCGCGGATCGATCTCGCGCAGCTGCGGCGGCGCCTCGAACACCTGCTTGGTCAAGGTCCCCGCCATCGAGTCGCCGCGCAGCGGGACTTGGCCGCTGAGCGCTTCGAAGAGCATGACCCCGAGCGCATAGAGATCGGAGCGCGCGTCGACTTCATCGCCGCGCGCTTGCTCGGGCGACATGTACTCGGGCGTGCCGATGACCGAGCCGGCCGCGGTCAGACGCAGCTTGTTGTCGGCGACGCGGGCGATGCCGAAGTCGAGGATCTTGGCGATCGCCTGGGTTCGCCCGTCATGGGTGTCGCCACGGATCAAGAACACGTTCTCGGGCTTGAGATCGCGGTGGACGACGTTGGCTTGGTGGGCCGCCGCGAGTCCGCGCGCGACTTGGATCGCGACGTCGATCGCGAAGCCAGGCTCGAGCCGCCCGCTGCGATCGATCTCGCTGGCCAAGCTGTGGCCCTCGAGGTGCTCCATCACGCAAAAGGGGCTGCCGCCAGGCGTGGTCCCGAAGTCGCTGATGTCGACGACGTTGGCGTGCTTGATGCTCGACGCGACCCGAGCCTCCTGGCCGAAGCGCTGGGCGACGTCGGCGTGACGAGCGAAGCGACGGCGGAGCACCTTGATGGCGACGCGCTTGCCGATCACCACGTGCTTGGCCCGATAGACCACGCCCATGCCACCCGAGCCGATCCGCTCTTCGACGCGATAGCGGTCGCCGAGCACCTGGCCGATCAAGGACTCTTCGTGCTCCCCCTCGGGCTCGCTCGGCGCGACGGCTAGCCACGCGGGCCGCTCCCAGCCCGGTGATGGACTCGCGGGCGCGGGCTCTGGCGCGGGCGGGTTCTCGGCCTGGATCGCAGCGGACGCGGACGTCCAGGTCGCGGCCGACTGCGCGACGGGTCGCGGGCCGCTGCCCGTCGGCTGCCAGCGCATGGTTGGATCGCGGGGCTGGATGGGCGCGGCCGCCTGCGGGGTCGAAGGCGGGCGCTCGATCGCCGTCGGCACCGACTCGAGCGGCTCGGCGGGCATCGGCGGCGAAGCGCTCGGTGGGCTCGCTGCCGGGATCGCGGGACCGCTCGGCGGCGCGACCGTGGGCTCGGGCGCTGCGACCTCGGCCGATGAGACGACGCTCGACGAAGCAGGCGCGGGACCGAGCGAGGCAGGCCAGCTGCCGAACCCCGACCATGCGCTCGCTGGCGCGCCCGAGAGTGCGCTCGGTCGGGGCACCTCCGTGGAGGCCCCCTCGGTCTCGCGTACGTCGCCGAGACGGCTGCCATCCATCGGGCAGAACCCCGCCTGATCGCCGTAGCGAGTCCCGCACTCCGGGCAGACTCGCATTGGCGTCCAGCGTAGACGCGTTTCCGGCGAGCGGTCAACGCCGAGACCTCCACGTGGGCCGAGTCACGAGACCGAGTCGTTCCCCGGCACGAAGTCCCGGCGAGGGGCCGTGCTATCCGAGCGCCATGACCGAAACCAGCGTCGTCGTCGGTCGACACATCAGCATCGCGGACGTCCATCGGGTCGCTCGACTCGGCGTGGCCGCCCGCTTGAGCCAGACCGCCGAGCGCGAGCTCGACAGCACGCGGGCGCTGCTCGAGCGATCGCTCGGCGAGGGTGACACCATCTATGGGGTCAACACCGGGTTCGGGGCGCTCTCGGAGACTCGGATCGCGTCCGACAAGCTCGGCGATCTCCAGCGCAACTTGCTGCGAAGCCACGCGGTCGGGGTCGGGCCGCAGCTGGGTGACGACGTCGTCCGAGCGCTGCTCTTGCTGCGCGCCCACACGCTGGCGCTCGGCGCTTCGGGGGTTCGACCGATCGTCCCGCGCCGCCTGCTCGAGCTGCTCGCCGCCAACTTGCTCCCGATCGTGCCCAGCCAAGGCAGCGTCGGCGCCAGCGGTGACCTCGCTCCCCTCGCCCACCTCGCGCTGCCGGTCATCGGCGAGGGCTTCGTGAACCAGGGGGGCGAGCGCGTGCCGGCGGCGATCGGCTTGGCCGCGGTCGGCCTCGCGCCGCTGGAGCTCGCGCCCAAAGAAGGCCTCTCGCTGATCAACGGCACCCAAGTGACGACGGCGATCACGGCGCTGGCGATCCACGACGCGGGCGAGCTGATGCAGAGCGCCGACATCCTCGGCGCGCTCAGCCTCGACGCGATGCTCGGGACCATGCGGATCTGCGACCCGCGGATCCACGCCGGCAAGCCGCACCCGGGCCAGCGCAAGAGCGCCGAGACGATCGCCATGTTGATCGAGGGCTCGGCGCTCAACCGCTCGCACGTCAACTGCGGCCAGGTCCAAGACGCCTACTCGCTGCGCTGCATGCCGCAGGTCCACGGCGCCGCTCGGACCGCCCTGCACTACATCGCCAGCGCCGTCGCGATCGAGCTCGACAGCTTCACCGACAACCCGCTGGTCCTGCTCGCCGACCCCAGCGAAGACCACCCGCGTGGCTTCGACGTGCTCAGCGGCGGCAATTTCCACGCGGGCACGGTCGCGCTCCCGGCCGACCATGGCTGCGCCGCGCTGACCACCTTGGCGACGATCAGCGAGCGTCGGATCGATCGCTTCTGCACGCCCGAAGCGTCGCGCGGCCTCCCGGCCTTCTTGACCGACGACCCCGGACTCGAGAGCGGGTTCATGATGGCCCAGGTGACCGCGGCGGCGCTGGCCAGCGAGTGCAAGGGCCTGAGCATGCCCGCCTGCGTCGACACCATCCCGACCTCGGCCGGCAAGGAAGACCACGTCAGCATGGGCCCGATCGCGGCGCGCAAGCTGGCCGCGGTGGTCCGCAATCTCGCCCGAGTCCTGGCGATCGAAGCCGCGGCGGCGGCCCGGGCGATCGACCTGCGCGAGCAAGCGAGCAGCCCGCGACTCATGCGGGTCCACGCGAAGATCCGCGAGTACGTCGCGCCCTTCACCGGCGATCGCAGCATGAGCGACGAGTTCGAGGCGCTGGCCGACGCGATCGTCCGCGGCGAGCTGCGCGAGGCCGCCGGCCTCGACCACGAATTCGCCGACTGAGCCGGGGCTCTCAGCGGCCCTCAGCGGTCCTTGCGGACCCAGAACTGGACCTTGCCGAGCCGAACTCGGTAGTCGCGGCGATAGTCGCGACGCAGCAAGTCGGTGAGCGCGCTGAACTGCTCGCGCGGGACGGTCGAGCCGAGCACGACGTAGGCCGGCCGCGCCCGCTCGAGATCGGCGAGCAAGCGCTCGGCCAGGGCGGAGTCGACGAAGCGCGACTTGCTGGCGGGTCGTCGCCAGGTGTCGTCGTTGGGCGGCGTGAGCACGCCGAGCGACTTGTAGATCGGGCTCGCGGACATCCGATTGGCCAGCGGATAGACGTCCCACAGGTGCCAGCCCCACACCCAGATCGTGTCGTCCAGGTTGGTGTGGGCGGCGAGGTGATCGGCGATCTTTCGCGCCCCGCTGTCGTGGGCGACCTGGCGATCGCGACGCTGCGCCTCGACGATCAGCCCCTGGCGAACGAGCAAGGGCGCGACCAGCAAGCAGGCCGCCGCGCGAGCCCAGCGAGGCGCCCACGAGCGGACCCCGAGCAGGCCCCAGGGCGCGGCCGCGAGCAGGACCAGCGGAGGCGCGACGGCGACGAAGTAGCCCTTGTAAAAGCGCGCGCCCAAGCTCGCGGCGAAGAGCGTGGCCAGCAGCCAGACCAGCACGAAGCCGCGCTCGCGCTGCTGCTCGGGCGTCGTGGGGGCGACGAGCGCGAAGCCGGCGAGCACCAGCGGGAGCGCGAGGAAGTGGGCCAAGGCCAGCGCGCCCTCCTTGCCCGAGTCGAGCCAGCCAGCCTCGCGCGCGCCCAAGTAGCGGAGCGTCCAGCGGTTGAACACGTAGCCGTCGATCAAGCTGCCGAGCTCGCCCCGGCCAAGGTACTGGCTGGCGATCGGGACGTGGACGAGCCCGAAGCCCGCGACGACCCAAGCCAGCCGCGTCCACTCGAGCGCGCGCACGCGCTCGCGCCAGGCCTCGCGCCACGAACCCGTGGGCGCGAGCTCGGGCCCGAGCGCCATCAGCCCGACCACCGGCAAGATCACCCCGTTGGGCTGCTTGCACAGCGTCGCGGCCCCAGCCGCCGCGCCGGCC
>JAMHUH010000268.1:0-15446 GCA_035904925.1 Nannocystaceae bacterium
GTCGGTTCAGTCGCCGCCAGCGACTGAGCATGTTTTCTGGTGGTCATGGCGGAGGGGCCATACCCGATCCCATCCCGAACTCGGAAGTCAAGCCCTCCTGCGCCAATGGTACTGCAGGGGTCACTCTGTGGGAGAGTAGGACGCTGCCAGATCTATGCCCCGGACACGCGAGTGTCCGGGGCTACTTTTTTGGTTCTGCGCACGTTTGATTGCGTCCGCCAGTGATTCAGCATTTTCGGAGTCGTGAATCCATGATTCACGGACTCGGACAATTCAGCGACCTTGGCGATCCGCGGCGGTCCAGGCCGAGCCGGTGTGCTCGACCGTGGGCGGCGTCAGCTCGCCGACCAGCGGTTGCTGGATCAGCCGCTCGACCTGATCGGGCGCGAGCCCTTTGGCGAACAAATAGACGAGCTTGGCCAGGGCGGCCTCGGCGGTGAGATCGAAGCCACTGACCACGCCAACGTCGAGCAGCGCGCGACCGGTCGCGTAGAGCGAGAGGTTGGCCGAGCCGCGCAGGGCTTGGGTGACGTCGACGATCACCACGCCGCGGGCGGTCGCCTCGGCCAAGACCCGCATGAACTCGGGGTTCGCGGCCGGAGCGTTGCCGGCTCCGTAGCATTCGAGCACGAGGCCTCGGGTCGGTGGTGCGAGCACGGCCTCGAGCAGGCGCGGCTCGAGGCCGGGGAAGATCCGAAAGGCGCCGACCTGGGCGCTGCCGAGCGCGACGACCGAGACCGCATCGCCGCCGCGGCCCAGCGCGTGGGTCCGGGGCGGCAGCACCTGCTCCCAGTCGATGTCGATGTCGATGCCGGCGCGGCCGAGGGGCGGGAAGTTGGGCGAGTCGAAGCCGTCGAAGCCGGTGACCGAGACCTTGGTCGCCCGGTTGCCTCGCAGCAGCCTGTCACCAAAGAAGACCATCACTTCGGGCAGCCGGTCGTGGTAGCGACCGAGCAAGAGCAGCGCGGTCAAGAGGTTGCTCTGCGCGTCGTTGCGGGTCTCTTCGAGCGGGATCTGCGAGCCGGTCAGGACGACAGGCTTGGCCAGATCCTCGAGCATGAAGCTCAGCGCCGCGGCGGTGAAGGCCATCGTGTCGGTCCCGTGCAAGACCAAGAAGGCGTCGTAGTCGGCGTAGTTGCTGCGGATCTGATCGGCGATCTGCAGCCAGTGGCCGGGGTTCATGTTCGAGCTGTCGAGCAGCGGCTCGAACTCGACGATCTCGAACTCGGGCACGCCGGGATCGCGAAAGCGCGGGATCTCGGCCAAGAGTCGCTGCAGGTGACCCGACTCGGGCACGTAGCCGCGCGCCGTCTTGCGCATGCCGATGGTCCCGCCCGTGTAGACGACGTAGATGCGCGGCCGACCGGGCATGGCCGCAGGGTAACGGATCTGCGCCCCGCCTCGACCCGCGCGTTTCGCTGGCCCAAGCCGACGCTCGAGCGATGGGACTCGACCCTCCCTGCTCGCCGATGGTCGGGCGCTGGTTCACGCGCCGCCCTTGCGCGCGGGGGGCCACCGGTCGAGACTGCGCGTCCGTGCGTCACGTGCTGGCCATCGCTTGGCTCGCGTTCGTCTTCCTGCTGATCGGCGCCTCACCGGCTCACTTCTGGCTGGATTCGGGCGAGATCGCGTCCGCGGGCGCCGAGCTCGGAGTGATGCACCCGACCGGGGTGCCGGGCTACGTGCCGCTCTTGCACCTGACCACGCTGTTGCCGATCGGCACGCTGGGCTTTCGCATGGCCTTGCTCTCGAGCGCGTGCACGGCCGGCGCGATCGGCCTGCTGCTCGCGATGCTGGTTCGCCGCGACGCTCATTGGTCGCTGCTCTGGTGCCTGGGCCTGTGGCTGCCCTTGGCGCTGACCTTGGCGCGCAACGGCCGGGTGGTCGAGATTTACGGCTTCGGGCTGGTTTTGCTGGCCGCGACGGCGTGGGGCTTCGACCCGCTCGTCGACGAGTCGAAGCGGAGCTCACGACGGCTGCTCGGCATGATGGCGGCGGTGGTCGGGGTCTGGGGCTTTGGCGATCTTCGTCTGGCCTTGCTGCCGGCGGTGGTCTTGGTCTGGACGATCGCTCGGATTCGGCGTGAGCCCTGGTCGCGCTGGGCCCCGCTCTTCGTCGTGCTCGCCAGCTTGGTCGTGCTCACGCTGCCGCTGAGCTCGGCGCACGGGCCCGTGACCGACTGGGGCGATCCGCAGACGCTCGCGCGCACCTGGGATCACGTCCAGGCCCGCTCGATCCGCGAGAGCTTCGCGCTTCGCCTCCAGGGGATGGGCATGCGCGCGTGGTCGCTGGAGCTGCGCCTGGTCGTCGAGCGCCTGGCCGAGGACCTCGGGCCTTTCGGTCTGCTGCTGGCCGTCGCCGCGCTCTTGTTCGGGCTGACCCGACCGCTGCGCGACGCCGAGCGCCGACGCGAGCACGCCCGCGATCCCGAGTATCGCTTGCTGCTCGGGGCGACTTGGCTGGTCGCGGTCGAGCTGATCTACGCGGTCGCGATCAACCCGATGGGCGGCCACGATCGCCAGACCGGCGCGCCTTTGATCTGGGTCGCGGCGCTGCTGATCGGGCTCTCGATCCATCGCTGGACCTTCGAGCGTCCGCCGCTGCGGGCGGTCGCGCTGCCGCTCTTGCTGGTCGCGCTGTGGATCCCCTCGGGCTGGACGAGCCTGGCCGACCTCGAGGTCACGCGCTCGTGGGCGCCGCACGCTTGGACCCGCGCCGCGCTGGCTCGAACACCCAGCGACGCTTTGGTGCTCAGCCAGAGCGATGACCTCAGCGCAGGGATCACGGCGGCGCGGGTGCTCGAGGGCGCGCGGCCGGATCTGGTCGCGCTGCCGGCCCAGCACCTCTACCGCGAGCCGAGCGAGTGGCAGCTGGCCGAACCTCGGCGGGCCGCGATCTGGCGGGCCGCGGCGAGGGCCCAAGACGAGTCGGGCCGCGTGCTCGCGGCGCTGTCGAGCTGGCGTGGTCCGGTCGCGCTCGAGTCCCCCGGCACCGCGGTCCTGGCTGGGATCGATCTTCCGGGTGGAGGCGAGCCGCCCTTGTGGCAGACCCGACTCCCGGCCGGCCGCGCGCCGACTCGGGTCGACGAGGATCCTTCACGCGTGGCGATCGATCGCTGGCAGGGCGAGCTGATCAGCCCGCTCGATCGCGAGCGACTCGCCGACGCGCTCGCGCTCGCGATCCACGGCGAGTTCGCGCGCTCGCCCGAGTCGCCGCTGCGCTGGCTGCAGGCCGAGCGTGGCTATCGGCGGATCCTCGACGAGGTGCTCGCGGATCATCCCCGCTCCTTGGTCGGGCTCGCGGCGATCCGCGATCGCTTCGGCGACACCGACGAAGCAATTGCGCTCACTCGGGCGGCGCTCGAGCGCGACCCCGAGCGGCCGACCGCGCTGGCCAACTTGGCCCTCTACCTGTCGCGTTCACCCGACACGCTCGACGAGGCCCGCGAGCTGGCCGAGCTCGCGGTCGAGCTCGCGGCCGACATGCCGAGCACCTGGAAGCGCTTGGAGTTGATCTGCCGCACACAATCCGATCGCGAGTGCATGGCTCGAGTCGAGCTCGGCCTCGCTCGCGTGAAGGGAGGCGGCGAATAGGTGATGCCGGTCACTCGGCGCGAGCGCGAGCTGCTTTGCGGTTGTTTGCGCGAGCGCGCAAATCCAGTCTCCCGCAATGGCACGTTCTACGAGTCCATCGAGCGCAGGCGATTGGTTGGCAGGGCAGGGCAGCTGGTTCACGGCGACCTTGATGCCGACCGTGCTCTTGTTCGGTTCGCCGCTCTTCGTGCTGCTCTTGTACGTGATCACCGTCGACTTCGACGGCAGCGTGCTCGCGGCCTGTGCCGCGCCGCTCGAGCTCCTCGCTGGACTCCCGCGGCCCTCGCTGACGGCGGCCGGGATGCTGCTGGTCTGGCTGACCTTTCAGGCCGCGCTCTTGATCTTGCTGCCGGGTGAGCTGCGCGATGGCCCGGTCTCGCCCGCGGGCAATCGGCCCCGCTACAAGCTCAACGGCGTGGCGGCGTTCATCGTCACCCACTTGGTCTGGTGGCTGGCGAGCGGACCGCTCGGCTTGTTCGACGCCTCGGTCGTCTACGATCACTTCGGCGAATTGCTGGTGACCTCGAGCTTGCTCGCGCTGGTGCTCTGCCTGGTGCTCTACGTCCAAGGCCTGCGCATGCCCAAGTCGAGCGACGCGGGCGGGACGGGCCGGCCGGTCTGGGACTTTTATTGGGGCACCCAGCTGCACCCGCGGATCGCCGGCGTCGAGCTCAAGCAGCTGATCAACTGCCGTTACGCGATGATGGGCTGGAGCATCATGGTGCTCTCGGACGCGGCCGGGCAGATCAACCTGCATGGTCAGCTCAGCAACGCGATGCTGGTCTGCGTCGGCTTGCAGGTCGTCTACGTGTTCAAGTTCTTCGTCTGGGAGGACGGCTACTTCCACTCGATCGACATCATGCACGATCGCTTCGGCTTCTATATCGCCTGGGGCGTGTGTGGCTGGCTGCCGAGCGTCTACACCTTGCCGAGCCTCTACTTGGTCGATCATCCGATCGCGATGAACTGGGCCTTCGCAGTCGGCTTGTTCATCGTCGGCCTGAGCGCCCTGGTCATCAACTATCAGGCCGACGCGCAGCGCCAGCGGGTCCGGGCGACCGGCGGCCAGACCACGATCTGGGGCCGGGCACCGAAGACCATCCTGGCCACCTACACGCCGGCCGATGGCGTGCCGCGGCAGAACCTCCTGCTGGTCTCGGGCTGGTGGGGCGTGGCTCGCCACTTCCACTATCTGCCCGAGCTCGGGCTGGCCTTCGCGTGGACGCTGCCGGTCGGCTTCGATCGCGGGATGCCTTGGTTCTACGTGATCTTCTTGACCATCTTGCTGGTCCACCGATCGCTGCGCGACGACGATCGCTGCGCTCGCAAGTATGGGTCGGCGTGGACCGAGTATCGCCAGCGGGTGCCGTGGCGGATGCTCCCGGGCGTGTTCTGAGCCTGGCGGCGTGGCTGTGGCATCATCGGATCCGATGCCACGCTCGCTCGCCCTCGTCCTGACCCTCGCGCTGGCGCTCGTTCCCGCTTGCAAGCCGAGCGGCAACGATGCCTACGCCGAGGCGCTCACGCTGCTCGGCGAGGCCGAGCGCGGGCCCTGCAACATGGGCTTCGACCCCGCGACCAACCAGCAGACGATCGACGTCGCGCGGATCGGCGAGTGCCTGACCAAGACCAACGAGGCGCTGGCCAAGCTGCAAGAGGCCAAGCAGCTCGGCGTCGACACCCGCGAGGTCGAAGAGCTGATCACCCAGACCGAGGACGAGGTCCGGCGGCTCGAGTCGATGAAGCGCACGGTCCTGCGGATGCAGCACAAGCTCGACTTCAAGGCCCCGCCGCCGAAGCCCGAGTGATCGTGATCATTCGAGTCGCGCGCCGTCGTCGATCCAGCGGGCGATCGCGACCAGGTCGGCGAAGGCGAGCGGCTGATCGGGTGGCATCGCCTCGCGGACCTCGTGCAGCGGCTCGCCCGCTTGGTCGCGCATGAGCACGTGGATCAGCGAGCTCTGCGAGGGGTCGCCCGGCGTGACGCGCATGAACCCGGTCGAGCCGGGCTGGGTCTCGAGCACGAGCTCGGGCCACGCGAGCGCGGCGGACGAGAGATCGAGGCGCGCGAACCCGAGCTGGTCGGGCAAGCGGTGGCAGGAGCACAGGTCGCGCTGGGGATCGAAGGGGCCGCCCTCGGCGAAGAGCTCGACCAGGCTCGGGCCGGGCTCAGGCGGGATCTCCTCCGGGGAATCGTCACCAGGATCGCCCGCGACCCGAAACTCGATCGACCAGATCGGCTCGCCACCCGCGTCCGCGAGCCAGCCGGCTTGGCTGGTGTCGAGCGGCTCGCCCGCCCAGCCACGCGCGCTCGGGTGGAGCCGGACTCGGTAGACCAAGCCAGGCTCGAGCGGGCTGGCCGGGGTCAGCGAGATCACCGACCCCGGGCACCAAGCCTGCGCGGCGAGGCCATTTCGGCTACCTGGGGCCCGCCAGCCGAACAATTGCAGCTCGATCTGGGCGTCGAAGACCAGGTTGCCCGAGTGCAGGGTCATGGCGAAGTCGTCGAGGGTCCGGGGATCGGCGGCCTCGCTCAGGCAGACGTCGATCCGGGCGAGCGGGTCGACGTCCGTGGCCCCCTGGGCCGGGATCGTCTCGACGATCTCCAAGGTCTCCGCGGCCGGCTCGAAACGTGGCTCCCCGAGCTCGGCGCAGCCCAGCAGGCTCGCGCAGATCCCCGGCAAGAGCAGGCGCATGGCTGCCAGGGTACCCCTGGTGGGGTCCGATGTGCTCTCTTGGTCGACTTGTTGACCCTGCGCGCTCGGCCCTGGTATCGTCGCCGCCGAATTCGCTAGTGTTGTACGGGATATGCACCCCGTAGCGCGGCGCGAAGCCAGGGAGTTCTCGGTGCCCCGTCTTTCCTCCCTCATCCCACGAGCCCTCGCCATCACGGTCCTTGCCCTCAGCACGGGCTGCGGCCCCTTTGGCTACCTGAAGAAGGTCGCAACCGACGCCAGTCGGGCGGTTGCGGAGGCCGAGGCCTTCGAGGCCGAGAAATATGCCCCCTACGAGTACTGGGGGGCGGTCGCGTACCTCGAGCAAGCCAAGGTCCTGATGGGCTACAGCGAGTACGAGCGGTCCTTCGACTTTGGTGACCGCGCCGTGCAGCTGGCCAACGAGGCCAAGATCAAGGCCCAACGGGTCAAGAGCGGCGAGTCGGTGGTCCGCGACGAGAACATCGCCGCGCCGACCGACATGGTCGACGAAGAGGGCAACCCCATCGACGAGAAGGGCAACCCAATCAAGAAGGCGGACGAGCCCGAGGCCGACGCGCCCGAGGCCGACGCCAAGGCCGACACCAAAGCCAAGGGCAAGGCCAAGGCCGGCGGAGGTGCGAAGTGATGCGCTCGCGTACTCGGCGTCTACCGCTGCTGCCGCCGCTCGCCCTGTTCGGGTTGGTCGGTCTGGTCGGACTCGCCGCCATGCCTGGTTGTGCGGGCAAGAAGCTCGAGGGCCAGGTCGCGGGCACCCAGGCCCGCCTCCAAGAGGCGATCGGCAATGGTTCCAAGACCATCGGCTGTGCGCCCAAGGAGACCGCGCTGGCCGAGGCCAACGTCAAGTTCGCCGAGGAAGCCCTGAAGATGGGCGAGTACTACCGCGGCAAGGAGCACGTCGTGCTCTCCGCCAAGTACACCGAGATCGCCGAGCTCAAGACCGATCCGGTTCGCTGTCGTGCGCCCGGCGGGGTGGTCGCCAAGGCGACGCCGACCGCCAAGGACCGCGACGGTGACGGCTACGACGACGACGTCGACGAGTGCCCGGACAGCCCCGAAGACTTCGACGGCTTCGAAGACGAGAACGGCTGCCCCGACGAGGACAACGATCAGGACAAGGTCCTCGACGCGGCCGAGCTGGTCGATGGTTCTTGGGTCAACAACGATCAAAAGGACAGCGTCGACTGTCGCAACGACCCCGAGGACATCGACGGCTTCGAGGACGAGGACGGCTGTCCCGACCCCGACAACGATCAAGACGGGATCATCGACTACCCCGAGGCGCTCGATCAGTGCCCCAACGATCCCGAGGATCCGGACGGGTTCCAGGACGAGGACGGCTGCCCGGATCCCGACAACGACCAAGACACCTTCTTGGATGCGGTCGACGGCTGCCCGAACGACCCCGAGGACTTCGACGGCGACACGGACACCGACGGTTGTCCCGACCTCGCGGTCAAGGTCGACCCCTGCGCGATCAAGCTCGACAGCAAGGTCATGTTCGACTCGAACAAGTCGGACCTGATGAGCAAGAAGTACTCGGCCAACAACATCAAGCTGCTCGACGACGTCGTCACGGTGTTGAAGACCAACCCGGACATCACGATCGAGATCGGTGGTCACACCGACAGCAAGAGCTCCGACAGCTTCAACCAAAAGCTCTCGGAACGGCGCGTCAACAGCGTCCGCCAGTACTTGATCGACAAGGGCATCAAGGACACTCGCGTGACCGCGGTCGGCTACGGCGAGAAGGTGCCTGTCGACACCAACAAGACCAAAGAAGGCCGGGAGAACAACCGTCGCGTGGAGTTCAACCGGACCGACAACCCCGAGTGCAAGCGCTAGCGCTCGACTCGGCAGACGCGTGGCCCGGGCTCCTCCGGGCGCACCCAATCTTCACGGCCCAGCGGGCCAGCGGGAGCTTTCATGGATCGTAACTTTGCCGTGCGCCGGTTTCGGCGCGCTAACTCCCGTCGCTTCTCTGGATGGCTCGTCGCAGGCTTGCTCGCGCTGGCCCCGACCCTCGCTTGGGCTGGCCCACGCGAGGACATGAAGGCCGCCTACGACCAGGCGCTCGCCCAAGCCAACGAGCTCGAGTACGACGCTGCGCTCGCGACCATCACCACCGCCATCAGCACGGCCGAGGGCGCGGGCGCGGGTCAAGACCCGGTGCTCGCCTCGCTCTACGTGCTGCGGGCCGCGCTGACCTTCTCGCTCGAGGGCGCCAAGGCCAAGGACAAGATCGGCGCCGATCTCCAGCGCGCGCTGAAGTTGAACTACTACGTCGTGGTCCCGACCGAGATGCGCTCGGACGACCTGGCCAAGATGATGGACCAGGCGCGCAAGGCCGTCGGCGCGGCGCCGGGCCAGCCGATCACCCACACCTCGCCCAAGGTCTCGTGCGGCGAGCCGCTCCTGCTCGAGGCGCTGCTCGGCGTGCCCGATGGCGGCCAGGCGGCGCTCTATTGGCGCAAGGCCGGCACGACCGGCGACTTCATCGGCGCCGAGATGCCGGTGTTCTCCAACGTCGCCGAGGCCGTGATCCCAGCGGCCGAGCACGGCGACGGCAGCATCGAGTACTTCATCTTTGCCTTCGACGCGTCGAGCAACCCGGTCGCCAACCTCGGCACGCAAGAGCAGCCGCTGGTGTTCGAGCAAAAGTGCGAGAAGGCGGAAGAGCCGGTCGGCCCGATCGAGCCGGAGCCCGAGCCCGAGAAGAAGCCCAAGGGTGGACCGAGCTCGCTGCCCCGCGTGTGGATCAACCTCGGCATCGGCACGGGCCTGGGCCTCGCGACCGGCGTGGCCGAGAACACCTACAAGCAGTACTTCCCGCGCGGCACCCAGGCCTACGGGGCCGAGCAGGCCGGCTGTGCGATCGCCCGCTGGGTCGCGGGCGAACGCGACGTCACCACGCTCAGCGCCGCCGAGCTCGGCTCCGCGTTCGAGACCTTCGGCAACCCGGCGTTGGTCGACGACATGATCAACGCCTACGACGCAGGCACCTGCGCGCAGCGGCACCCGGTCTCGACCGGCATGGCGATCGCGCCCCTCCACATCGCGCCCGAGGTCTCGTTCCGGATCGGCAATCGGATCTCGCTCGGACTCTACTCGCGCTTGCAGGTCGTGACCGGGGCCAAGGTCTTCCGCGAGGATCCGACCAAGGACCTGACCACCTCGTTCACGCAGGACGTCCGCAACGCCGACCCCGCCGGCGTGAAGCAGAAGATCAAGTTCTCGTGGACCGTCGGCCTGAAGTTCAAATACTTCCTGGGCAAGGACGACAAGAAGTTCCGGCCCTTCGTCGGCGCCTTTGGTGGCTACGGCACCGCGCGGCTCCGGGTCGACATGGGCTTCACGAACGACCGCAACGGCAACAGCGTGCCGGACTCGCTCGAGGTCGGCAGCCACGCCAACACGCAGGACGACTGCTTCCCGGTCTGGCCCTACAACAACAGCTGCGAGAACAGCCCGGCGGGTGACGCCGACGACCTGCTCGCCGCGCAGGTCTCGACCAGCGCGCCCAAGGCCAACCGAGTCGACGTCGTCCGCATCGGCGCGGGCTTCGTCGGCGCGATGGTCGGGTTCAACTACCAGATCGCCAAGCACTTCGCGTTGTTCGGCGAGCTCGGCATCGGCGTGTGGTTCCCCAACCAGACCAGCGTGCTCTTCGACCTCACGGTCGGACCCTCGATCACCTTCTGAGCCTTCTGAGCCTTCTTATCGCGACGCGGGTCCGCTGCTGAAGGATCGACCGAGCTTCTCGGTCGATCCTTTTCGTTCGTGCTTCGATCGATCGTCGAGATCAACGCGGCAGCCGAATCACGAATTGCGTCCCATCGCCGACGCTCGAGTGAACCTCGATCTGCCCCCCGTGCGCCTCGATGATCCGATGGACCAACGCCAATCCGATCCCCGAGCCGCCCTGCTTGGTGCTGAAGAAGGGCTCGAAGATCCGGTCGAGCTGCTCGGGCGGGATGCCATGGCCATGGTCACGGACGCTCAGCCGGACCTGGTGCTCGAGCGTGGCGAGCCCGAGCTCGAGCCGGCCCTTGCCGTCCATCGCCTGGACCCCGTTGCGGACCAAGTTCCACAGGACTTGGCCGATCTGGGCGGCGTCGACCGCCGCGAGCTGAGGCTCGCTCGGCAGCGACAACACCAGCTCGACATCGGCGTGGCTGCGGTCGGCGCGAAAGCTCTCGGCCAGCTCCTCGAGGTTGCGGCGCAGGTCGACCTCGGCCCGGACGAGCTCGCGCGGGCGGGTGTAGTCGAGTAGCTCGGTCACGATGTTGGCGAGGCGCGAGGTCTCGCGCCGAATGACCCGCAAGAGCCGCTCGTTCTCTTCGCCCCGGACCTCGCCCTCGAGCAGCTCGGCGCAGCCCGAGATCGCGGCGAGCGGGTTGCGGATCTCGTGCGCGACGCTGGCCGAGAGCTCTCCGATCGCGCTCATCCGCTCGCTCCGACGCAGGACTCGCTCCATCTTGCGCAGCTCGGTGACATCCTGGAAGTGCACGACATGGCCGAGGAAGCGGCCCTGCTCGTCGACCAGCGCGCTCGAGGTCAGGCCGAGCTCGAGCGTCCGACCATCGCTGGCTCGCCGCGTGGTCAGCTCGAAGCGGTTGCGGAACCCACCCGAGTCGTCGAGGTGTGCGCGCAGGCCCGCCAGCAAGTCGTCGCTGTCGAGCCCGAAGATGTCGCCGCGAATGCCGAGCAGCTCGCGGGCGGTCGGGTTGGCGAAGTACAGCTTGCCGTCCTGGTCGATGGTCAGCAGGCCCGAGCTCAGCGAGCGCACGATGTTGTCGTTGAGCGCCCGCTGGCTGTCGGCCTCGGACACCCACGAGAGCACTTGGCTGCTGAGTTGGGCGTTG
The DNA here is from genome assembly GCA_035904925.1 of Nannocystaceae bacterium. Classification (GTDB taxonomy): domain Bacteria; phylum Myxococcota_A; class Polyangia; order Nannocystales; family Nannocystaceae; genus Plesiocystis. The sequence goes on from JAMHUH010000268.1 coordinate 11,173, forward strand.
AGGTGGCCCGACAAGAAGGCGACGAGGGCCATCGCGGTGACGTTGCGGACCCCGCCCTCCAACAGCGTGCTGATGTCGACGCGGACTACGGCATTGGCCTCGTCGACGAGGACCAGCCATTCGAAGAGCTGGGCGATCGAGACCGCGACGTAGAGAGTGATACTGGCGATAGCCGCCGCCCAAATCAGCCTACGGTCGCCCATGATCGCGGCGCCGAGGATCGCGATCAAAAACAAGAACACGAAGCTCGAATTGACCCCGCCGGTCAGCAGCGTCACCGCGGTGGCGAGCGAGATGTCGAAGGTCGTCTGGAACCGGACGAGCCAGCGGAGTCGGGTCGCGCGGCGGAGCCAGAGCGCGAAGATCGCCGTCATGGCGAGGCCCGAGACCGTGATCCACAGAAGCCAGGGGTAGTCTTGGCTGCGTTGGGTCCAAGCGAAGAGCGGCGCGAACACCAAGAGGAGCAGCCCGAGCCGCAGCAGCATGAACCTACTGACCCGTCGGCGGTGGGCCTCGACGGGTCTCTCGGGCTTCGCCCGGCTCTCGCCCCACGCCGACGAGGTCGGCATGGACACCCGCTCGGCCGACTCCTCCATCACTTGATGCCGCCAGCGACGTCGAAGATCGGCAGGTACATGGCGATCAGCATGCCGCCGACGCCGACGCCGAGGAACACCAAGATGATCGGCTCGAGCATCGCGCTCATCGCTGCGACCGCGGCGTCGACCTCGTCCTCGTAGAAGTCGGCGATCTTCTGCAGCATCTCGTCCATCGCGCCGGTCTGCTCGCCGACGCCGATCATCTGCACGACCATGGGCGGGAAGATGGCGGTCTCGAGCAGCGGCGAGGCGATGTCCTTGCCCTGGGCGATCTGCTCGCGGGCGTAGAGGATGCCGCGCTGAATGACCACGTTGCCGGCCGTGCGCGCGACGATGTCCATCGCGTCGAGGATCGGCACGCCCGAGGCCAGCAAGGTGCCGAGGGTTCGGGTGAAGCGGGCGACCGCGCCCTTGCGGACCACGTTGCCGACGACCGGCATGCGCAGCTTGATGGTGTCGGCGATGAAGGCCCCCTGCGGGGTCCGAACGGCCGCCGAGACGCCGAAGATGATCGCGACCAGGAGCGGGACCAAGATGATCGCGTTGCCGGTGATGAAGTGGCTGATCGCGAGCACGAAGCGGGTCGGGGCCGGCAGCGAGCCGGCGCCGAGGTCCTTGAACATCCGCTCGAAGGTCGGCAACACGAAGGTCATCATGATGACCATGACGCCCAAGCCGACGACGACGATCGCGGTCGGGTAGACCAACGCGCCCTTGACCTGCCGGCGCAGCTTGGCCGACTTCTCGAGGTACACGGCCATCCGCCGGAAGATCAGATCGAGGATACCGCCGGCCTCGCCCGCGGCGACCAGGTTGCAAAACAGGCTGTCGAACACGCGCGGGAAGGTCGCGAGCGCCTCGCTCAGCGACTTGCCCGACTCGACCTCGGACTTGACCTTGGCCAGCATCTCGCCAAAGTTCCGGTTCTCGGCCTGGGTCGCGAGCATGTCGAGGCACTGGACGATCGGCAGACCGGCGTCGACCATGGTCGAGAAGGTCCGGGTGAACACGACCAGGTCCTTGAGCGACACGCCCGAGCCGATCGAGGGCAGCTTGAACCCGAGCGGCTTCTTCTTGACGTTGTTGACGACCAGACCTTGGTTGGAGAGGCGCTCGCGGACGGCCCCCTCGTTGTCGGCCTCCATCGTGCCCGAACGAAACTCACCGGCTCGAGTCGCGGCTTCCCAGATGAACGCTGCCATGGGTGCTCTTTCCTGTCTCCGTAGGTTCTGCGTAGGTCTGGGATGCGAAGGTTCAGTAGCCCTTGGGCTTGCGCTGGACCTGGGACAGGCCCTTGCCCTGCTCGAGCATGCTCAGCAGCTCGGCAGGCTGGCTCGAGCGACCCAGCGCGATGTCGCGATCGAGCTGGTCGGTCATGACCAGCTCGGCCATCGATTGGTTGAAGGTCTGCATGCCGTGGTCGCCCTGGCCGATCTGCATCTGCGAGTAGACCTGGTGGATCTTGTCTTCGCGGATGAGGTTTCGGATCGCCGGGGTCGGGACCATGATCTCGAGCGCGAGCACCCGGCCGCCGCCCTTGCGCGGCAGCAAGGCCTGACAGAGCACGCCCTCGAGCACGAAGCTGAGCTGGGCGCGAACCTGGCTCTGCTGGTAGGGCGGGAACACGTCGATGATGCGGTTGATGGTCTGCAGCGCGCTGTTGGTGTGCAGCGTGGCGAAGGTCAAGTGACCGGTCTCGGCCACCGTCAGCGCGGCCGAGATGGTCTCGGGGTCACGCATCTCGCCGATCAGCACGACGTCGGGATCTTGACGCAGGATCGACTTGAGCGCCCGGTGGAAGCTGTTGGTGTCGGCCCCGATCTCGCGCTGGTTGACCAGACATTTCTGGTGCGAGTGCAGATACTCGATCGGATCTTCGAGCGTGATGATGTGCTCACGCCGCTCGCGGTTGATCATGTCGAGCATCGCGGCCAGCGTGGTGCTCTTGCCCGAGCCGGTCGGCCCGGTGACCAGGACCAGGCCGCGCGGACGCGCAGCGAGCTCGCGGACGACGGCCGGCAGCTTGAGGTCGTCGAAGGTCCGGATCTCGTAGGGGATCAACCGGAACGCGCCCGCGACCGCGCCCTTTTGCATGTAGAGGTTGGCCCGGAAGCGAGCCAAGCCCTTGACGCCGAACGAGAGGTCGAGCTCGAGGTCCTCTTCGAAGCGGTGCTTCTGCTTCTCGGACAAGATCGAGTAGCAGAGCGACTTGGTGTCGTCGGGCTTGAAGGGTGGCGTCTTGAGCGGGACCAGCCGACCATCGATGCGCAGCATCGGCGGCGCGTTGGTCGTCAGGTGCAAGTCGGTCGCGCCCTGATCGAGCATCGCCTTGAGAAGCTGCTGCAGGTTGATCTGGGTCATGAGCGGCCGGGAGCGTGATCCAGAGTACAGATCGCCAGGGTTTTCGCCAACTTCCCTGCGATCGGAGAAACTCGGGCCTCGGCCCACCGAACGGCGTTATCGATGCCCACAGCCTTCTCTGACCTGCTCGCTCGCGTTCGCGCGACCCCGGCCACGCACGCGCTCGAGCTCCCCTCCGACTGGGGTCAGGGTCGCTCGACCTTCGGCGGGCTCATCGTCGCGCTCGCGCTCGAGCGAATGCGCGAGCGGGTCGAGCCCGACCGCCGACCCCGCTCGCTCCTGGTCGCGTTCATCGGGCCCGTCGCGCCGGGGCCGATCACGATCCAGGTCGAGGTGCTGCGCGAGGGGAAGTCGGCGACGCAGCTCGAAGCGCGGGTGATCCAGGCCGGGGCGACCTGCTGCACGATCACCGCCGCGTTCGCGGGCGAGCGCGAGTCGAAGCTGGTCGTCGAAGGTCGACCCGCGCCGACGCTCGCGGGCCCCGAGGGGCTGCCCGCGCTGCCTTACCTCGAGGGTCTGACGCCCGCGTTCACGCAGCATGTCGAGCTGCGTTGGGCCCTGGGCTCGGGCCCCTACGCGCGCACGAGCTTGCACGAGCAAGCTGGTTGGTGTCGCTTTCGCGCGCCTGGGCGAGCCCACGAGGGCCACGTGCTCGCGCTCGTCGATGCTTGGCCCGCGCCGGTGCTGCAACAGCTGCGGACTCCGACCGTGGCCAGCTCGATGAGCTGGATGATCGAGTTCGCCGAGGTCGACGAGTCGGCCCAGGCCGACGCATGGTGGCGCTTCCACGCCGACACCGACCGCGCGGTCGGTGGTTGGGTCAACGCCCACGCGCAGCTGTGGAGCCCGAGCGGCAAGTTGGTCGCGCTCAGCCGCCAGACCGTCGCCGTGTTTGGGTAGTAGGATCGATCCATGACCCGCGCCGAGTTCCAAGCCGCCTTGCTCGAGATCATGGAGCGCAAGCAGCATTGGGCCTGGCCCGCGTTCACCTCCGGTCGGGTCGCGCGCGAGCTTCTGCACGTCCACCTCGAGCAGGAGTACGCGGTCTACGTGCGCGACTTCCCAGTCCTGGTCGGTCGCGCCTACGTGCAATGCCCGATCGCTTCGGTGAGGCGCGAGCTGGCCGAGAATCTATTCGAAGAGGAGACCGGCAAGCTCGCGGCTGGGCGCCCGCATCCCGAGCTCTTCCTCGAGTACCCGCGCGGGCTCGGGATGGACCTCGGCCGCTTCGATTCGGTCGAGCTGCTGCCGGGCGCTCGGGCCTACCGCGACTGGATCGACGAGGCGACGATCGCTCGAGGTTGGGTCAGCGCC
>JAMHUH010000269.1:0-2212 GCA_035904925.1 Nannocystaceae bacterium
CCGAGTTCGCCCGCGTCGCCGAGGCGATGATCGCCGTCGACGAGTGGCAGCGAAGCGCCTGGTCGGAGGCCCGCGAGGTCGGCCTCGCCCACGAGCGCTTCGAGCTGCTGCGGGCCAAGCTGCGCGAGGCGGTCGCGGCCGAGTCGAACGCGGCCGTGCGTCGGGTGCTCTGGATCGGCTGGGCTGGGATCCTCGATGTCGCCCACGCCAGCGACGACGAGCGCGAGGTCGCCCGCGGCGTGCTCGAGCAAGTCGGCCCCCTCGATCCGCTCTGGTCGAGCGATCCAGGCGCGGCCGCCAACCTGCTCGCGCTCGTCGACGCGGCCGAGTATCGAGCTGCCTTGCTGGCCGACAACCCCGACCCGCGGATCGGCTTCTCGCTGCTCATGCAGACCCTCGACGCGGCCGAGCGCTCGCACGATCCGGCGGCGGTCCGCGACGCCGTCGAAGCCATCCGAGCGCCCCGCTATGCCGAGTTCGGCGGGCCGATGTTCGCCGCCATGTACGACCCCGATCGCCCGAGCGCGCCCGGCAAGCCCGTGCCCGAATTTCACCTGCGCTCGCTCGACGGCAAGACCGAGTTCAGCCCCGACAGCATGCGCGGCAAGACCTACGTGATCGACTTTTGGGCGACCTGGTGTGGCCCCTGCATCGCCGCCATGCCCGAGCTCCACGCCGCCTACAAGGCGCTCAACGGCAGCGACCCCAAGGCCAAGCCCAAGGTCGAGATCCTCAGCGTCTCCTTCGACGACTCGGCCAAGTCCGTCCGCGAATTCGTCGGCCAGCGCTGGCCGATGCCCTGGTCGCACGCCCACGTCGAGCCGGCCGAGCACGCCAAGCTGCGCGAGGTGTTTGGGATCCAGGGCATCCCGACCATGGTGTTGGTCGGGCCCGACGGGATCATCATCGCGAGCACGCCCACGCTCGAGCCGGACACGCTGGTCGAGCTCGCCCATTCGTCGTAGCCGGCCGAGCGTTGGGTCGAGCGGGCGTCGCGATTTCATCCCCTCTTTCGCCCCCCTCCGCTCGACGATCCCCGCTATCGTCGTGCCCATGGTGACCCTCACTCGACCCACATGGAACATCAAGGGCAGCGCATCGATCGTCTTCTTCTACTTCGGTGACGGCTACCTGACGACGCTGGCCCAAGAGACGACCAAGCTGACCAAGGCGCTCGAGGGCTATGACTACAGCGTGCTGCTCAAGCACGACGTCACGGTCGGCCCCTTCGAGATCAGCGCGGCGGCGGCCAACGCCGCCAACGTGACGATGACCCCGACCCAGAGCAACCTGGTCCAGGCCATCAAGGACACGGCGGCCAAGGGCTACATGATCGATCTGTGGATCTTCTCCCACGGCCGGGACGGAGAATTCCGGGTCAGCAGCGGCAACAATGGCTCGGCCGGCAAGTTCACCGCAGCCGAGATCACGCGCGAGCTGGGCAAGGAGGGCACCGGCTTCAACAGCCTGCCGATCCGCACGGTCTATCAGATGAACTGCTACGGCCGTTCGCTCAACGCCAGCTGGCGGGGCATCGGCGCCAAGGCCTCGATGGGGGCCCGCTTCGTCAACTTCTACCCCAACCAATTCGCTCGCTTCGCCGATCGCTGGTCCGAGGGCGCGAGCTTTGCCGAGGCCCGCGACGACGCCGACAACGACGCCACCCGCACCGTCGTCCAGACTTACCTGGCGATGGTCCGCGCGCCCTCGTGCAACCGCGAATGGGGCTCTTGCCCCTTCGGCAAGACCATCCTCGGCGATGACCCCTGCGCCAAGGACTATCTGACCACGATGTGGATCGGCAACTCCGAGTGGCAGGCCGGCCTGAGCGGCAAGGAGAACATCAACTACGCGTCCTTCAAGGCCATCGGCGGCGACAAGACCCTCACGCGTCGCTCGGAGCCGGGCTGGACGAAGTAGCGGTCATGGCTACGTCGCGTCAGCGAGGCCGAGGGTCACGAAGCATCCACGCAGCGTGAGCGCGACCTCGACGAGCCGCGCCACGCTCACTCCTGCGCGAGGCTCGATCAGGGCGAAGCGCGACTCGGGTGCTTTGGTGCAGAAGGTCGCCGCCGTGGCGGCCAATTGCTCGAGGTCGATTCGTTCGCGCTCCGGCACGATCAGCTCGAGCGCACCGGCCTCGTCAATCACCACGCGCAAGGCTGGAGGCGGCTCGGTTGGTGCGAACGCGATCGGTAGCGCCGCATATTCG
>JAMHUH010000270.1:0-7058 GCA_035904925.1 Nannocystaceae bacterium
ACGGTCTGGGCGGCTTGCTCGGTCTCGTGGCTCTGGCGTCGGGTGACCTGGGTGATGTGTCGAGCCGCGGCCGCGGTCCGTTCGGCCAGCACGCGGCCTTGTTCGCCGACCCGGACCGCGCTGGCGCTCGAGGTCTTGATCTCGACCACGCGCTCGCGGACGTCGCCGACGGTCTGAGTCACGCGCTCGGCGAGCCGACGCATCTCCGCGGCGACCAGCGCGAAGCCGCGGCCAGCCTCGCCGACCCGCGTGGCCTCGAGCGAGCCGTTGAGCGCGAGCAGATCGCTGCGATCGGCGATCTCGCGGATCAGGTCGAGCAGGCTGCCGACCCCGTTGGCCTGACCGCTGAGCTCGTCGATCTTGGCGATCATCTCGCCCGTGGTGGCCAAGGTCTGGTCGGCGTTTTCGAGCACGCCTGCGGCGGTCTGGGTGATGTTCTCGGCCGACGCGGCCAACGACGCGACCGTCTCGCTGACCTCGCGCACGCTGGCCGACTGCAGCTCGGCGGCCTGGGCCTGCTCTTGCGTGATCGAGTGGATCTCGGCGGCCGCCGAGGCGAGGTCGAGCGCGGTCCCGCGGATCTGCACGACCATCCCGTGGAGGCGCTCGATCATGGCTCGAAACGCGTCATGAAGATCACCGGGTCGTTCGAGCACGACCCGCAGGTCGCCCGCGGCGACCGTGGTCGCCGCGGCGCTCAGCTCGTCGAACATGTCGAGCATCGCGTTGAAGTCTTTGACCAGCCCGTCGACCTCGTCGTTGCGCAGCGACACGACCCGCGTGAGCCCACGGATCTTGCCGGACTCGCGAACTCGCCGGGTCAGCTTGCCGAGCGCGAGCAGCTGGTCGGTCAGCGAGCCGGCCTGGGCCACGGTCGTCCCGGTCAGCGGAACGGCGAGCATGATGCCGACACCGAACGAGATGATCACGAACCAGCCGAGCTGCTCGTCGACGGTCTTGCTGGCGATCACCCAGCGGCCGTCGCCGACCGGCGCCGCGGCGATTGCCTGGGTCGAGGCGAGCGTGACCTCGGTGAGCGCGTGGTCGGGCCGATCCCGCAGCGAGCTCGGCAGCTCCGCGTCGGTCACGACGCGCGCGCCCTCGTCGACGCCCGAGCTCGCGCCCCCAGCCGCTCGCAGCCGCATGGCCTGGATCTCGGCGTGGTTGACCTGCTGGGCCAGCGTGGTCGCACGCCGACCTTGGATGTGGACCATCCCGCCGAGCCCGAAGCAGCCGATGTAGATGGCCAGGGTCGTGCCCGTGCTCAGCCACAAGAGCGAGCGGAGGATCGTGCTGGTGTCGCGCTGCCCGACCAACCCGCGCTCGCGCAGCAGGGTGCCGAGCTCGATCCGGCTCGACTCGAAGGGCTCCCACAACCACGACTGCATCGGCACGATGACGATCGCGATCGCGGCCACGAACATGGTGGCGCCGACGAGCTCGGCCGGGCCAATCGCGATCGTTCGCGGGAGGCCGAGGACGCCGAGCACGAGCCCGAGCACCATCGTCGAGACCAGCGTCGCGGTGTAGATCCGGGTGAAGCGCTGCGGGTTGCTGGCCATCGCGCCGTCGATCGCTACCAAGTCGCGGTCGTCGAGCTCCGCTCGGAGCCGATGCCAGCGACGCGCGGGCTCGACCAAGCGGGCCCAGACGAAGGCGAGCGTCGCGATCCGCAGGCCCCAGATCACCAGCGCGCTGGTGAAGTCGGCGACGCCGAGCACGAGCGTCCACAGCACCACCGTGGGCGCGAGCGTGGCGATCTCCAAGGTCACGTAGCGGGTCGTCGCGCGTCGCGTCGTCTCAATCGCCATGGTCGTCCTCTGGGTCACGCTCGACGCCAGCATCGGCGCTGCAGCGCAACACCGGAGCGTATCGTCAAGTTGGTGCCGCGACGCGACGAGTTTTGTGCCGTCGGGCTTCTGCTCGCGCGACCCGCCGCGGGTTGGGGTCGTCGAACGACCATGTCGATCTCGGCGCTGGCCAAACTGCCAGGCCCGCGCGATCAACCAGATCCCTCAGCCAGATCCCTCAGCCAGATCCTAGGATCACACCGATGTAAGGCGGCGGCGCGAGCAAGCTGCCGCCGACGGCGAAGCGCGGCCCGCCGGAGAACCCGTAGACCGCGTGCAGCACCATCGGCGTCGGGCTGTCCTCTTCGATGACTTCGAAGCCACCGGGCATGACCGAGAGAATGGTTCCGCCGACGCCGACGGCCGTGATCGGGCCGGCGGGATCGACCCACATGCCGTTGAGGCCGGGGGTCACCAAGGTCATGCCGATCCAGGTCTCGCCCTCGAGTCGAGCGAGGTGGCCGCTCGCGCGACCACCCGCCGCGATCAACCCCTCGCTCGGGCTGCCCCACAAGCTGATCAGATCGATCCCCGCTTCGCTCGGATGGGCGGTCCAGCTCGCGCCGTCCCAATGCAAGGTGGCCCCGCGATCGCCGATCGCCCAGACATCGGTCGAGCTGGTGCCCCAGACCTTGAAGAGTCCGTGCGAGATCACGCCGAGATCGGGCAGCTCGACGGTCGACCAGGTCTCGCTCGCGCCGTCGCGGCGCAGCAACAAAGGCGCGTCGCTGGTTCCGTCGCCGCCGACCGCCCACAGCTCGTCCGCGCTCGCGCCCCACAGACCCCACAAGGTCTTGTTGGTCGGGCTGACCTCCGCGGACCAACCCTGATCGTCGCGGACCAGGATCGCGCCGCCACGCCCGACCGCCCAGACCCGATCGTCGACGCCGTAGACCCAGTCGAGCATCGGCGTGGCGGGGGGCAGGGTCTCGGCGATCCAGTCGAGCCCATCGAAGCGAAACACTCGGCCGCTGCTCGGTTGGATCTGCCCGCCGACCACGAACACTTGCTCGGGGTCGGGACCCCAGACGCTCATCATCGCGCCATCGTTCGCGTCGAGCTGGCGCAGCACCACCCAGGCGGGGTCGGGGCCGGTGTCGGTCGTGTCGCCCTCGCTCGAGCTGTCGGTGCTGGTGTCCGTGTTGCCGACCTGCGTGTCCGATCCCGTGTCGCTCTCACCTTGGTCTTCGGTGCTGGTTTCGCCGGTCGTGCTGTCCGAAGGACCAGATTGGCTCGAATCTGCATCGCCGGTCTGCGCGGCATCGCTCGCCGTGCTCTCGCCATTGCCAGCTTCGTCGCCGAGCTCGGATCCGCCTGGCGAGCTCGCGGTGCAAGCCGAACATGCCAAGGCCGAAACCAACGCTCGAATCTTCAGGCTCACACATCGCACGATAGCCAGCGCGCTGGTCAGGCGCGAGTGAAACGTGGATCATCGCGGCCATGAAGCTCACGGTTCCAGCACTGGCCCCGCTCTTGCCCTTTTTGACTGGTTGCATCGTATCCGTCACCGAGGGCGATCTCGCCAACGACGAGGTCGATGGCAGCAGCACGAGCAACGCCGAGTTCGACACCGAGTCCAGCACGAGCGAGAGCAGCAGCTCGGACACGAGCAGCGACACCACGCAGACCAGCAGCAGCAGCAGCAGCGACACGAGCAGCGACACCACGCAGACCAGCAGCGAGACCGGCACCGACACGGTCGCCGACACCAGCACCGACACGAGCACGGACACCGGCACCGACACGAGCACGGACACCAGCACGGACACGGGGACCGAGACCGGCGAGGCCATCGAGTTTCCGCCCGATGGCTATTGCGGCATGAGCCCGGGACCGGTCGATCCATGGCTCACGCTCGATCAATACGGCCAGGCGCTGGTTCCGGGCGAGCTCGTCGATCTCGAGTGCGGCGGCCAGGGGTTCTGGATGTTCCGCATCCACGTCGACATGGGTGGCTTCGCGCCCCTGACCAAGCTGGTCCCGCTCGAGGCGACGATGGACGTCGAGGGCTACAACATCGGGCCCAACGGTCACTTCGCGGTCAAGAACATGTTCAATTGGTTCCTCGGGTGCTGCGACGACCCCGAGGACTACGACGCCTACAATGGCTATTGCTACTATGGCAATTGGCTGACGTTCTTTCCGCCCGACGCGATCGCGGACATGAGCGTGCTCGATGGACTGACGGCGACGATCACCGTCACGGCGACCACCCCCGAGGGCGTGGTCGAAGAGCAGGTCGACGTCACGATCTGGGCCGTGCCTTCGCCTTCGTGGGACCTGTGCACCTACGAGTACTACGACGCCCTGCCGCCGCTGCAGATCGCCCTGCCGATCCCGCAGGGCTGAGCCTTTTCGAGCGGCGGCAGCCCTGCGCTGCCAGGATCGCGCCGCGATCGGTAGTCCAAGTCACCGCAACCCAACCTCGCTTCGTGCATCCTCTCGCGATGCGACGAAGTGCGGTTGTCATGGTTGGCCTCGGGCTGCTCGTCTTCGCCGCGAGCGCAGGCTGTGGCGATGCCAAGAACAGCGCCGAGGGGGCCGACGAGGCTGGGACTGGCAGCACCCAGGGGACCGGCGACCAGACCGACATGAGCGAGGTCGGCAGCTCGGACGCGGCGACCAGCGACACGACCAACACGAGCTCGAGCAGCGACACGAACACGAGCTCGAGCAGCGACACGAACACGAGCTCGAGCGACACGAACACGAGCAGCGACACGAGCTCGAGCAGCGACACGAACACGAGCACGGATACGGACACGGGGACCAGCACGGACACCGGGACCGGCACGGACACGGGCACCGGCACGGACACGACCACCGACACCGGCGGCGACAACCCGGGCTGGTGGCTGGTCACCTTCGACGACGTGCCGAGCCCGACCGAGCTCTACAAGATCGATCTCTTCACCGGCCAGTCGACCTATCTGTGCAGCCTGAACACCAACGACAACTACAACACCAGCACCTTCGGTCGAAACGGCCTGCTCTACGCGACCAACGCCAGCACCAACAACCTCGAGGTCATCGATCCCTGCACCTGCGCGCGGACGGTCATCGGCCCGACCATGGTCGGCGCGCTCCCGGGCATCACGGTCGACGAGGCGCTCGGGCTCTACGGGCTCGAGACGAGCGCGGATCAGCTGGTCTCGATCGACCCCGAGCTCGGCAACGCGACCCCGATCGGAGCGCTCGGGTTCAATTGGGGCACCGGCGGGCTGACCTGGTCCGACGTGCTCGGCGACCCCTATGGCATCGACGGCAGCAGCGACAAGCTCTACACGATCGATCACCTGACCGGCCTCGCCACGCAGGTGGTTCAGCTCGACTACGACTTCGCGTCGGTCGGCATGGAGTGGCACCCCGGCGACGAGCAGATCTACGCCTGCTCGAACTCGGCCGAGCTCTTCCATGTCGACGAAGACACCGGCCACGTCAGCGTGATCGGACCGATGGGCATCCCCGGCCACTGCGACAACCTCGCGGCGCCCTGGGAGAACATCGCCTGCGTCGACGACAAGTGAGGCATCGGTTACCTTCGCGGCCATGCTTCGCCCTCGCGTCCGGGTCAGTGCACCGATCGTCCTCGCGCTCCTCTCGAGCGTCTGCCCCAAGCCCGAGACCAGCGACGTCGTCACGCCGCCGCCCGCCGACACCGACGCGGCCGCCGTCGAGCCGGAGCCGGAGCCCGAGCCGCTGCCCGAGCCTCCGCCTGCGCTGGCCCGCACGCCCTTGCCCGAAGAGAAGCACTTCGCCGGCCTGCGCCAGCTGACCTTCGGCGGCGAGAACGCCGAGGCCTACCTCGCCTTCGCCGAGGACCAGCTGATCTTCCAGAGCACCCGCGACGGGCTCGGCTGCGACCAGATCTTCACCATGAAGCTCGACGGCAGCGAGACCACGATGATCAGCAGCGGCAAGGGCCGGACGACCTGCTCGTACTTCTTGCCCGACGACCAGAGGGTGCTCTACGCCTCGACCCACGCCGCCGCCGACGATTGCCTGCCGCCGCCCGATCGCAGCAAGGGCTATGTCTGGAAGCTCTACGACGAGTACGACATCTACACGGCCAAGGCCGACGGCAGCGATGTCCAGCTGCTGACCGCCTCGCCCGGCTACGACGCCGAAGCGACCGTCTCGCCCAAGGGCGACAAGATCGTGTTCACCTCGACCCGCGACGGCGACCCCGAGATCTACACGATGAACCTCGACGGCAGCGACATCCGTCGCCTGACCAAGTCGCCCGGCTACGACGGCGGCGCCTTCTTCAGCGCCGACGGCAGCAAGATCGTCTGGCGGGCGAATCGGCCCAAGGGCAAGGACGAGCAGGCCAAGTACAAAGAGTTGATCCGCGAAGGTCTGGTCCGGCCGACCCGGCTCGAGTTGTTCGTCATGAACGCCGACGGCAGCGAGCCCAAGCAGGTCACCCGCAACGGCGCGGCGAATTTCGGGCCCTATTGGCACCCCGACGGCCAGCGCATCATCTTCGCCTCGAACCTCGGCGATCCTCAGGGGCGTAATTTCGACCTCTACATGATCGACGCCGATGGCAAGGGCGAGGCCGAGCGGATCACCTTCGACGAGCAATTCGATGGATTTCCGATGTTCACGCGCGATGGCAAGCAATTGGTGTTTGCGAGCAATCGCGAGCACGTGAACGAGGGGGACACGAACGTGTTCATCGCGGACTGGATCGATTGATCCTTCGTGGGGCAGAGACTTTTGCGGCGATCTCGTGTTATGTCGACCGCAGCACGATGGCGAGTGAAGCAGACACCGACGCGAGCAAGGCGACCCTCGAATTTGCGCTGCGGGCTCATGCGATCCCGCGCGAGACCCTGATCGCCCGCTACCGGCCGGTCATGATGATGGTCCGGCAGATCCTCGGGGTGGTCCCGCACGCGATGAGCTACTTCGAGATCTGGCCGCCGGCGCTCACGACCTACAGCGTGATGGTGCCGAGCTTCCTCGACGTGCCGCGCTGCGATCTCGGACGCGGGATATCACCCGATCTGCGCAGCTTGGTGCTCTATATCGCGAGTCGTTCATACGGTTGCTCGTACTGCGCCGCGCACTCGGCCGGCGTGGGCACGGTGTTCAAGGGCCCGGGCGGCTCGCTCGAGCGCAACCGCAAGGCGCTCGACGCTTCGGCGCGCGGACTCTTCGGGCCGGGTGATCAGGCGGCGATCGAGTACGCGACGGCGGTCG
>JAMHUH010000271.1:0-2484 GCA_035904925.1 Nannocystaceae bacterium
GTGGTGCTGCGCGCGTGGGACGAGCGTCTGGGTCGACGGGTCGCGGTCAAGTTGGTTCGTCGGCGAATCGACGGCGACGTCGCGCTCTTGCAGGCCCGACTCGAACGCGAGGCGCAGATGCTGGCCCGGGTCGATAGCCCCAACGTCGTCGGCGTCTACGACGTCGGTTCGCACCAAGGCCGCGTGTACGTGGCGATGCAATACGTCGCCGGTTCGACCGCCCGAGCGTGGCGAGCGGCTCAGCCTCGCCGGCCGGATGAGATCCTCGGGGTCTACTTGCAAGCGGCGCGCGGACTCGCGGCGGCCCATGCCGGCGGTGTGGTCCACCGCGACTTCAAGCCCGACAACATGATCGTCGGGGACGACGGCGTGGTCCGAGTGCTCGACTTCGGGATCGCGGGCGGCCTGCAGACGCCCGAAGGGCTCGACGCTCGAGCTTCGACCCTCGCGGGCGCAAGCGAGACGCTCGAGACCGACGAGTCCGGAGTCCACCTCACACGAACGGGCGCGATCCTGGGCACGCTCGCGTACATGGCCCCGGAGCAGCTGCGAGGCTGCCCGGCCGACGGCCAGAGCGACCAATTCGGCTTTTGTGTCGCGCTCTGGGAGGCGCTGGCCAACCAGCGCCCCTTCTCGAGCCGGGCGGCAATGGTCTCGCCCTCGGAGTACCACCGCACGCTCGTGAACCAGGAGCTCGACCCGCGCGTGTTGCCTCGCGGGCTCCGAAAGCCGCTCTGCCGCGGCCTGAGCCCCGATCCGGCCGAGCGCTTCGCGAGCATGGCCGAGCTGATCAGCGCGCTCGAGCGAAGCCGCAAGCCTGGGCTCTCGTCGCTCTCGTCGCTGGGCGTCGGCGCGCTCGGCTTGGTGCCGCTGATCGTGATGGGGTGGTTGCTCGCCGCGGACTCGACGACCTCCCCAGCGCGGCCCGCCGCGCGCCCCTTGGCCGATGCACATGAAGCGAGCGCTCGCGATGAAGCGAGCACTCGCGATGATGCGAGCGCTGTGGACGAGGCCCACAAAGCGATCGCCGCGTCGATCGACCAACCTCAGCCCTCGACCGAGCCCGAGCCCCTGCCGCCGCAGCAGATTCGCTATCGACCGCGCGAAGGCGAGACCTGGTCCGACTTGGCCGAGCGCTTCGAGGTCTCACTCCAAGCCCTGCACGAAGCCAACCCGACCCTCGACGTGCTGCGCCCCGACCACGACGTGCTGATCTGGATCGTCCCCAAGCCGCCCCGCGCGGCGAAGTCCGACTTCGATCGCGACTCGCTCTCGATCGGGAAGCCCAACGAGGGGCGGATCCTCGGTGCCATCCAGCTTCCAGAAAACGACCTTCTCTACCTGCGCAAGAATCCCAACGTCATGTGGTGCACGACCCACACGGCCCGTGCCCTGCTCGCTGCAATCTCGTCGCTCCGCAGCACCTATCATTTCGAAGGGACCTTGGTCGTCGCCGATATCAGCAAGCCCAAGGGCGGACACTTTGCGCCGCACCAATCCCACCAGAGCGGCCGCGACGTCGACATTTGGCTACCGATGCTCCCTGGCGTGTTCGAGCCCGAACGTCTCGACCGCGGTCGCGAACCGGAGCCGGCCGAGGTCGATTGGTACGCAACCTACCGGCTGATCGAGGCGCTGCGAGACACGCAGGAGGTCGAGTCGATCTTCCTCGAGTACGGGATGCAAGCGAAGGTCTTTGCGGCCGCCATGCGGATGGGCGCGAGCAAAGAGGCGCTCACGTCGACCCTGGCCTATCCCAACTCGCCGAAGTCGAGGTGGACGTTGGTCCAGCACTCGGACGGCTATGGAGGGACGCTCCACGTGCGCTTCAGCTGCGGGCCCCTCGGTTGCCCGGCTGAACCTCCGACCTCGGAGTCCGGCCCGGGAGTCCCATAGTCTGCCCACAACTTGGCGCGAAAATAATTCGACCGTTGTCGTGATCCGGAGGTGGGCGGGCGCAACCACGGGGATATGAAACGGCAAGCACACCCATCGGTCGCCACGTTCACCCTCGCACTCACCATGCTCGCGTCGAGCGCCTGCGGGCAGGACGCGACCATCGAGTCCGGAGAGACTGCCATCGACGAGGACATCAACGAGACGGCATCGACCCAATTGATCGAGCAGAGCGAACTCGATGCCATGACGGCCCAGCCCGATCTGGTCCTGGAGCTCGAAGGTGGCTCAAAACTCGCGTTCTTGATCGACGAAGACGGCATCGGGATCCTCGAGGAAGTCCCCCCGAGTGCTGGTATCGCTTCGGTCCTCGATCACCCCATGTTGCGCGACGCCTCGCCTGCCGTGATCTGGTACGCTCTCACCAAAGCGGGCGTCGAGATCCCCGAAGTGCTGCGTGTCCATCACGAGGGCCTCGCCGCGATCGGCGAGCTCCCACCGCTCGACGAGTCCCTCGCCGGCCACGTGCGTGGTCTGGCCCCGGTTCCGCTCGCGGATGAGACGTCTCCCTGTCTCAACTCGACCTTC
>JAMHUH010000272.1:0-2896 GCA_035904925.1 Nannocystaceae bacterium
AACTCGTCGACCAGCTGCTTGGCCAGCGCTTGCACGCGCTTGGCCTTGGTCGGCGCGAGCCCGAGGGTCTTGATGTGATGCAGGATCCGCGCGACCGGCAAGCCGGCCATCGCCGCGGGCGTCGGCGCCTCGGCGAAGAGCGCGGGCGTGACCTTGTTGACCTGCGCGTCGGTGGTCTGGGCCGAGAGCAAGACCGCGATCAACAAGCTGAAGGGATCTTCGTGATCGAGCGGGATCGGAGGCGCGGGGTAGAGCTCGTCGAGGATCGCGAGGATCTTCTCGGCCTTCTCTGCACGGGTCATTCGGCGCAGGGTAGCTGCCCGCGACGGCTTCTTCGAGCGCCGCAGCGTCTTGGCGCAGAGCTTGGCGCAGAGCTGCGGCGACTCGTGTGAATTGTCGCGTCGTCTCTCGCTCGTCCAGACGATCCGCGCACCGGTCGTGCTCACGGTACCGCTGAACCCCGCTGCGGCGTGACCCATGACCGAGCCCAACACCACCGCAATCCCCCGACGCCGCCTCGTTCGAAGCTCGATCGCAGCTTCGATCCTGCTGGTGGTGACCTGCACAGGCGTCTTCGCGTGGAACCAGATCTCTCTTCAGGGGCCGATGCGCGACGTGATCGCGGACGATCCCCGCAACGCCGGCGTCGAGGTCCGAGTTCACCTCGCCGGCTATCTGAACCCCGGCGTGCTGGTCTACGATCTGCGCGAGGTCAGCGGTAGTTCTTCGCCGATCGACGTGTTCCGCGTGTTCTTGCAATACGCCGAAGCGATGCGAGACGAGCGCTTCGACCGAGTCGAACTCGCGTTTCGCGGCAAGACGAAGTTCGTGTTGGACGGCGCGGATTTCCGCGAGATCGGCCGCGAACGCGCGGACCAGAACCCGATGTATACGATCCGAACCTTTCCAGAGCGCCTGCGAAAGCCCGACGGGAGTCGGGCTTTCGAGCGTCGGGAGGGGCCGCTGCTGGTCGTCGTCGAGCGGCAAATGGACGATTTCAACGAGCTCCAGAAACGCTGGTATCTCGCTGATTTGTAGCCCTTCGGGGCACGAAAGGAATCTCCATGAACGATGAGCGCGCTGGGAGCCTCGAGGTCGGCGGACCTGGGGGAATTCGTATCCAATCCATCCTGCCGATCTCGGTCGAATCGGTCGCCATGACGCGCAGCGTCCCGCAGCCCGGATCCCTGCTCGCGCTCGCGGCTCGGCATCCCACGGCGAGCTCGATCGGATTGGCGGTCGCCGCTTTCGCGGCGCTCTTTGGCCCGCTCGCGCTGGTCCTGAGCCTCCACTTGCCGGGCTGGTTGATGATCGGACCTGGCGTGGTCGGGGCGATCTTGCTCGGTGGAGCGATCGCGGCTCCTCGCGGCGCCTTGAAGGCGCTCAGCCGCGCCTTCGGCCAAGCCACGCTCGAGCAGCGGATCCTCGAGCTCGCGCTGCGCTGCGGCGGTCGCCTGACGGTTCCAGGCACGGCCCAGCAGCTGTCCATCTCGCTGAACGACGCCGAGAGCTCGTTGATGGACCTCGCCCGCGCCGGTCACGTGGACATCGACAACGATCCGAGCTCGGGCGCGGTGATCTATGTGTTTCGAGACTTCGCCAAGACGAACCACGACCGCGCCATTGGAACCCCACCATGACCCACATGCACAACCCTCACAATCACGCTTCGCCTCCTTCACGGACGATGGCTCCCCAAGGTTATCCCCCTCAACACGGCTACCCCCCTCAACACGGATATCCCCCTCAACACGGCTATCCGCCTCAACACGGATATCCGCCTCAACACGGCTATCCGCCTCAACACGGCTATCCGCCTCAACACGGCTATCCAGCCCCGGTCAACGTCGTCGTGCAGAACTCCGTCGGCCAGGGTGGCGGGCTCGTGCGAGTCGCCAATCGGCAAAAGAGCGTGGCCGTGGTCTTGGCATTGATCTTCGGGGGCGTGGGCGCGCACCGCTTCTACCTCGGGCAATTCGGACTCGGCGTGGTCTATCTGCTGTTCAGCTGGACCTTCATTCCTGCGTTCATCGCGTTGTTCGAAACGCTCTTCTTGCTGGTCCTGAGCCAGCGTGAATTCGACATGAAGTACAACACCGGCCTCGCTTGAGCGGGCAGGACCGAATCACGCTACTTCGCCATCGGCTCGCGGATCAGCGCCCACTGGCGCCGCTCTCGTTCGTTGCGCTGCTGCTGCAGCTCGGCGAGCGGACGAGCGCCCTGCTCGTGGACGACGCGCACGAATTCGCGGGCGAGCGGCGCGGGCAGCTCGAGCTTCAGCTTCGCGTCCTCGCGCTTGTAGTCGAAGATGTTTTTTTGCCGCCAGGGGTTGAACTCGCCGGTGCCGAGGCTCTCGGCCCGACCCAGATAGATCTGCGAGGTCGGCACGACGATCCGGGTCGGCTTGTCGGACTTGCGATCGAGGGTCCAGACCGCGACGGTGTGGTTGCCGGTCGGCCAGAGCAGGCCGACCTCGGAGCGCTTCGACAGGCCGATCCGGTGGACGACGAACGCGAAGAGGGCCGAGAGCTCGTCGCACTCGGCGATCGCCGTGACCTCGGGCAGCGGGGCTTCGTCGCTGCTATCGAGCTGCTTCCACTGCGTCCAGACCAGGTCGGACTGTGGTTGCTGGTTGGTGATCGCCCAGGTCACGCCCCAGAGCCCGCCCGCGCGCGTGGCCTCGAAGGCCAGCCGGATCCGCACGTAGTCGAGGTAGAGCTCGGGATCGTCGGCGAGCTTCCAAAAGACCAGGAATTCCTCGGACTCGGCGTGCAGCGTCGGCGACTCGGCCAGGACCGCGACCTGCTCGGTCAGGGCCGCGAGCAGCTCGGCCACGCTGACCTTCGTGCGATCGGGGAAAGGATCGATCGGGGCTTCGCTCGGGGCTTCGATCGGC
>JAMHUH010000273.1:0-32800 GCA_035904925.1 Nannocystaceae bacterium
GGGATGCGCCAAATCATGATTCGATACCACGAATGGCTACAACGCCAGTCTTGGTATGGCCCCGAGGATTCGAGGGGGTAGCATTTTAAACGACAAAAAAGGGGAGGGCGCTGACCAGCGCACTCCCCTTTCCCATATGCGAGCCAAGCTCGCTCCCGCGCTAGAGCTCGGCGCCCGCGAAGCGGAAGTAGTTGGCCAGCTTGGCCCGACCCTCGGCCGAGCGACCCGGCTCTTCGCCGAGCTCGGTGAGCGCCTCGCCGGCAGGCGTGGCGGCGCGGGTGACCTGAAGGTCGAGCGTGTCGAGGAAGCGGGCCTCGCTGCGGCCCTTGCCGTCGCGGACGTCGAGGCGGCCGAGGCCGAGGCGGGCGAAGCTCAGCAGCTGCTGGCACTTGGCCCGGACTTCGGGGTCGCTCAGGCCGTTGATGCGAGCGCGGCCCCACAGGTCCATGCGCTTGTCGATGTCGAGGCGCGCGACCAGGTCCCAGGCGGCGCGGCCGGCCTCTTCGTCGTACATCAGGCCTTTGCACAGCGCCGGCAGGGCGCAGACGGTCTTGGAGCCGACCGAGTCGGCGCCGCGGATCTCGATGAAGGGCTTGAGCCGGACCTCGGGGAAGAGGGTGCTGAGGTGCAGCTCCCAGTCGCCCTGCGTGGCTCGCTGGTGGACGCCGTCCGGCGTGGTGAAGCCCTCGCTCATGTAGCGGCGGAAGCTCGGGTGGTGCGGGTGGTAGTCGTGGCCGCGCTTGACGAAGAACATCGGCACGTCGAGCGCCCAGTCGACGTACTTTTGCCACGAGAACTCGCCTTCGAACACGAAGGGCAGGATGCCGCAGCGGTCGGGGTCGACGTGCTCCCAGACCCGCGAACGCAGCGAGCGGTAGCCGGTGAACTTGCCCTCTTGGTAGGGCGAGTTGGCGAAGAGCGCGGTGATCAGCGAGGACAGGCCGAGCATCAAGCGGAGCCGTCGCCCGCACTGGGCTTCGTCCGCGTAGTCGAAGTTGGCCTGCACGGTGCAGGTCCGCAGCATCATGTCGACCGCCATGTCGCCGCGGGTCGGCAGGTAGGCGCGCATGACCTCGTAGCGACCCTTGGGCATCCAGTCGATCTCTTCGCGGGTCGCGAAGGGGTGGAAGCCACACGCCAGCCAGGAGATGCCCATCGGCTTGGCGATCGCGTCGAGCTCTTCGTAGTGCTGGGAAAATTCGGCGCAGGTGTGATGGACGGTCGGCAGCGGCTTGCCGCTCAGTTCGAACTGGCCGCCAGGCTCGAGCGTGATCGAGGCGCCGTCGCGCTCGAGCGCGATCAATTCGCCGTTCACGCCCCGGTCCTTGGCGGGCTTCCAGTTGAAGCGCTCCATCATGGCCTCGAGCGTGGGCAGGATGTGCTCGCGGTAGCGCACCGGCTCGGGCATGCCCTCGGCGTTGCGGACGACCCCGAACTTCTCTTGTTCGGTGCCGATCAGGTGGTTGCCGACGCGGCGGCAACGTTCGAACCACAAGACCAGCTCGTCGGTGCCGGCCAGCTCGGCGTCGCCGCCTCGCCAGTTGGGATCGGTGGCGCGTGTCGTGTCCGTCGGGGCAGTCATGGCTGCGTCCCGCGACGAACGGTTGAAGAAGAACTAGCGAGGGAAGGGAAGATCCGCTTGGGGGTCACGTGATGCTGCGCCGGTACGCGAGGTGAGCGGGGAGGTTACCGGTCGCGCGGGCCCGCCCATGCCCAGCCGATCGCTCGGGGAGCCATTGAAACTCACGCGAAGGGCCCGCGAGCCCGCAGCGTGATCCAGGCGTGATCCAGGGCCAGCGCGTCAGCGCTCGGTTGACCCAGCATGGCGCCCGGATGTAGCCTGCCCCCGCTCGAACATCCGGGCGCATCACCGAGGCTCTTCCGCTCCCATGGCACTTGCTCCTACTGCACCGGATGCCCCCTGCGTCATCGGCAATCAGATCCTCATTCGCGGCACCTTGGTCGGTGAGGAAGACCTCATCGTCGAAGGTCGCGTCGAAGGAGCGATCACGCTCGCGGGCCACCTGACCGTCGCGCTCAACGGCGTGGTCGAGGCCAACTTGGACGTCGACAGCGTCGAGGTTCGTGGCGAGGTCGTCGGCGACATCTCGGCCGCGCGTTCGATCACCATCCATCAGGGAGCGCGCGTGTCCGGCAACGTCCGAGCGCCCCGCGTCATCATCCACGACGGCGCGCGATTCCGCGGCTCGGTCGAGATGAAGGTCGACCTCCCCGAAGATCTCGCCCGCGCCGCCAGCCGGCACTAGCCTTCCCGCCTCCCGGCATCCATCTTACCGCCTGCCGGCGCAGAACCATCTTACCGCCTGCCGGCGCAGCATCCGTCTTCCCGCCTTCTGGCGCAGAACCATCTTACCGCCTGCCGGCACTGACCATCTTCCCGCCTGCCGGCGCAGAGCCGGCTTCCGCCCCCTCTCTCAATCAAGGTTTGGAGCATCGCCTTCCCCATGGCCAACACTGTCATAGGCAGCACCATCGTCGTCGATGGCGAGATCTCGGGTGACGAGGACTTGATCATCCTCGGCACCGTCAAAGGCCAGATCAGCTTGCGCGAGAACATCGTCGTCGAGCGCGACGGGGTCGTCGAGGCCAACGTCGAGACCGCCACCATCACCGTGCACGGCTCGGTCACCGGCGACATCCATGCGACCGACCGCGCCGAGCTGCGGGCCGATTGCCGCGTCGTGGGGGACATCCACGCCCCGCGGATCCTCATTGCTGACGGAGCCTCGTTCAAGGGCAACGTCGACATGGATGGCTGATCGATGGCCGCACCGCGAACGACCAGCGAAGACATCAGCGAAGAGACGATCGTCGGCCCGGCGATCGCGATTCGCGGTCGCATCGACGGCGAAGAGGACCTCCGCGTCGAAGGCCGCATCGAAGGCTCGATCGCGCTGACCGAGACCCTCTACGTCGAACCCAGCGGCGTGGTGATCGCCGAAGTCGAGGCCCGCGACGTCGTCGTCTCGGGCATCATCATCGGTGACGTCACGGCGGTGAACAGCGTGACGCTCAACAAGGGCGCCAAGCTGATCGGCAACATCCGCTCGCCTCGGCTGATCATCGCCGATGGTGCGTCGTTCCGCGGCGACGTCGCGATGGACGGCGAGGACGTGCTGCCACCCGCCCGCGAGCGCACCCGAGCGACGAGCACCGTCCCGCGCGCCGCGATCGGCAGCCGTGGCGCGGCCGTGGCCAGCCCCTCGCGTGGGCGAAGCACGGTCAGCGGCAGCTACGAGGCCCGACGTCCGGCTGCACCGGCCGCGCCTGCGGCTCGCGCTGCCAGCCCGGCGCCCGCCAGCCCGGCCGCTCGACCCGCGCGAGACGTCGCGCCGCCCGCTCGACCCAGCGCGAGCCGAGCCGACGACGACGACGTGACCGTGGTGATCAAGCAGCACTCGGCCCTGCGCAAGGGTGAGCTGCCGCCGGACGAGGACGACGACGGCAGCGGCGTTCCGCGGGCCAAGAAGTCCGCGCGGATCCCCGCTCGAGGCCGCCGCAAGGCCGGCCGCCGCTAGCGAGCAGGCGGCATCGATCGCCAATCGCGGTCATCCGATCCATCGACCACCCCAGGGCCACCGGCCCGAAGGTCGTCGAGGATCCGATGGCCGCGAGTCTTTTGGTTCTCGGTCGAGCCGGCTGGGATTGCCGAGTCGATTTCGCACGCCGCGCTGCGCTCAGTTGTTACCATGTGCGCGGACGAGGTCCCCATGCTGCGCAAGTTCGTGTTCACCACCGTATTCGCGGCCGTGCTGGCGGCCACTTCCTTCACCGTCGGTTGCAAGCCTGGCGACCCCAACGCGTTCGAGACTCACATCGAGAAGTTGAGCGATTCGAAGACGCAGACCGAGGCGATGCAGGGCATCGAGCGGATCGTCTCGGGCATCGCCGCCAACGACGACGACGCGCGGCGCAAGGAGTTTGCCGAGAAGGTCCTGCCCAAGTTCGACGAGATCTGGGCCGACTCGCCGCAGTTCCGCGACCAGATGTTGGCGATGGCGCTGCAGATGAAGCAGCCCGAGGCGGTGCCGATCTGGACCAAGGCGCTCGAGCTCGACGGCAGCGCCGAGAGCCACAAGCAGGCGATCATGGCCCTGCAAGGCATCCGCGAGTCGCACGCGACCGAGGGCGCCAAGCCGGTCATCGACGCGCTGACCAAGCTCAAGGACAACCCCGGCAAGGACAACGCCGACGGCCAGCCCGGCGCGCTGCGCTACGAGATGTGCAAGACCCTCGGCGAGCTGCACAGCAAGGAAGCCGCGCCGCTGCTGATCGAGCTGCTCAAGCAGCCCGAAGAGAAGCAGCCCAAGGCGATCTACAAGGCGGCCGCGCACGCGCTCGGGCAGATCGGCGATCCCTCGGCCGTGACCGAGCTGATCGCGGTCCAGTTCCGCGTCGCCGACATCGCCTCGACCACCAGCATCCCCGAGATGGCGATCCAGGCCATCGGTGCGATCGGCGAGTCGGCGGTGCCCAAGCTGATCGAGACGATCGAAGGCAAGAACACCGAGGTCAACGCGCTCGCGGCCGAGAAGGGCGTCGAGGTCAACGTCGTCCAGCAGACCGCGCTGCGGATCCTCGGCGTGGTCGGCTCGAGCAAGGGCACCGCGGCGATGGTCGCCTACATGCCGCAGCTCGACTGCGCGACCGAGCCCCCGCCCGCGCCCGAGGACATGCAGGACGACGTCAGCATCCGGGCCTTCGCCGCCAACTCGCTCGGCTTCGTCGGTGACCCCAGCGCCGTGAAGGCGCTCTGCGCCTGCCGCAACACCACCCACAACCCCGGCGACCTCGACGAGCTCGTCTCGGCGATGGGCCGGATCGGCGGCGAAGAGGCGTTCGAATGCCTCAAGGACGTCGCGAGCACCAACTTCTACAACCCCGACGAGCTGCCCAACTCGGACTTCAAGTATCAGATCCGCTGGGAGGGCATCCGCTGGTTGATCATCGCGGCGCCGCCCGAGAAGGCCGCCGACATCAAGACCGTCGTCGAGGGCAACGATCCCAAGGTCAAAGAAGAGGTCGAGAAGCTCGGTTGGATGAAGGGCCAGGCCGTGCTCGAGGAGTGCAAGACCGATCGGGCTTGCTACGAGAAGGTCCTGGCCGACTCGACCCGCGACTGGTTCGAGCGCGAGGTCGCTGCGTTCAACTACGCGCGGATGTCCGAGCCCGGTGACATCGTGGCTGCGGCCAACCTGGCCAAGGCGTTCAAGACCCGCGATCCCGACGCGCGCATCAACATCGCCTGGCTCTCGGGCAAGGTCGCCGCGGGCAAGCCCTGCCCGGAGTGCGCGGACGCGCTCGAGGGCGTGATGAAGGCCGAGGAGCTGACCAAGGAGGCGACCATGCAGGGCGCGTGGTTGACCGCTCGGCAGACGATCGCCAAGGTCACCGCCGGTGGCTCGGGCGCGGCGGCCGAGCCCGCGAAGTAGCGAATCGCTCGGGCGAGGTCGGGGACGCGGACCCGACCGGCGAGAGTGCTTGCGACGCACGCTGTGCGGCGCGACACTTTCGTGCCCCCCATGTCCGACAATTCGAGCGACCCTCATGGCCTCATGGATCCGCGGATGCGCGTCGATCCTTACCCGACCTTCGCGCGACTACGCGAGGAGGCGCCCGTCTACTTCAGCGAGCCGCTGAATTGCTGGCTGGTCACTCGGCACGACGACGTTTCCGCGTGTTTTCGCGATCCTCGGCTCTCGGCCAACCGCTCGACCGCCTACGGCTCGAAGCTGCCGCCCGAGACCCGAGCGATGCTCGCCCCGCTGCTCGGCAACCTCGGCCGCTGGGCCTTGCTGATCGATCCGCCCGATCACACCCGGATCCGCGGCCTGATCAGCAAGGCGTTCACGCCCAAGGCGCTCGAGCAGCTGCGTCCGCGCGTCGCCGAGCTGACCGACGAGCTGCTCGATCGCCTGACCCGCGTCGAGGAGTTCGACGTGATCAGCGACCTGGCTTACCCGCTGCCGGTGATCGTCATCGGCGAGATGCTCGGGCTCCCGCGCGAGCACGCCGATCGACTCAAGCATTGGTCCGACGCGTTCGGGGCGTTCTTGGGCGCGAGCGCGATGAGCCCGACGATCGTCGGTGACGCGCTGCGAGCCGTCGTCGATCTCGAGGCCTACTTCCGCGAACAGCTCGAGCAGCGGCGGCGCTCGCCGGGCGAAGACCTGTTGAGCGCGCTGCTTCAGGCCCACGAGCAGGACGACCGGCTCGACGAGCAAGAGCTGCTCTCGACCTGCACGATGCTGCTCTTCGGCGGCCACGAGACGACCACCAACCTGATCGGCAACGGCGTGCTCGCGCTGCTCCAACACCCCGATCAGCTCGGCCGACTCCGCCAGGATCCCGAGCGCTACGGCGCGAGCATGGTCGAGGAGCTGCTGCGCTTCGATAGCCCGGTCCTGCGCATGGGTCGGGTCGCGCTCGAGCCGATCGAGCTGCGCGGCCAGAGCATCCAGCCGAGCGACCGCGTGTACATGATGCTCGGCGCGGCCAACCGCGACCCCGCGCAGTTCGTCGATCCCGAGCAGCTCGACATCAGCCGGGTCGACAACCGCCACCTCAGCTTCGGCTTGGGCCCGCACTACTGCATCGGCGCGACGCTCGGACGGATCGAGGCGAGGCTGGCGATCCCACGCCTCTTCGAGCGCTTCCCCGCGCTGCGCCTGCCCGACATCTTCCGTCCGCGCTGGCTCGAGAACCTGACCGTGCGCGGGCTCGAAGAGCTGCCCGTGCTGCCCTGAGCTCACTTGCGCGTGTAGGTCAGCTTGAACGTGACCGGCTCTTGCAGCTGATCGGCCACCAGCTTGTGGTGGACGGTCATCGTCTTGCGGTCGGACGAGAGCACATAGACGACCGTCTTGGTCGCGTCGGGCCCTTGGAAGCTGGTGATCAGCTTGCCGTCCTTGGCTCGCGCGCGACCTTTGTACTTGTCGCCCTTGTAGCTCATCGTGGTCGTGGGCCCATCGATGACGCAGCTCATGCTGTCGCCGGATGTGCCCCACTCGAGCTTCAGGTTGTCGCCGGTGATCGTGATCGTGACCGGGTCCTCGATGATCTGGGTCTTGGTCAGCCGCTTGCGGGCGATCCCTCGGGCGATCGCCACGACCTGCTCGGCGCCGAACTCGATCGCGTCGGCGACCAGCTGCTCTTGCTTGCTGCCGCCCGAGAAGCGGAAGGTCCCGTCGTAGTCGGCCATCGTGATCGGTGGCGGGGCCGCGGGCTTGGCTGGCGCGGCGGCTGGCGCAGGCGCGGCCGCGGGCTGGAGCTCGACCGGCGCGGACTCGGCCGCGACCGGATCGAGCGGCGCGACCTGGTTGGAGCTCGGGTCGGCGCTCGTCGGGCTCGCCTTCGTGGCCTCGCCGGCCTTGTTGGAGCTCGGCACGCTCGCGCCCGCCAGCTTGGCGGCCTCGGTGGTGTCGGGGTCGACCGTGTCCGCTGGCGCGAGCGTGGGGTCGAGCGGCTCGGGGACCGGCGCGTCGTTCATGGCCAGCGCCGGGGTCGGGTCGGCGGCCGTGGGAGCGAGCGTCGGCGCTGCGGCGCCCGGCTCCTCCTCACTCGCGATCGCCTCGACCCAAGGGTCGTCGACCGGATCGACGTCGGGCAGATCCTCGAGGTCGGTCTTGCAGGCCGAGAGCGAGACCAGCAGACCGAAGGTCGTCGAGGACACGAGGCGCGCGAGTTTCGATGCCATCGACGGCATTTTAGACCTCGACCGCGCGCGGAGGCCCGAAATCGCCCGAAGCCCTACAGTGCCTCGAACGTGGGCAGTGGTCATGGGGCGGGAAGCATCACGGATAGGCGTACCAGAGCACGGTCGAGCTCCAGGTCGGGTGCTCGGCCACGATCACGTCGTTGCCCAAGCCCAGGCCCATCGTCTCGACCTGCACGCGGATGTTCTGCTCCCAGACCACGGCGTCGTTGAGCATGAACCCGAACACGCTGACCCGGCTCTGATCTTGGACGATCGGTCCGGCCAGGGGCTTGGGGTCGAAGCGGGTCCAGCCGCCGTCGAAGAACTCCTCGGTGCCGGTGCCATGGTAGGTCGGCGGCCAGTCGCCGAGGTCTTGGTCGACCCAGATCTGCCAGTCGCCTTCGCCCCACCACAGGGTCTCGTAGGGCCAGTCGACGCGGAGGATCACACCGACCAGCTTGCCGCGGCCTTCGGCGTCGAGCAGGCGATGCACGGGGATGTTCATCGGGCCCGAGCGCGGGCTCGAGTCGGTCGCGGCGGGAGCCGACTCGACCCGGGCGTGCAGGGTGCCGGCGTCTTCGGGTGGCTCGCTCGGGTCGCGCCACAGGCCGAGGTCGACCTCGAGATCGAGCGAGCCCTCGTTGATCAATTCCACGCGAGCGCCTTGGTGGTAGGGCATCGGCAAGCGCAGGTAGGCCCGACCCTCGCGGGCGCCGAGCAGCATCGAGTCGAACTCGGCTTCGGGCTCGTCGCCGTAGTCGCCAGCGAAGAGCTCGGCGACCGGCAGATCGATCGCGGGCTGGTCGGCGTCGTCCCAGGTGACGCGCAGCCGCAGCCATCGCCAGGCGGCCGGCCAGTTTGGATTCACGCGCAGCTCGAGCCGCTCGATCGTGCCGCCGTCGGTCTCGGACCAGCTCGCGCGCTCGCCCGGCGCGAGCGTTCGAGCGAGCCGAGCGCTGGCGGGGTCGTTGGCCCGCGGGCCGCCTGCGAGCGTGCGCGCCCAGGCCTCACTGACGCGATCGAGCTCGTGCTGCGTGGCGGGATCGAGCGGCAGCACCAAGCTCTCGACTGGCGTGTCGGCGGGGTAGCGCGAATAGCCGACCTGCCAGAACACGCCCCACTGCGGCACGCTCGACTCGGACACGAGCCGGAGCTCGGCGTGCTCGGCGAAGGGGATCGGCATGCGGACGGTCGGGTAGCTGCGCGCGTCGACCAGCGGCGCGCCAAAGGGGCTGAGCGCGGGATCGAAGAAGTCCTCGACCGGCATGACCAGGCGCGGCGCGGCTTCGTGATCGAGGCGCAGCTCGAGGCGCGTGCCCGCGACCCGGTCGAGGTCGCCGGTCGAGATCCGATGGATGCAGCCTGGCCCGGCGACGTCGAGCAGAACGTCGTGATCGCCCTCGACCTCGAGCAAGTGCCACGAGCCATCGAAGTCGTTGCCGCCCAGGCGATCCCAGCCGGCCGCGAGCTCGCTCGTGCGGCGATCGAAGCGGGGCAGGTCGTCGAGCTCGTGCAGCTGACGCAAGAACGAGGCCGCGTCGCGGGCCGGCGCAGCATCGACGCACGCGAGCATCAGCGCGGCGCCAACCAGCTTCGCCGCCGTGCGCATGCTAGTCGGCGGTCCGGCTGTAGCGATCGGTCGCGTCGACCAGGGCCGCGATCACGCCGGGCTCGAAGGCCGAGTGGCCGGCGTCGGGCACGATGTGCAGCTCGGACTGTGGGAGTCGTTTGTGGAGATCCCAGGCGTTGCGGACCGGGCAGATCACGTCGTAGCGGCCGTGAATGATCGTGGTCGGCACGTCTTGGATCTTGGCGCAGTCGTCGAGCAGCTGGCTCTCGCGCTCGAGGAAGCCGCCGTTGACGAAGTAGTGGCACTCGATCCGGGCGAAGGGCAGCGTGAAGCTCGGATCTTCGCAGTGGGCCTCGACCTCGGGATCGGGCATCAGCGTGGCCACCCGACACTCGTAGAGGCTCCACGCGGCCGCGCAGCGAGCTCGTTGGCGCGGGTCTTCGCCGGTCAGCCGCCGGTGATACGCGACCAGCAAGTCGTCGCGCTCGTCCTCGGGGATCGGCGCGAGGAAGTCGGCCCAGGCGTCGGGGAAGAGCGTCGAGGTGCCGCCACCGTAGAACCAGTCCATCTCGGCGCGGGTGAAGGTGAAGATCCCGCGCAAGACCAGCTCGAGTACGCGATCGCGGTGCTTTTGCGCGTAGGCCAGCGCCAGCGTGCTCCCCCAAGAGCCGCCGAAGACCTGCCAGGCGTCGACGCCGAGGTGTCGGCGGAGCCGCTCGATGTCGTCGACCAGCGCCCAGGTGTCGTTATGGTCGAGGCTCGCGTGCGGGCGCGAGCGGCCGCAGCCGCGCTGGTCGAACAAGATGATTCGGTAGCGGGCCGGGTCGAAGAAACGTCGATGCTTGGGGTCGGTGCCGCCGCCCGGTCCGCCATGCAAGAACACCACGGGCTTGCCCTTGGGGTTGCCGGACTGCTCCCAGTAGAGCTCGTGGATCGAGGAGACTCGTAGATATCCGCTCTCGTAGGGCGCGATTGAAGGAAACAAGGAGCGAGGGCGGGGCACTCTGCGAGCTTGTCAGAGCGAGCCCTTTGCGTCTAGCAGCCCGAATCAGCGCGAGGTCGGCTTCGCGTCGCAGCCGCCCTGGCTCGAAAGCCTTCCAGTGGCAGCCTGCCACCGCGATCGTCGAAGTCGTGACCGCGACGACGCTCGCGACCGCGCTCGCGCGAGTCCGAACCATCCCGGGCGTCGTCGAACACTGGATCCTCGATGCTGCAAGCAATGATCGATGTCATGGTCGAACGCGTCGAGACGCTGGATGTCGGCGAGGAGCTCGCCTTGCTCGCTCGCCACGCTCAGGTCGGCAACCCGCAGGCGCTCGATCGGCTCGCGCTGGCCCATGCCGCGGCGCCGGCCGAAGAAGCCCGACGGATCGCGGTCACGCAGCTGCGCGTGCTCGAGGGCTTCGCCACGCAGCTGCGTTGGCTCGAGGCCCTGACCGCCGATCCCGAGGTCGACGCGGGCGTGCGCGCGGCCCTGTCCGGCTTGTTGATTCGGGTCTGCGCCGACTCGGACTCGCCCGCGCGGGCCGACTCGCGCGCGGCGCTGCTGCTCGAGCCCGCGCTGCTGCTCCACGGTCTGCTCGCCAACGTTCGACCTTGGCTGCCCAGCTTCGTGCCCGAGTTCGAGTCCGACGCCGAGTTCGAAGTCCTGCGTCTCGGCGTGCCCGACTACATGCTCTTGGTCTTGCGCGATCGCTTCGAGAGCCTGTGGACGCTCTTTCATCGGCTGCGCCAGACCAGCTGGCTGGTCCGGCCCGAGACCCTGGCGAGCATGCCGAGCGACCTCGAGCTCTTCGAACACGACCCGCGCTTCACCGAGGTCGCGATCCCGACCGCGCCGACCTGGCCGCCGATGACCGACCTCGTGCCCGTGCTCGCGCACGCGGTCGGAGCCTGAACACGTGGCGCCATGCACACGGTTGCACACGGTTGCACACGGTCACACTCGGATACGCTCGACCGTCCAAGTGGAACCATGCACAAGGCCAGCAAGATCCTGATCGCTTTCGTCGCCTTCCAGCACCTGCTCTTCATGGTGATGGAGATGTTCTTGTGGCAGAGCGACGCCGTCGCCGCCCGCTTCGGCAACACGCCCGAGTTCGCGGCCGAGTCGGCCGTGCTGGCCATGAACCAGGGCCTCTACAATGGTTTTCTGGCCGCTGGTCTGATCTGGTCGTTGGTCTCGCGCGACGTCGAGCATGGTCGCGCGAGCGCCCGCTTCTTCCTCGGCTGCGTGGTCGTGGCTGGCGTGTTCGGGGGCCTGACCGCCAAGCCCTCGATCATGGTCATTCAGGCCCTGCCGGCCTTGCTCGCGCTCGCGACCACCTACCTCATGCACGCGAAGCCGCTCGCGCGTCGTCGAGCCGATCGGGTCGCCGCGTGAGCGAGCCCGACTGGGAGGCCTTGGTCGCAGGCGCGCTCGCGGGCGATCTGGCCGCGCTCGAAGGGCTGGCGCGCGGGCTTCAAGATCGCATCTACGCGCTGGCGCTGCGCTTCTTGTGGAGCCCGCAAGACGCCGAGGACGCGACCCAGGAGATCCTGATTCGAATCATCACGCGCCTCGATCGCTTCGAAGGTCGCAGCAAGTTCACGACCTGGGCTCACCGGGTCGCGGTCAACCATCTGCTCGACGCCAAGCTCAGCCGGGCCGAGCGCGCGCAGATCAGCTTCGAGCAGCTCGAGCAGGAGCTGGTCGCGATTCGACCCTCGCCCAGCGCCATGGCCAAGGTCGAGCACGACGTCGAGCTCGCCCGCCAGCGGGCCCGGGTCGAGCTCGCTTGCCTGCACGGGATGCTGCTCGGCTTGCCGCGCGACCAACGTATGGCGCTGATCCTCGGCATGATCTTCGAGGTCGAGGGGCCGGACGGCGCGGCGCTG
Source organism: Nannocystaceae bacterium (assembly GCA_035904925.1). GTDB lineage: Bacteria > Myxococcota_A > Polyangia > Nannocystales > Nannocystaceae > Plesiocystis. The sequence continues at coordinate 12,165 of JAMHUH010000273.1, forward strand.
CTCGGGATCTCGCCCGAGCGCTACCGCAAGCGGCTCTCGCGGGCCAAGCAGCGGCTGGGTGAATTCATGCGGCGCAGCTGCGGGCTGATCGAAGCGAACAACGCGTGTCGCTGCGAACACTGGGTCGGGCGCGGCGAGTCTTCGCGCCTCCAGCCCTACCTCGAGCTCGGCGCCGCGCTCGAGCGCGAGGGCGAGCACGAGCGCCTCGCGGCCAAGTATGGCGAGGAGCTCGACGCGCTCGAGCGGATCGCCCAGCTCTATCGCCAACGGGATCTCCGCGCGCCGCAGCGGGTGCTCGGCGAGATCATGCAGGCGCTCGGCGGCCGCGACTGGGCGCTCTTGAATTGACCTGCCGGCGCTTCAGTCGGCGGCGAGCATCTCGAGCTTGGCGTCGTGGGCGACGACGAAGAAGGTGTCCGCGTCGACCGAGCCCAAGGTCTCGGCGTCGATGGCATAGACCGTGGCGTCAGCATCGACTGCGCTTCGCCGCTCGACCTGGTGACGCTCCTGCGCGCTGGCGATCCGCACGATCGCGTGGCGAAAGGCGGTCGGGCAGTCGACGTAGGAGACGCCTCGAAACGCGAGCCGCACCGCCGGATGCGCGTGCAGGGTCTCGTCGACGCCGCCGAGGATCTCCAGCGCTTGGCCGTCGAAGTGGCGGACGATGAAGTCCCAGGCGTGGAGATCGAGGGGCGCGTCCGTGATCGCGACGCCGCCGAGCGGCTCGACGAGCTCGGGCGAGGACTCGTTCGCGGCGCCGCGCTGACGAGCCGCTTTGCCCGGGTGGTGGACCCGGTCGCCGAGCTCGCGCATCCACTGCTGCTCGTCGTCGTCGAGCGGGCCCTTGGCGAGGCCGGCGAGGTTCTCTCGCAGCTGCTCGGTCGACGCGGGGCCGGTCAACACGACCGAGATCGCTGGGTGGCTCAGGCAAAAGCGATAGCAGTCGGCGGCGGTGGCCACGGGCCGCTCCCAGCCCGCGGGCGCGCTGAGCAGCTTGCGCCACGAGGTCGCCGTGTAGGCGACCAAGAAGCGACGATCGCGAGGAAGGTGCGGGAAGATGTCGTGCTCGGCACCCGAGTGCGCCGCGTTGTAGCGGACTTGCAGCATGTCGAGCTCGCTGTCCGCCGCCAGTCGACCCGCGCGCGCTCGGTCGTGGATGGTGACGCCGATGGCCCGGATCTTCCCTTGCTCGCGCAGCTCGAGCAGCGTGTCCATGACGCTGCGGTTGTCCCACGAGGCCACGCCCAGCCAGAACATCTGAAACACGTCGATGTAGTCGGTGTTCAGCTGGCTCAAGATCGCCTCGACTCGCGAGCGGAAGTGAAAGCCAAAGGGGCCGCCCGTGCCGGCCGCGAGGATCATGCGATCGCGGTCCTTGGCCAACGCCTCGCGCACGCCCTCGAGCGCGGGCTTGCAGCGCATGCCCGGCCAGAACAAGTAGTTGACCCCGGCATCGACGGCGACGCGCACGCCCTCGCTGTCGATGCCGTAGTTGCAAGCGAGGCCGAGAGGGAAGGCCGCTTTGTCGAGGATCGGGAGGGGACGGGGATCGAAGCTGGGCATCGTGACCTCGAGCGCATCGCCGCGCAGGGCGAGGCGAATCCTCCCACGCTCGACGTCAGTGTTGGCACGCGGGCAAAGATTGCGTGGCACCATCGCGCGGTCGTGCATCGCCCTTCGAACCCAGCCGAGCTCGGCCCGCGCCTGCGCTGCTTGGCCGACGCCGTGTTGGCTGATCAGCCGGTCGCCGATCTGTGCTGCGATCACGCCTTGCTGGCGATCGCGTTGGTCGGCGAGGGCAAGGTGCCGCGGGCGATCGCGGGCGACGTGGCCAGCGCTCCGCTGGTCGGCGCAGCGCAACGGATCGCGGCCGCGGGGCTGGGCGAGCGGATCGAGCTGCGCCAGGGCGACGGCTTTCGGGTGCTCGCGCGTGCCGACGAGGTTGCGAGCGTGGTGATCGCAGGCGTCGGCGCGCCCCTGGCCGCGCGCATGCTCGCCGACGCCCAGCGCGAGCGCAGGCTCGAGGGCCTGCGCCGCTTGGTCGTGCAGGTCAACGACGGCTTTCCTCGGCTCGCGCAGCTGCGGATCGAGATCGACGCGGCGGGTTGGGGGCTGGTGAGCGAGCGCCTCGTCGCCGAGAACGAGCGCATCTACTTGGTCATGGTCGCCGAGCCGGCGCCAGCTGGCTCGCGCCTTGGTGACGCGATCGATCGCGAGCTCGGGCCGCTGCTGCGTCGCGGCGACGATCCGCTCTTCTCGAGCTGGCGCGCGCGCGAGCAGGCCCGAGTGCAAGGGGTGCTCGCGCGCATGGCCGAGGGCCGACCGGATCCGCTTCGACGCGAGCAGCTCGAGCGCTGGCGGGCGATGCTCGACATGTCGAGCTAGCAGGCTTCAGGGCGTCGGCACGAGCACGGACACGCTCAGCGCCGGCATCGTGTAGACCAGCGCGTTGGTGGCCGAGAGCCCGGCCGGCGCGACCGCGTTGATCGTCGGTCCGGCCGAGGTCAGCTGGTAGACCGCGACCGACGAGTAGTCGGCGTAGGCGGCCATGGTGATCGCGGCGTCGAGCGGCCCGGTGGTCTTGTTGATCGCGACGATGACCATGCGGGCCGCGTCGTCCTCGTCGACGCTCGCATAGACCGTGGCCGACGCGACGTCGCTCGACTCGGCCATGATCGAGGTGTCGCCGAAGTGGCCGCTCTGGCCGTCGTAGCTGCGGAAGGCTCGGAGCGCGGCGTAGACCATCGAGTTGTCGGCGACCAGCGGCCAGAAGGTCGCGAGCGCGACGCCCTCGCGGCCGAACACGCCGAGCACGTCGGCCTCGGCGATCGCCCCCGAGATGTGGCTGGCGGCGCCGTAGTTGTACTCGCTGAAGCCGACGCCGGTGCCCGGGTAGTTGGCGGCGATGCTGGCCTCGATCCAGGGCAAGAGCGCGACCGGTCCACCGAGGTAGTCGGCGATCCAGCTGGTCTCGGTGTAGCTCGGATCCCAGAGCGAGCGCGGGGCCTGGACGCGGGCCTCGACCGAACCCGGCGAGGTGTCTTCGCCGGTGATCCGCTGCCCCGCGCCCATCGCCTCGGGGTACCAGTGCAGATCGAGCACGTCGACGAGGCGCTGACCCCAGGTCGCCTCGGCCTCGCTCATCGCGGCCAGATAGAAGTCGAGGAAGGGGCCGTCCTGATCGGGCGCGTCCTGCAAGGTGACGTAGCCGTTGAAGCCGTAGGAGATGAAGCCGAGCACCCAGGCCGCCGGCGCGACGCTCTTGATCGCCCGGGCGAACTCGATGTTCTCGTCGACGAGCTCTTGATAGCCGACCGGGTTCGGGTGGATCCGCGAGTGCGTGCTCGACCACAGGTCCGGCTCGTTGTCCAAGGAGAACAAGATCCGCGGGGTGCCGGAGCCGAAGGCGCTCGGGAAGCTGGCCATCGCCCAGTGCACGAACTCGTCTTGATAGACGGCGTCGTCGTTGGGGTCGGGGTTCTCGCTCAGCGCCGCGCCCTTGAACGCGAGGGTCGGATGAAAGCGCTGGTCGAGATAGTCGGGCGTCTGGTTGACGTCGCCGCCACCGTTCTTGTCGGCCGCGACGTAGCCACAGATCGGGACGGTCAAGAGCGCGGAGGCGTCGTGGCTCAGCGCGGCCTCGACCAGCCCGCGCACCGCCGCGCCGGGTTGGTCTTGCTGGTTGGCCGGCAGGTCCGCGACCAGATAATTGTCGTTCTGGTTGAGGTAGTCGCTGCCCGCGTTCGAGGCGTTGGTCTCCCAGTTGTAGGCGGTCATCCGGTTGCCGCCCGAGCGCAGCAGGGTCACGCCACGTTGGTCGCCGTCGAGATCGTCGCCGCCGTTGATGCCGTAGATGAGCGGGCTGATCGGGTGGCGATCGCTGTCGGCCCGGATCTCGAAGGTCAGATCGCCGACGCCCGGATCGCCGGGCTCGACGAGCTCGCCCGGACCCTCGGTGGTCGAGTCGCTCGCGTCGGTCGAGTCGCTGGTGCTGGTGCTGGCGTCCGTCGACTTGTCCGAGCTGGTCGCGGTGGTCGAGGTCGAGTCGCTCGAGCCGGTGCTCTCGCCGGTGTCGCCGACTTCGTCGTCGGTGCCGCCGCCCGTGCAGGCCGAGGCGAGTCCAGTGGTCACGAGCAGGCAGGTGCGTAGAGCCAAGCGAGTCATGCCGGCACGGTACGCGGCGTCTCCGCATATGGTCAATGTCGAGCACGCGTACATGGCGCTCGTTGCTCGTTCTCGATGCTGTCCACTCTTTGGCCAATGTTCTTCAAAATCTTGAGACAAACCTTGATCCGCAGGGAGGGTCGATCTATGAGAATCGCGTGTTCGACTCAATCAAGCTCCGTTCGCGTGGATCACTCGTCGTTCTGCTGCTCGGCCCGGCCTGTACGAGCGACCCGGCCGGCGCCGAACTCGACGACGAGGCGAGCGAGTCGGGCGAGTCGGGCGAGTCGGGCAGCGAGAGCGGGGGCGGCAGCGAGTCGGACACGAGCTCGGGCTCGGAGCTCGACTCGTGCAACTACACGAGCCCCTTCACCAATGGGGCCGAGTGCCGCGAGTACATCGGCGCGGCCTGGACCGAGCCCGACGTCACGGCCGACTGCACGCAGGTCTCGGGCGAGCTCGGCTTGGGCGAGCCTTGCAGCATCGCCGACGTGCTCGGTCGCTGCGTGGTCGATGGCGGGACCGATTGGCAGATCGACTACGTCATCTATGGCACGGACCCGGCCTCGTGCTCGGCTCAGGAATTCGGCTGCGAGACCTTCGCGGGCGGGACCTGGAAGCCGACGCCGACCTGCGAAGGCGCGAGCGGGGACGGGGATGGCGACGGCGGCAGCGTGTTCATCCAGCCCACGCTCAATTGCGTCGACCCGCTGCCCAACGAGCCGATCGGGCAGAGCGAGGGCGGGCAAGTCTGCACTTGGCAGGCGATCGCGGCCAGCACCGAGGAGGGTCGCTACTACCCCGACTATGCCTCGTGCGACGTGATCTACACGCAGCGGCCCTACTACGCGGCCCCGCCTGCGGTCGCCCCGGTCGAGCCCGATCCCCGCCTCGACGACCCGAGCTACGTGGCCGAGCTCGAGTGGGTGACGAGCCAGGTCGAGGCCAGCGCCTGCGTGTGCTGCCACTCCGAGGTCGCGCCCAAGGGCACTTCGAATTGGTACATCGAGGCGCCGAACAACTGGATGAACTCGTTCTACGACACCGGCTTGGCCTTGGGCGCCAACTGGATCGACTCGACCGCCTTCGGTGCCTTCGCGCCCGAGGACAACAACGGCTTCGACCGGATCCACTCGGGCATCCCCAGCACCGATCCCGATCGCATGGTCCAGTTCTTCCGCGACGAGCTGAGCTACCGAGGCAAGAGCGAGGCCGACTTCGTCGACTCGACGCCCTTCGGCGGCCCGCTCTACACCCAGATGATCTACGAGCCGACTGCATGCGAGAACGGCGAGGGGGTCGGCGTCGACGGCTCGCTGATCTGGACCGGCGGCCCGGCGCGCTACGTCTACGTGCTCGCGGCGGGCAGCGGCAACCCGACCGTGCCGCCCAACCTCGATCTGCCCGCGGGCACGATCTGGCGGATCGACGTCCCGACCGAGGGCACGCCGGTCGCCAGCGGCGAGGTCGACTTCGGTACGACGCCCGCCGGGCTCTCGCAGCGCTTCCCGGTCGCGGGTGCGCCTGCGGCCTTGGTCGCGGGCCAGCAGTACTACCTCTACGTCAGCAAGGACGTCGGGGTCCCGATCACGCGCTGCTTGTTCACCTACGGGTGAGCGAGCGCGGGCGAGCGCTGGGCATGCGGGGCTAGAGCGCCGACCGGTTTGAATTCGCGTGCTGAGGTGCGTCTGGGGCCGTCCGTGGGTAGGAGCGAGGCCGAAGGCGTATTGAACATACGTCGAGCGCCGAGCGACACCGCCACGGGCGGCCCCAGGCGTGCATCAGCGCGTGAATTCAGACCGGTCGGTGCTCTAGGGCGGCGTGGACCGTCGTGGCCCCAGCCCACGTGGCCGCGGCCCCGACGAGCAGCGCGAGCGCGGCCGCGATCGCCAACGAGCGCCAGTGCGGCGAGGCTTGGCCGGCGTGAGGGACGCCCACGATGGTCTTGTCGTCGTGGCTCGAACGCGGCGCGGGCTCGTGGGCGTGCAAGACCACGTTGTCGACGTCGAGCAGCGCGGCCGCGAACTCGCCGACCGAGGCGAAGCGCTCGGTGGGATCCTTGGCCAGCGCGCGCTCGTAGATGGCCTCGAGCTTCGCAGGTACGAAGGTGCCCGAGCTGGCCAGCGCAGCCAGCTTCGGCGGCGGCTCGTGGATCTGCCCGTCGAGCAAGGCCGACACCGACTTGCCCGTGAAGGGCAGGTGGCCGGTCAGCAGCTCGCCGAGCATGATCCCGAGCGAGTAGATGTCGCTGCGCGAATCGACGGGCTCGCCACGGGCTTGCTCGGGCGACATGTAGTCGGGGGTCCCGATCACCGCGTGCTCCGGCGGAGCACCGAGCTTGCAGGCGACGCCGAAGTCGAGCAGCAAGAGCTGCTCGTGCCCGGCATCGATCACGCGCATGCAGTTCGAGGGCTTGACGTCGCGATGGACGACGCCCTGGGCGTGGACGGCCTCGAGCGCCGAGCAGAGCTGCAGCAGCAGCGAGCGCGCTCGCGGCCACCCGAGCGGACCTTCACGATGCAAGGTCGTGCGCAGGTCCTCGCCTTCATGCAGCTGCATGACCAGATAGGCGAGGCCTTCGGGCGTCGTGCCGAAGTCGAACACCTCGACGACGTTGGGATGGTGGATCTTGGCGCTCAGCCGGGCCTCGTTCATGAAGCGCGAGAGCGAGTCGGGGTGTTCGCTCAGGTTTCGAGTCAGGATCTTGACCGCGACCGGTCGACCCAAGCCCATGTGCATGCCCTGATAGACCGAGGCCATGCCGCCCTTGCCGAGCCGACGCTCGAGCCAATAGCGAGCGACTCGGATCATGGTCAGCTCGCCGCTGTCGAGCCGGGCGAGATCCTCGAGGGTCGGACCCGCAGGTCGCTTGGGCTCGACGGCCATCGGTCGAGTGATGTCGCGCGCAGATCGACGCGGCACGCCGACGACATCGATGGGGACGCGACGGCGCCCCAGACTGTACTCGCCGCCTGATTGGGCTTCGTGGTCTTGGATGGGAGCCATGGCTCGATCCAGCCAGTTCTAGGGCCGGTTGGGAAACGGTGAAAATGCGCGAAGTACCAGAGGCCCACGAAGGTCTTGCGCTTCATCACGCGATGACACGCCATGACACGCGAAGGCGCTCTTCGCCTGCATCGCCGCGGCGCTCGTGGAATACTGGGCCGGTGACCGAAGCGGCAGCTCCTTCGTCGGCAGGGGTCCGGATCGACAAGTGGCTCTGGGCCGCTCGGATGTTCAAGACCCGCTCTGCAGCCTCGACCGCGTGCACGGCCGGGCATGTGAAGGTTGGTGGCGAATCGGCCAAGGCGTCGAAGGTGGTGAGGCCGGGCGACCGGATCGACGTGCTGACGCCGGGCGGCGCGCGCGAGCTCGAGGTCGTCGCGCTCGACGATCGACGCGGTCCGGCAGCGGTTGCGCAGTCGCTCTACATCGATCACACGCCGCCGCCTCCGCCGAAGGAAGAGATGGGCGTGACTCGCGAACGCGGGCTGGGCCGGCCGGTGAAGCGAGACTTGCGAGAGATCCGGCGCCTTCGCGGCTACTGATTCGCCCGAATTCGATCGCCCGAGTTCGATCAGGGCGAGCGCTCGTCGGCGCCGACATCGGGCGCGCCGTCGCGGGGCTCGCCCTCGAAGTCGGCATCGGCGACGCCGGGCGCGAGCACGACGCCCGCGTCGATCGCCAGCGAGCCCGCGACCAAGTGGAGCTCGCCCGTGCTCGGGTCGACGAAGTGCTCGAGCCCCTGATCGGCGAGGTTGCCCTCGAGCGAGGCCGAGCCGCCGTCGCGCTCGACGATGCCGTGCGTGGTCAAGTTGTTGCGCAGGGTCGCGTGGGTGTTGGGCCAGCGGTACTCGATCGACACGAAGGGCTGCTCGAGCGCGACGATGGTGTTGTGCACGGCCACCGCCCCGCAGGCCTGCTCGAGCGCGATGCCGGAGTCGAAGCCCGATTGCGAGGCGAAGAGCTCGGGCCGAGCGGCGAAGATCATGTTGTTGCGGATCAGCCCGTCGATGTGGCCGAGGTAGCCGCCCGCGGCCTCGGGGCAAGGATCGTCGCCGTAGTCGCGAGTGTTGCCGTTGCCCTGCTCGCCGAGGCCAAAGCCGATCCCGCGCGCGCAATCGACGATGGTGTTGCGCTCGACCAAGGTGTCGCGGCCGGTGACCCAAAAGTGAATGGCGTGCTCGGACAAGCCCTGCTCGCACCAAAAGCCCTCGAACGAATTGTCGCGGATCACCCAGCCGCGCGCCGAGTGAGCGTCGATGCCTCCCGTGTAGCAGTCGGTGACCTGCGTCCGCCCGGCATCGCTCAGCTCGACGCGCGAGCACGAGACCTCGCCCGCGTCGGCGTAGTAGCCCTCGGGCGAGGTGTTGATCTTGATCCCTTGCTGGCCGGGATCGCGGACGACCACGTCGTGGATGCGGACGTTCTCGACGTTGGCCGCGCTGCCGCCGGTCACGTGGATCGGGTGATAGAAGGCCCGCTGCACGGTCAGGTGGGCGATCGTCGTGTCCGAGGCCGCGACCAGGAAGATCTCGCCGATGGCGTAGCCAGCGTCGAGGATCACCGCGTCACGATCGTCGCTCGCCGAGCGGAAGGTCAGGCCCGGGGTGATCACGTGCAGCAAGTTGGCGCCAGAGAGATCGTAGGTGCCGTCGGCGAACACGAAGGTCGTGCCTGCTTGGGCGTCGAGGACCTGCTGCGGCAACGAGGCGGCGTCGGCTGGCGTGAGCTGGACGATCGTCCCGCTCGGAGGCGGCAAGGGGTCGCAGTCGATCAGGTCGCCGTCACCGTCGCCAGTCGAGCTGGTGTCGCTGGTCGAGCTCGAGTCGCTGGTCGAGCTCGAGTCGCTGGTCGAGCTCGAGTCGGCGTCGCTCGTGGTCTGGGTGTCGCCCGAGTCGCTCGCGCTGGTGTCGGTGCCCTCGCCGACCTCATCGTCGCCGGGCTTGGTTCCGCCGCAGGCCACGGCCAATGCGATCCAAGTGAGCGTCAGGGCGAAGGTCCACGTCGCACGCATGGCCTGCTTCTATCACGTGGCGCCCGGGCCGGGCTCAACCGATGAATCGACGATCGCTTCGATCGCGGCGCAAGGTCAGCAGCCCGACCTCGGGTCGCGAGGCCACGCGCAAGGGCATGACCGCCGCACCGACGCCGTGGGTGACGTGCAGCCAGGGGCCGATGTCGTCGAGTCGACGCAGGCCTCGAACGTGGCGCAGGCCGAGCCTGGCCATCATGCGATCGGTCAAGCCCGGCAGATAGATCTGGCCGCCGTGGGTGTGCCCGCTGACACACAGATCGACGCCTTCGCCGAGCGCGAGCACCTCGGACAGGCTCTCGGCCTGGTGCGCGAGCAAGAGCCGGGTCCCGCCTTCGGGCAGGCCCGCGACGGCTTGCTCGGGTCGATGCCGAAGCGTGACCGGATCGTTGAGGCCGATCAGGTGGAGCGGGTGACCGCCGTGGTCGATGGTCTGGTGGGCGTTGTCGAGGTGGATGTAGCCGATGTCCTCGAGCTCGGTGGTGACCTTGGCCGCGTCGACCCGATGATCATGGTTGCCGAGCACGAAGAAGGTCGGCTCGGGCAGACCCCGCAAGACCTTGCCGAGCCGATCGAGGGGCGAGGGCCGGCGGCTGGCGAAGTCACCCGTCAGCACGCACAGGTCGGGCTCGGCTCGAGCGATCAGCTCGACGGCGTTGCGGATCCGCTGGTCGGGCGTGACCAGGCCGATGTGGATGTCGCTCAGATGGGCGATGCGCAGGCCGTCGTGGGCCTCGGCGAGCTCGGGGATCCACACCGTCCACTCGCGCAGGCGGACCTCCGTGTCGAGACCGACGATCCGGCGGACGGCCTGCCCAGCGCTGGCGAGTCGGCGAGGGGGCACGGCGGGAGGATTGGTCCGACGAGGCCCCAGCGCAAGGTCTCTCGGCGCGCAGAGCCGTGATTCGGGCGTGGGTGGCTCATGCGCTCACGATCCAGATCGCGCGCGCAGCCAGCCGCACGTCGAGATCCGGGTCTTCCCGGAGTTGCCCGAGCGCGCTCACCCAGTCGAGGGTCCAGCCCCAGCGCGGGCCGAAGACGCCGAGCAGCGCGAGGGCCACGACCCTGGCGCCTGCTTCATTCGACGCGGACAGCTCGGCGAGCGCTTCGCTGGCTTGGCTCGCGCTCCAGTCTCGCGCCGGCAACTGGGCGGCTGATCGTGCGGCGTCTTCGACCCCGCGCTGCATCGCAGGGGTCGGCGCGCTCGCGAGCAGCTCGATGCAGACGCGGGCGACCTGGTCGTTGCTCGCGGCGGCGACCCGCAGCTTGGCGCCGGCCGACCACCAGGTCGGATCGCCGAGCTGCGTGCTGGCGATGCGCTCGAGCAGCGCGGCGCTGACCGGGTGACGATCGTTGGCCAGCGCATCGAGCACGCCGACCAAGCGCTGGTGGGCGAGTCGGTCGCGCTCGCCCGCGGGCGCGACCTCGCGATCGGCGTGCGTGGTCAGCTCGGCGACGAGTCGGGCGATCCGGTCGTGGGCCTCGCTCGAGCGGGTGCCCTCGGCGAGCACGCGGGTGGCGAGGCGCCAGGGATCGAGCAGGTCCATGCGCGCGATCACTCGGGCCGCCAGCTCGAGGGCCGCGAGCGGAGCGGCGAGCGTCCAGCCGCTCGCCAGCGCGCCGAAGAGCGCCGCCCGAGCGACCGCGCTCGGATGATCGGCGACCAAGCTCATGGTCGCGAGGTAGCGCGCCCGATGGGGCGCCGCGATGGTCACGAGCGGGACCTCGACCAGCGCGCGGGCGATGTCTTCGGACTCGTCCTTGCCAGCGTCGGCGAGGATCGTCCAGGCCTCGGGCTGACTCAGGATCGCCCGGGCCGCGTGCAAGGTCGCGATCCGAACGTCACGGTGGAGCGGCTGGGCCCAGGTCGTGCGCAAGAGATCGATCGCGCGCGGGGTCGCGAGCTGACCGAGCAGGCGCAGGGCCTCTTTGTGCACGGTGACCTTGAGCTTGGGTCGGGCGAGCAGCTGTGCGAGCGCGTCGACGAAGCGATCGCGGGCGAGCAAACGGGCGAGCCGGGGCAGCGCGTACATCGCGACCCGGGCTCGATCGCCCTCGAGGTTGTCGAGCAAGATCGCCAGCGCCGGGCTGGGATCGTCGGTCCAGACCAGGGCCGCGAGCGCGGCCTCTTGCACGGACACCTCGCTCGACGCGAGCGCGTCGGCGAAGTCCTCGACGCGGGTGATCGGGACCCGCGCTCGCATCGAGATCAGCCGGGCGCGAGTCTGCGAGAAGTGCTTGGGGTCGATCTCGGCCAGCTGGATCAGCTCGAGGTACTGGGCTTGGAGGGCGCGGGGCCAGCGATGAAAGCCACCTTCGACCGTGGGGATCCAGACGACCTTGCCGTCATGAAAGCGCCCGCGTGGGGCCGTGCTGGTCAAGCGCTCGACCAGCAGGGTCTGGCGGCGATGGTGGCAGTGCTCGAACACCTTGGTCAGGTAGAGGGCCGAGCGATCGCGCTTGACCAGCTCGAGGACTCGCGCGTCGCGGGTCTTGGGGTCTTCGAGCCAGAGCTGGGCGAAGTAGGTCGCGTCGCTCTTCTTTGCCTGCCAGATCATCGACGCGACCAGCTTGCCGAGCGCATCGACCTTCCACGCTCGCTTGCCGAGCGCGGCCCAGAGCCGCAGCAAGTGCCCGCCTTCTTGGCGCTGGCAGGCCGCTTCGACCCAAGCCAGGAGCGCGTCGACGATCGCTCGCTCGGCGCCCTTGGGCAGGTTGCGCTCGAGGCTGGGAAAGGCGATCGAGCCCGCTTGGCCGGCGAGGCGCTCGAGGATGCCGATGCCGAGGCCGAACATCGGCGAGCGGGGCTGCGTCGCCCAGCCGAGCATCAGTCGATGGGCGATCTTGGCGGCGGCGTTGCGCGTGGCGTAGGAGGTGTCGCGGGCGTCGAAGATCGGTGCGATCACGGCGTCGAGCCGGGCTGGATCGTCGAAGCGTTGGCCCGGGACCTCGGCGAGCGCGAGCAAGACGGCGAGGCGAACCGGATCTTGATCATTGCGGATCCTCGCCAGCCAGACCAGCGTCTCGGGCATGCCCGCGCCCGAGCGCTTGCTGCTGCGAACCAGGGCCGCATGGGCCTCGGCGCGCTCGCTGGCTTGCGCGGCCTGGCCCTCGCGCTCGAGCTCGGGCCGGGCGTGCTCGATCGCCCGCATGCCGAGCAGCTCGCGTCGCCAGGTCCCGTCGGTCTTGGCTCGCGCGAGCCCGAGCATGCGCGCGGCCTCGCGATCGCGCAGCGTCGTGGGCAGGACCGCGAGCAAGCTGGTCGGCCACTCGATCCTCGCGGTCTCGAGCGGCTCGATCGCGGCGGCGAAGCAAGTGGCGCGACGTGGGTAGGGCATCTTCGCGAGCAGCTGCGCGAGCATGGCCGGCGCCGCGCGAGCGAGCCCGCGGCAGAGCGGGGCCAGGGTCGCGTCGTCGACCTCGCGCGTGCGGGCGGCCAGGCCCGCGGGCAAGCCGTGCTGCACGACCCAGGCCACGCGGGTCGAGAGCGCGGCGACCAGCCAGGTCGGCGACCAGCGGGCGAGTTGGGTCAGCGCCGCGCTCAGGTTGGGTGGCAGCGAGTCGGCGTCGGCGTGACGGTCGAGCCACGCGGCCACCTGCGCGGGCTCGCGCTGGGCGAGCCGGGCCCACACGCTGGGTTCGAAGCGACGCCAGACCAAGTCGGCCCGGCCCGGGTTGGCCGCGAAGAGCCCCTCGATCCGCGGGTTCAGGAGCGTCGGTTGGACCTTGGCGAGCCGAACCCAGATCCGCTCGGGCCACGCGACCGCGTCGAGCTTGGCCGCGATGTGCTCGACCTTGCAGACCGGCAGCAGGTACGCGGCCTCGGCCAGGCGCTCGCGGGCGATCAGGCCCTCGACCAAGACCTCGGCGATCTCCGCCCGGCCCTGCTTCACGACCTGAGCGAAGAGCACCGAGAGGCTGGCGGCGTCGAGGCGATCGAGCAGCTCGACCGGGATCGCCTCGGCGTGGCGGCCGAGCAGCTTCGCCGCCGAGCCGCGCACGCTGATCGAGCGATCGTCGATCGCCTGCCACGCCAGCGCGGTGTCACGGCGCAGCTGGGCGAGCTGGAGCGCGAGCATCCTGCGGTGGACGTCGCCCTCGAACAAGGCCCGAGCGAGCGCGTTGGCGTCGTCCGGGCTCAGCTGGCGAGCGTGCTCGAAGAGCCCGAGCAGCCGCTCGTGATGGTCCAGGCGATCGAGGCGACGAACCAGCTTGTCGACGGACATCGCGGCGATGGTAGCAGGAGGCCACCGTCCGACGGCTCAATCCTCGGACGCGAAGATATCGGCGAGGGCCGTTGCTCGGAGCGCTCGCTCGAACCAGCGCTGGAGCTGATCGGGGTCGGTGCAGGCGTCGACTCGAGCCCGCTGCACGGGGTCGAGCTCGAGCCCGTGGCTGCCGAGCAGGAGCAGCAACGAGCTTCGCCGGCCCTCGGCCAAGCCCTCGTCTCGGCCATCGAGGTACCAGGCGCCTTCGCGCTCGTACTCGGTCAGCTCGTGCTTGGTTTGCTCGGAGAGTTCGCGGTGTACGTGTTGCATGACGTTCCTCGGGAGACCCGCGCCGATCAGTTCGAATGTACACCGACGCTGGTTGACGGGAAGTCCAGCGCAGGCTTTCAGGGCGACGATCGCTGCATCGCGAAGGGGCGAGGGCGCGCTTTCGGGTTAGCGTGCGACCCATGCTGCCCGAGCGCTCGCGCCTGGCCACCCGCCTCGCCTTGATCTGGTTCCTGCTCGCGACCTCGACGCTGGTCTGGCCGATCTACCCGCGCTACTTCGATCGCATCGAGCCTCGGATCGCCGGCTTGCCCTTCTCGCTCAGCTGGATCCTGATCATCATCGTGGCCAACTTCGCGGTGGTCGGGCTGCTCTATCGGCTGCGCCTGGTCGACGACCTCGAGCACGACGAGCGCGCGAGCCAGGAGCGCGGGCCATGAACCCGCTCGCCACGGGGGTCGTGTTCACCTACTTGCTGATCACGGTGCTGATCGGCGTGCTCGCGGGTCGCCAGGGCAAGGGCGACACCAACGACTTCGTCGCGGGCGAGCGCTCGTTCGGACCGCTGGTCATGTACTTCGTGGTCGGCGCGACGATCTTCTCGGCCTACGCGCTGCTGGGCACGCCGCAGCGGGTGATGGCCAAGGGCTCGGACGCGTTCTACATCCTCGCCTACGGCTCGGTCGGGCTGGTCCCGCTCTTCTTCTTTGGCGCGCGGGTCCGGCGGATCGGCGCCCGCGAGGGCTTCGTGACCCAGGCCGAGCTCTTCGCGGCTCGCTTCGAAAGCCCGCTCGTGAGCGTATTGATGGGCGCGGCCACGGTCGTGTCGTTCGTGCCCTACCTGGTCATTCAGCTCAAGGCCGCGGGCGTGGTCATGCACGCGATCACCGGCTGGCCGCCCATGCTCGGGGCGGCGATCGTCTACGCGGTCGTGCTGACCTACGTGCTCGCGGGCGGCGTGCGTGGGGTCGGCTGGACCAACGTGATTCAAGGCATCTCGATGCTGGTCGTGGTCTGGGTGCTGGGCCTGTGGATCCCGACCAAGCTCTACGGCTCGGTCGCGGGCATGTTCGATCGCGTCGTCGCCGAGCACCCCGAGTACCTGACCTTGCCGGGACCGGGCGGGCAGACCTCGGCGACCCGCTACAGCTCCGAGATCCTGATGTCGGTGCTCGGCTTCTCGATGTGGCCGCACATGTTCATGAAGTGCTTCACGGCTCGCAGCGCGCGGCTGGTCCAGCAGACGGTCGTGTTCTACCCGACCTTCTTGTTCTTCTTGCTGCCGCTGCTCTTCCTCGGCTACGTCGCCGTGCTCGAGGGCGGTCCGGCCGACGACGGCGTGCTGATGTGGCTGGTCGACCTGCTCGAGGGCGAGCCTGGCCACGCCTGGTTGGTCGCGTTCGTGGCGTTCGCGGTGCTGGCCGCGTCGATGTCGACCGGCGACGCGCTGCTCCACGCCGGCGGATCGATCCTGGTCCGCGACGTGGTCTTGGCGATCGAGTCGCGGCCCTTCGGACGCGGGCTGGTTCGAGCGCTGCGACGCAGCCGAGTGTTGCCGCGCCCGGCCGAGCCGAGCCTCGCGCTGCGCCAGGACGACGCCGGCCAGACCCGGGCGATCCGCGTGACGATCGTCGCGCTCTCGCTGCTCGCCTTCGTCGTGCTCGAGGTCGCAGGCGGGACCTCGATCGTCGATCTCTTGTTGCTGGCCTACGCGGTCCCGCTCCAGTTCTTGCCGATCGTGCTGCTCGGCCTCTATTGGCGTCGCGCCAACCGAGTTGGCGCGCAGGCCGGGTTGAGCGCGGGCTTGGCCACGGTCGTCGGGCTCTTCGTGATCCAGCGGCTCGCGCCGACGCTCGCAGCCACGCTCAACCCCTTGGAGCTGGAGATCGGGCTGATCGGGCTTGTCGTGAACCTGCTCGCCATGGTCAGCTTCTCGCTCGCGGGACCCCGGCCCTCGGCCGAGCTGCTGCGCCGCTTCGAGTCATGACCACCTCGCGCAACCTTCGGGCCACTCGACTTCTGCTGACCTCCACCACGGGCATGCTCGGCATGCTCGGCATGCCTGGCTGCGATGCCAAGGATGCCAAGGATGCCAAGGACCAGAGCGAGCAGACGCTCGGGCTGGCCTACTACGATCACCCGCACACCTTCCCGGCCGGCGAGCCCTTCACCGGCGAAGACATCGAGATCGAGAAGGTCGTCGCGTCGCCCGAAGAGTGCGGTCGCGGTCGCGGCATCGATCCCGAGGGCCTGTGCGTGGTGCTCAACACCCAGACGCTGCCGCACGGCGGCATGGTCCAGATCCCCGCCGGCCAGTTCCTGCGCGGCGACATCCCGAATCGCTACGACGCCGACGCCAACCGCGAATTCCCCTACATCCATTGGTCGGGTCAGCCGGTCCGGCCCGACGAGAGCCCGGGCTTTTGGATGGACGGGTTCGAGATCAGCCGCCGCGCCTACGCCGAGTGCGTGGCCGCGGGCAAGTGCGGCGAGGCCAAGTGCCTCGACGGTAGCGACGGTCGGCCCGATCGCGAGCTCACCGAGCAGGACCTCGAGTTCTTCCCGCAGACCTGCGTGACCCACTCGCAAGCGGCCAACTACTGCGAGTGGCGAGGGGCTCGGCTGCCGAGCGAGTCCGAGTGGGAGTACGCCGCTCGAGGCCCGGTCGGCTGGGCCTTCCCTTGGGGCAACGAGCTGCGCGACGAGATCGGCCAGACCATCGGCCCGGTCGGCTACGACCCCTTCGACATCAGCTATTGGGGCCTCAAGGGCTTCGGCGGCAACTCGATGGAGTGGGTCGCCGACGAATTCGATCCCGAGGCCAACCTCTCGACCTACGCGAGCAAGCCCTTCCGCTCACCCGAGGGTCCGCTCGCGCGCGCCAAGCAGACCTACCTGCGCACGCTCGTGTGTGGGGCCGAGCGCGCCGCCGATCCGACCTGCGAGGTCGACGAGGCCAAGCTCGGCAAGCGCTACGTGCTCAAGGGTGGCCGCAGCGGCCAGCGGGGCGGCGCCTATGAATTCCCGGCCGACGTCACGCTCGCCAGCCCGATGCCGAGCGAGAGCTTCGAGCGGACGCGAGCGATCGCCCAGCACCCGCTGCTCGGCTTTCGCTGCGCCAAAGATCTCGCGCCCGAGGACACTCGGCTCAGCTCGCCGACGCCGATGGTCAACCTCCCGCTGGTCCGCGAAGTCGGCAACACGCAGATCTTCTTGGGCGTCGCCGAGGCCGTCGATCGCAGCGAGGCCGAGGCGTTCTGCAAGGCCCTGCGCACGCCCGGCGACAGCGAGACCGGCGACGCGGGCTGGGGCTTGCCCACGCTCGCGCAGATCCGCGAGACCTATCTTTGGTTCGCCGGACCTGGGCCCTTCTGGACCGTCGAGGGGGCCGCCGAGCAGACCTTCGTCGACACGCAGGTGTCCGAGTGGGACGTGGTCGAGCCGGCGCCGGATCCGGCCTTGATGGTCCGCTGCGTTCGGGCCTTTTAGCGAGCTCGTCAACCGACGATCAGGCACCCACAGGCCATCTTGTCGCCGTCGCTGGGGGCGAAGTCCGAGCAGCTGGTCTCGTACGCGTCGCACACCCAGGTGTGTCCGTTCGTGCAGATCGTCAGCATGCTGTCGGGCTGACCGACCGCGCCGCCGCCCATGATCGGCAGGTCGCCGACGAGCCCGGGCCCGGCGACCAGCGTGCCGTCGGCGGCGATGATCGCCGCGGTCAAGTTGGTCGTCGAGTTGATCAAGAAGTTGTCGCTGCCGGCGATCTCGGCGATCCCATCGAACCCGGGCATGCCGATGCCGAGCATGTCCACGCGCAGCTGCTCGACCTGGCCGCTGCGATCGAGGACCACGAGCTCGTCGGTGCCGAAGCTGGCGATGTAGAGGTTGGCCATCGGATCGATCGCCAACCCGGCGCAGACCGACATGCCGTGCGCGAGCCCGAGCGGGATGACGGCCTTGGTCGCAAAGGTCTCGGGGTCGACCTCGACCAGATCGCAGTTTTGGTTGATCAGCAGGGCGAGGTCGCCAGCCAGATCGTAGGCGCCACCATCGAGGCTGGGCAGGGCTTCGGCCGGCGCTTGGACCTGATCGACGATGTTGCCCTCGATGTCGAGGACTCGCCCCTCGCCGAAGAAGGAGAACACCACGACGCGATCGCGGGTGCTGTCGTAGAAGCCGGCCTGAAGCGTGTCGATGCCGAGCTCGATCGTCTTGACGAAGCTGAACGCGGTCGTGTCGGGGATCAGGTCGGGATCGCAGCTACCCCCGGCAAGATCGTCGGGAGCGCCCTGATCGAACTTGATGCCCGTGTCGGTCTGCGTGCCCGCAGTGTCGGTCTCGCTCATTCCGGTCTCGCTCGTCGTCGTCGAGTCCGCGAGGGTCGTGCCGTCGGAGCTCGTCGAACCAACCTCGTCGCTGCCTGGACGCGGCTCGGCGGCGGAGCAGGCGATCGAGAGCCCCGCCGCAGCGAGCGTGGGCGAGACGAGACGAAGCGAGCGCATACTGCACCCTACCAGGGAGCAGCTCGTGCCGGGTGAGCATCGGTCATCGTCGAAGCGTGGCGAGCAACCCTTCGAGCTGCGGGTCGGTCGAGCTGACTTGGTCCAAGAGCGAGGCGCTGCCGTCGACGACCGTGTACTCCGCCACGCGCAAGAGCTTCGACGCCAGTGCACTCGCGGGCTCGTCGTATGCGTCGCTTCGCAGGACTCCCTCGGCCACGATCTCGCCCTCTCGCCACCACCAATAGGCCAGCCGCCCGTGGGCCGAGCTCCTGACCCGCAGAGCTGGCGGGGCGCTGTCCAACGAGCACGTTGGGGATCCCTCGACGCCCGCGGGCGCTTCGAAACGCTGCCACGGAGCGATGTCCTCGGCCTCGCCTGCAAGCAGCGCGAGGAGGGCGAATTCACGAAATCGCTCTGGGCTTCCACGGCCCTCGCGGACGTCGCAGTCGTTGGCCGACAGGACCTCGCCCGACTCCAGATTCACGCCCAAATAGGCTGGGCAAGTGGTGGCGAGCAATCCGTAGCGACTGACGAAGAACCACCCCGAGGTCGGAAATCGATAGTCACCCAAGGGGAGCTCGGCCCGGGCCGATCGGCGGCCGGAGACGCAATCGAGCCATTCGTCCGCGCCGCCGACTTCACATTGCTCTTGCCCATGGTTCAGCGTGGTCAGCCCCGAGCCGCCAGAGAAAAGCCGCCCGCGTTCATACGCCTCGAGCTCCAGGCCCCAGGCGACGACCGTGTCGAGGAAGGCCGAGGCCATCGGATCGCGGCAGTCTGTCATGGGGCGCGAGCAGAGGATCGCGTCGGGCACCGCATTCGAATCGATGACGGAGCGAAGCGTGGGCGGGATCTCGATGTCCGTCGGCGAGGGGTCGAGCCGGCTCCTCGCCCACGAATCACCACCTCGTCGCCACCATTCGACGAATGCTCGCGGGTCGTCGAAGCCATCGACGGCGGGCCGACCTGCTCGCGTGTGGAAGACGGGATGCTCGAGCAGTGCGGCCATTTGGCGGGCTGCCGCGTCGATATCTTCGGGCCTACCCTGATCGAGGAGCGCCGCGATCTCGGCCAGCTCTCGCCGCATCGCTTCGGCCTCGCGCGCATCCGCATGGCAGGGGGCCACGACCCGAGGGGACTCGGTCGGTTCTCGCGTCGTGGTGCATCCGGCGAGGCCGGCCACGATCACGACCTCGATGATCTTCATTCGTCGACCGCTTTCGCAGCGCGCTTCGTCAGGCTCGAGAAGTGCTCGACCCGGGCCTCGATCCGCTCGAGGGTCAAGCTGGGGCTGCTATCCAAGATTCGACCGTCGGGCCCGACGAGCAAGAGCACGGGAATGCTCTTGGTCGCGAAGGCGGCCTCGAACGCGTCGCGCTCGGACTCGGGGATCCACGCTTGCGGCCAAGGCATCGGGGTCTCGCGCAGGAATTCGCGGATGACTTCGGGCTCGTCGTAGATGTCGACGCTGATGAAGCGCGGCGGGTCGTCGGGGTAGGCCTCGATCAGCTTCGCTCGCACGTCACGCAGTCCTGGGATGCTCGCTACGCAGCCTTCGCAGCCCTTCGCCCAAAGATCGATCAGCGTGAGACCTTCGAGGTCCCTCGTGCACAGGCGGCCACCTTCGAGCGCCTCGAAGCAGAAGTCGGGGACGAAGTTGCCGGGTGCGAGGCGTCGCTGCGGGCCCATCGACGCCATGATCGGGCCGATCTGTGTCGCGGCCAGCTCGGGCCGTGCCAGCCACTGCGACCAGATCCACTCGGCGCGCGCCCACTCGCCCTCATTGGTGGTCTCCATGTAGCGCTCGAGCGCGAGGTAGGCCGCGACCTCGGGCTGCGCGGTCGCGATTCGAGCGTCGAGCTCGGGGCTCAGCTGGTTCCAACGTCCGGTCTCGTACGCGGCGGTGGCCAGCGCGTAGGGGGCGATCGCCCAATGAGGATCCTCGAAGCCGAGCTCGGCGATGAGCGCCTCGGCGAGCTCGGGTCGGTCGAGCCCATCGTGGGGGTCGCTGCCGATCAGGAACTGGCCGGTTCGCATCCACAGGCGCTGCTCGGGGTCGGCTTGGTTGGCGATCGCGTCGGCGACCTCGGCCCAGAGCGCCAGCTTGCCGTCTCGATCCTCGGGCGCCAACTCGCGCCAGCGGGCTGACATCGTTTCGATCCAGGCGAGCGCGCGCTCGCGGGCGTCCGTGGTCGACGAGATCGGCGGCGTGGACTCGAGCTCTTCGGCGGGTCGGGGACAGCCGAGCAAGGCCGGGACGAGCAAGATGCACAGGAAGGCTCGCGCAGCAGGCATGTGCGCGAGCCTAACGTGTCTATTGCGGCGTCGGTCCGCGCAGCACGAGCACGGGGCAGGGCGCGAGCCGGACCACGCGCTCGGCCGTCGAGCCGATCAACCAGCGATCGAAGCCACGCCGCGCGTGCGAGGAGATCACGATCA
>JAMHUH010000274.1:0-2757 GCA_035904925.1 Nannocystaceae bacterium
TACGACACCGACAACATCGATCAGGCGCTCGACGACTGCTTCGTCGATCAGGCCGATCACCCCGATCGCCCGATGAACGCGGCCGCCTACGAGTGCTCGTGCAAGACGCTCTGACTCGACTCAGCGCGGCTTGATCTGGTCGAAGCCGCACCAGGGGCGCAGGACCGCGGGGATCGACACGCTGCCGTCGGCTTGCTGGTAGTTCTCGAGCACCGCGACGATCGCCCGCGAGGTCGCGACCGCGGTGCCGTTGAGCATGTGGGCCATCTGCGGCTTTTGCTTGCTGCCGTCGACGCTGGCCGGGCGATAGCGGATCCGCAGCCGCCGAGCTTGGTAGTCGGTGCAGTTGCTGGTGCTGGTGATCTCGCCCCAGTCGCCGCGGCCGGGCATCCAGGCCTCGAGGTCGAACTTGCGATAGGCGGGGCCGCCCAGATCGCCGCTGGCGATGTCGAGCACGCGGTAGGGGATCTCGAGGCCTTGGAAGATCTCCTCTTCGATCGCCAGGATCCGCTCGTGCATGGCCGAGCTGACCTCGAGGTCGCCCTCGGTGAACGCGAAGAGCTCGACCTTGGTGAACTGATGGACGCGGTAGAGCCCGCGCGACTCTTGCCCGGCCGAGCCGGCCTCGGTCCGGAAGCAGTGCGAGAGCCCGGCGTAGAGCAGCGGTAGGCGATCGAGCTCGAGGATCTCGTCGGCCAGCATGCCGCCCAGCGTGATCTCGGCGGTGCCGACCAAGCACAGATCGGTGTTGGCCACGCTGTAGACCTGGGTCGACTCGCCGCGCGGGTTGAAGCCGAGGCCCTCGAGGATGTCGATGCGGGCCAAGTCGGGGGTCGTGTGCAGCACGAAGCCGTGCTTTTGCGCGACGCCCAAGGCGTAGCGCTGCAAGGCCATGTCGAGCAGCACGGCCTCGTTCTTGAGGTAGTAGAACTTCTGCCCGGCGACCTTGGCTCCGGCCGCGAAGTCGACCAGCTGCAGGGCCTCGGCCAGATCGAGGTGGTCGCGCGGCGGGAAGCCTTCGTGGGCGAAGTCGCGGAGCTTGCCCCAGCGTCGCAGCTCGCGGTGATCGTCGTCGGTGTTGCCGCGCGGGCTCTCGGGGTGGGTCAAGTTGGGCACGCGCGCCCAGACTTCGTCGCGCGCATGTTGGGCTCGCTCGGTCTGCTCGCTCAGCTCGCGCTCGCGCTCGCGCAGCGCTCGACCGGCCTCGATCAGCGGCGTGCGGACGGCGGCCTGGTCGTGCTTGGGCAGCTTGCCGACCTGCTTCATCGCCTCGGCGTTCTCGTTCTGCTCGCGGCGCAGACGATCGGCCTCGCCGACCAGCTCGCGGTAGTGGGCGTCGAGCTCGACCAGCTTGTCGACGCTCCGCTGCGGCCACTCGTCGCCGAGATCTTGGTCGCCGAAGATCCGAACGTTGCGGTCACGCAGGTTTCGAGCGACGAGCTCGGGCTGCTCGCGGAGCAACTTGATGTCCAACATGCAGGAGCGTCAAAACCCAGCTGCGCAGCCCTGTCAAGCCACGCTCGGGCACCGGCGATCCGCGCACACTGGCGCTTGACCGCAGGCCATCGGCTCGTCCATGCTCGCGTCCCTTCACGCGGCGGGCCGACGCTCGCCCCAACGAGAGACGAGATTCAGACCATGGGACGCGGAGACAACCGTCGAACGAAGAAGATGCGGCAGCGCAAGAACCAGTCCAAGCTCAAGGCGCGGCTCAAGAAGCGGCGCGAGCAAGCCGGCGGCTGAGTCCGTCGTCCTCCCGCTCGAGGACGCGAGCCGCCCGAACGAAGTGCGCGAGGAGCCCGTCGATGCGGGCTCCTCTTGCGCGTTTAAGCCGAGTCAGCCACCCGTGGCTGAAAACTGAGTCAGCCACCCCTGGCTGAAAACGGTAGCCTGGTCGGCGCATGTCGACCGGGTACAACCCCAACCCCAATCCCTACCAGCCGCCGAGCGCCCCGACCCAGAACCAGTGGGCGCAGGCGCAAGGTCCGAGCGAGGTCAGCCCGGCGATCATCGACAGCATGCGAAAGACCCGGCCTTGGGTGATGCTGCTCGCGATCCTCGGCTCGATCTCCACCGGGATCATGTTGCTCGTTGGCCTCGGCATGTTGGCGGCCGTCGGCTCGCGGGCCACGAACGGCTTGCCGGCGGGGGCGGGCTTCATGTACCTGGTGTTCGCCGCGATCTACGTGGTGCCGATCGTGATGATGTACCGCTACAGCGGGGCCATCAATCGGCTGATGCATGGGGGTGGGCAGCAGGAACTCGAGCAGGCTGTCGATGCGCAGCGGAGCATCTGGCAGACCTTTGGGATCATGGCGCTGATTGGGATCGTGGGATCGGTCTTGATGGTCGTCGTCGCGGTTGGCTTTGCAATGGGTCCGATGCGCTTTTGATTGATCGCTCGCGGGTGTTCGCGGGGGATCTCATGATCCTTCGCGGACATCGTTGTCACGATGCCGAGCCTGCGGTATCGCTCGGTTTGGTCGACATTCGTATGGGCTGTTTCACATTCGAAGCGTGCGCCTCTGATCGACCCGGCTGGCTGGGCAATGTGGAAATACACGAGCCCAAGACGCCCTCACGAGAAAACGTGATGAGCGAGCGAACGCGAAGCGAACAGGCGCGAAGCGCTTGGGGGGTGGGAGGCTCGCGGCGAGCTTGCTCGCCGTGAGGGCGGGCGGCGGAACGCCCGCCTGAAAACCAGCTGAACAGGCGCGAAGCGCCTGTGGGGTGGGAGGCTCGCGGCGAGCTTGCTCG
>JAMHUH010000275.1:0-6453 GCA_035904925.1 Nannocystaceae bacterium
GGCTTGGTCGTCGTCGATGCCCAGCCAGCCGTGCAGGACCGCCGGCATCGCGTCGAGCTCGACGCCCAGCTGGGCGGGCGATCCAGGCCGCGGCCGCAGCAGGAGCGCCGGTCGGATCAGCATGCCGGTCTTCACCGGCCCGGGCTCGGCGTGGACCATCGTGACCTCGCCCGCGAGCGCGCGCCCGAGCAGGCGCCCATGCTCGAGCTCGACCGCAGCGCGCCAACGCGAGGCCGCGAGGCCGAGCGCCACGATCACGATCAAGCCCAAGACTCCCGGATGCGCGACCCGAGCGAGGCCCCGCTCGCTCGCCGCCACCCAGCCCCGCACGCGCATCGGCCAACGCCGCTCGCCGCCCAGCAACGCCAGCCCGACGAAGATCCACGCGAGCAGCGAGAGCAGCTCGGCGACCCACTCGCGCGGCGTGTGCTCGACGTACTCGAGCTCGAGCGTGGCCGCGTCGATCCCCGCCGGCAGATCGATCGCGATCAAGGTCGGCTCCGAGCCATCGTCGCCCAAGGCCTTGCCGCCACGCAGCGCCCCGCTGCGCCGCTGCTCGGGCGTGACCGGCTCGGCGTCACCCCAGACCGGGACCTCGATCCACGCGATCGGCTGGCCTGCCAGCGTCGCGTGCCAGCGTGGGTAGCCGGCGATCGCAAACACCACCCGCGAGCCCTCGCCCGTGTCGCGGACCTCGACCTCGACCTCGCCCTCGCGCAGGTTCGCCGCCGCGATCTCGACGCTGCCCGGACCCTCGATCCACGCCAAGCGACGCGGGTGCCCGTGGTGCTCGCGGACCACCAGCGAGCCAAAGCGCGCGACCTCGCCGGGCTGCGACGTGCTCGCCCGCGAGCGACTCAGCACCCAGCGAACCCCGAGCGCGTCGAGGACCTCGCCGCGACCTTGCTCGGGCTTGTGCACGAAGTTGTCGCCGGGCGTGAAGCCCTGCTTGTAGATCGGCGTGTCCAACCACAGCGGCGCGTCCATGAACCAGTGCAGGTTCCGAGCCTCGCGGACGGCGATCCGATAGTCGTGATCGCGGGTCTGCCACTGGTCCTGCGCCCAAGCCAAGAAGGCCCGATAGTCGGCTTCGAACGCGGCCGGATCGCTCGCGTTCGGCATGCGATCGATCTGGATCGCCCCGACCTCGAACTCGCGCATGGCCTCGCGCTGATCCGCGATCGTCCGCCACCCGAGCGCGACGCTGGCCAGCCCGAGCGCGCCCGCGCCCAGCCCCGCGAGCACCCGTCGCGAGCCTCGCCGCCACCACGCCCGACCCCACGCGATCGGCAGCACCAGCGCCGCCGCGGCGCACAGGTAGAGCCCCGGCTTGGCCGCGATCAAGAAGCGCTGCCACTGCAAGTGGGTGAAGCCCTCGCTCACGCGATCGAGGCGGAGCCGCCAGAACACGTCGCTGCTGGCCAGCAACCACTGGACCAGCGCGAACAGGGCCACGAAGCGCAAGAACTCGCGCCCGCGGGGCAGCAGCGCCGCGAGCATCCCGGCCAGCGCCAGATAGCCGACCGCGCTCGGCATCCGCTGCGCCCAGCGACCGTCCTCGCCCAGCCAATTCAGCATCGTCTCGAGCGGCGCGAAGAGCCAGCCGTAGCTGGCCATCCACGCCTTGTGCTCGAGCATCGGCACCCACCACCACGCCGCGAGCAAGCCTGCGAACACGAAGGCCAGCCCACAGCGCGCGAGCGCGATCCGCCAGGCCAGCTGCGCCCGCGGGATCAAGATCACCACCGCCAAGCCGCCGCCGATCACCAAGCTCGGCAGCGCGATCGGGTGGGCCAAGAGCCCCGCGGCGAAGCTCAGCCCCGCGCGCAAGCAAGCCCGCACCGGCTCCGGCGCTTCGTCGACCGATTCCCCCGCGAGACCGCCCGAAGACACGAGTCCGCCCGAAGATCGAAAGCCGAGCGCCAGCGCCAGCTCGCCAAAGCCCAGCCAGATCAAGCTGGTCGCGAGCGCCTGCGGCCAGACCCCGAACTGGACCGTGTACATCCAGCCGCCCTCGCGCGTGAAGCCAGGATCGCCGAGCAAGAGCAGCGCCGCGATCAGCCCCGGCCACGCGCCCAAGCCGAAGAGCCGCCCGATCCGAACCAACACCAGCCCCTGCAGCGCGAACACGACGAAGAACCCGAGCGCATAGGCCTGCGGCCAGTCGAGCAGCCCCAAGCTCAGCCCGCGGATCGCGATCACCACCAGATCGCCGAGCGGCGGGTAGAGATCGCCGAGCGGAAAGCCAAAGAACCAAGTCGGCTCCCAGCCCGAGAGCGAGCCCTGCTCGACCAGGCGCTGGCCCGTCATCGCGATCCGAGCCAAGTGGACCGTGTGATCCGCCGACATCGGCATGCGCCCCAGCGGCACCGGCCAGATCAGCCACGCCGCGAACGCCAGCACCACCAGCGCCGGCCAAGCCTGCTCGAGACGGCGCCCCGCCATTCGCCCCGACTCTCGCGCGTTTTTGCGAGCACGAACACCCCCCGAGCTCGGAGCTCTGCGCGTTCTCAAATCCCAGACTCGCAGAGCATCCAGACCGCGCCCTGACCCGACGCCTCGTCCGCCCTCGCCCAGTAGAGCGCTTGCTCGTCGACCCGCACGGCCCTCGACCGCCAAGTCTTCGATTAGCCCGCGTGCCGCACCTCTTGCTCCCTCTCCCATCCTCCACGCGCTGCCCTCTCGCCCTCCACCTGCCGGCCTCCCCTCCACCTGCCGGCCTCCCCTCCACCTGCCGGCCTCCCCTCCACCTGCCGGCCTCCGGCCTCTCCGTCCCTCGACGTGGCGGCGAAAACCACCGCGAACCAGGGCCTCTCAGCCTCCCGCGATCCCTCGACGTGGCAACGAAAACCACCGCGAACCAGGGCCTCTCAGCCTCCCGCGATCCCTCTACGTGGCGGCGAAAACCACCGCGAACCAGGGCGGCGGGGAATGTCGGCGTCCCTCCGAGGCGGACATTGGAGTTCGAGTACAAGTGGGGGAGCCGAGCGTGGGGCGGCGATATTCCCCGTGAAGCCCCCCACTTCGGGAGCACAATCATCCGCGAAGGATCCAACGCACGAATATCAACGCACCAATCTCAACGCACCAATCTCAACGCACCAATCCTAACGCACTAATTCCAACGCATCAATCCCAATACATCAAATACGCAAAAATCACCCCCGAAGCAAAGGCCGCCCCACCAACCCCGTCCAAGGCAAAGGCCTCCGCACCCCCAAGATCTCCAAATGCAGCTCCGCCAACTCCAACAACCCGCCGCGAGAAAAATGCTGCACATGCCCCGGCGTATTCCCAAAGTCCCGCCAATACTTCCCCCGCGCCATGTTCATCGCCCGCCAGACCGGCTCCCAAGGCGTGCTGATCACGACCCGCTCGCGCGCGACCCGAGCACACTCCGCCAACCCACGCTCGGGCCGCTCGAGGTGCTCGAGCACCTCGCAACAAACCACGATGTCGAAGCTCTTGCTCGCATAAGGCAGCTCGTAAGCCGACGCGCTCGAGGTCTCGATCCGCGGGTCGAGGTCGGGGATCATGCGATCGAGGGTCAGATCGGTCGCGAGGTAGCGGGCCGGCGTCGGGGCGTTGCGCAGCAGGTGCATGGCCAGCTTGCCCTCGCCCGCGCCGACCTCGAGCACCGTCTTGCCCGCCGGCTCGGCGAGCACGTAGAGCTCGGTGATCGCGGCCAAGAAATGATCGACCAGATAGCGGGCGATCGGGTTGCGCGAGGCGTACTTGTCCTCGTGGTGACCAATGATGGTGTCGTCGTGGCTCATGAGCTCGCTTCGTCCTCGCGCCAGCTGGCCGCGCCAGTCGAGCGCACGCCCTCGATCGGCTCGCCGCGGCGTCGCTGCTCGCCCGCCAAGGTCGCGTCCAAGCGGCGCACGCGGGCCAGGAGTTCTTCGTTGAGCCGGCGATTCGCCGCCAGCAGATCCCCGAGCAGGGCCATCAGCCCGACCACGAAGGCGAGCACGACCGCGCCGACCCCGACTTGCAGGCTCTGGACGTGGCCCGACATGTTCGGGTCGAGCAAATAGAAGTAGAGAAAGCGACCGCCGAGCCCGAGCCCGAAGAGCAGCAGGACCAAGGCCATGAACCCGAAGGTCTGAATCGGCCAGTACATGCCGTAGGCGCGGAAGATGACCGGCCCGTTCTTGCGCAGGTACTCGGGGATCGACGAGAAGAGCCGCGACTCGCGGGTCTTGGCGTTGGTCGTGATCGCGACGTTCTCGACCACCAGCCCGGCCTTGCCGGCTTGAATCATGGTCTCGAGCGTGTAGGTGAAGTCGTTGTGGACGAAGAGGGTCGAGAGCGCCTTGCGGTTCATCGCCCGAAAGCCCGAGGTCGAGTCGACGACCGCCGTGCCCGAGGCCCGCCGGACCAGGGCCGAGCCCCAGCGCTGCAGCACCCGCTTGAGCCAAGAAAAATGCGCGATCGTGTCGGTCTGGCGATCGCCGACGACGATGTCGGCCTGACCCGCCAGCACCGGCGCGACCAGACGCTCGATGTCGACGCCCTTGTATTGGTTGTCGGCGTCGGTGTTCACGACCACGTCGGCGCCGAGCCGCAGGCAGGCGTCGAGCCCGGCCATGTGCGCGGCCGCGAGCCCGCGGTTGCGAGGAAAGCGGACGATGTGATGCACGCCGAGCTCGGCCGCGACCTCGCTGGTCCCGTCGTTGCTGCCGTCGTCGATGATCAGGACCTCGATCGCGTCGACGCCCGCGACCTTGCGCGGGAGGTCGGCGAAGGTCCCCGGCAAGTGATCGCGCTCGTTCAAGCAGGGGATCTGAATGATCAAGCGGATCGGCCGGATCGAGCGGATCGGCCGGTCCGCGGGACCTTCGGCGCTGGCGCTGGCGGGGGGCGTGGTCATCCGTGGGGGCAGCCGTCTCGGGATCTGCGCGCCGGTCGTGCGTTCAGGTCCGCGGGGACCTCGAACCGCTACCATGCCGGGAGCGCATGCGCGAGAAGGTTACCAGCTCTCGGGGCCGACCGAGCGTCCCGAGCTTGCTGGGCCTGCTCGCGCTCGGTCTGGTCCTGCTCGTCCACCTGCGCAGCTGGGCCTTCACGTGCGACGACGCCTTCATCAGCTTTCGCTACGCTCGCAACCTCGGCGAGCACGGGGCGCTGGTCTACAACCTCGATCCCTTCGAGAAGGTCGAGGGCTACACCAACCCGCTCTGGGTGGTGATCCTCGCGCTCGGTGTGGTCGTCGGGATCGCGCCCGAGCAGCTCGCCCCGCTGCTGAGCGCGGGCGCCTCGTTGATCGGGCTCGGCGTGGTCGCGGCGATCTCGGCCGAGCTACGCGGGCTGGGTCGGCCGCCCGCGCGTGGTCGTGAAGCCGAAGTTCGGCCGGCGTTCGAGCCGATCGATCTGCTCGCGCCCGGCTTGCTCGTGCTCGTGCCCGAGTACGTGGTCTGGGCCAGCAGCGGGCTCGAGACCAGCTTCGCGCTGGTCCTCGGGCTCGCGGCCATCTACGCCTGGTTGCGCGGGAAGATCGTCGGCGCGGCCCTGCTCGCGGCCCTGACCGGGCTGACGCGACTCGACGGGCTGATCGGGCTGGGCAGCTTCGGGCTGGCGTGGTTGCTGGTCGTCGGGCTCGCGCAGCGGCGCACGCTCGAGCTGCGTCGCCTGCCTTGGGCGCGGATCGGGATCGGCCTGGCGATCTTCGTCGGGCTGCTCGGCGGCGCGCTGCTGCTGCGGCGCGCCTACTACGGCCAGTGGCTGCCCAACACCTGGGCGATCAAGCGGCACGGCGCGCTGCTGCGCGACAGCTACGGCGTCGCCTACCTGCGGTTTTGGTTCGATCGCCTCCAGCTGATCTGGGCGCTGCCCTTGCTCGCGCTGGCCAAGCCGCGCCACCTGCTGGTGCTCGCGCCGCTCGCCGCTCAGCTGATCTGGGCCTGGTCGATCGGCGGTGACTTCATGGCCTATGGCCGCTTCTTGCTGCCCGCGACGGTCCTCGCCGCGCTGACGATCGCGCTCGGCTTCGATCGCCTCGACGAGCTCGCCCGAGCCAAGCTGAGCTCGCGCGTTCGGATCGCGACGATTGCGACGATCGCCGCGTTGCCCATGATCGCGCTGGCGCTGCGGATCCCGACTCGGATCGCCGAAGATCGCGAGCACGCGCACCTCCACATCGATCCCGACGACGCCAGCGACCCCGGCTTCGAAGGCGTGCAGGCGATGGATCGCTTCGCGCG
Organism: Nannocystaceae bacterium; assembly: GCA_035904925.1. GTDB lineage: Bacteria > Myxococcota_A > Polyangia > Nannocystales > Nannocystaceae > Plesiocystis. Next base: position 6,204 of record JAMHUH010000275.1, read on the forward strand.
GGTCCGGCTGATCGCGGGCGCCGAGCTGCGCGAGCGGGTCCCGGCCGACACTTGGATCAGCGTCGGCGCGGCCGGAGCCCTGCCCTACGCGTCGGGTCTGCCGGCCTTCGATTCCTATGGTCTGGTCGATCCCTCGGTGCTCGAGCACGCCGAGCCCGACGTCGGTCCGCGTGCTCGCCCTGGCCATCAGCTCCTCGCTCCGCTCGCCCGCGTGCTCGCCCGCGAGCCCGACTTGATGTGCCACATCGGT
>JAMHUH010000276.1:0-4484 GCA_035904925.1 Nannocystaceae bacterium
CCAACGTGGTCGAGATCTACGACGTCGGCGAGCACGAGGGCATCGTGTACCTGGCGATGGAGCTGCTGCGCGGCGCACCGCTGCGCGACCTGCTCGGCGATCGCGGCGAGCCGCTCGGGCTCGCGATCGTGCTCGAGATCGCCTGTGCCTTGGCTGACGCGCTGGTCGCCGCGCATCGAATCAACGTCGTCCACCGCGACCTCAAGCCCGAGAACATCTTCCTCGAGCAGATCGCCGATCAAGCCACGCGGGTCGTCGTGGTCGACTTCGGCTTGGCCTTCATCGAGGGTGACGACGAGCTCGGGCGGATGACCAAGGCCGGCTTGGTCATCGGCACGCCCGACTACCTCTCGCCCGAGCAGGCCAAGGGCAGCGACATCGGCCCGGCCTCCGACGTCTACTCGCTCGGCTGCGTGCTCTACGAGCTGCTGACCGGGAGCGTGCCCTTCTCGGGCAGCCAGCTGAGCGTGCTGACCCAGCACCTCTACGTCAGCCCCGCCCCGCCGAGCGCCCGCCAACCCAGCTTGCCGCGCGAGCTCGACGAGCTGGTGGTCGCGATGCTGCACAAGCGACCCGAGGAGCGACCGGGCATCGCCGAGGTGTTCGAACACCTCGAGCTGCTCGCCGGGACCTTGTCGGGCCGGCGCAAGCGAGGCGGCGACGCCTACCTGCTCCACGACCGCGCGGTTCGAATGATCTCGCTGGCGCCGACGATGCCGCTGAGCAGCGGGCTGGCCCAGGCGCCCACGGCCACCGGCAACGAGCTGCGCATCGCCGTGCTCGGTGAGCTCGACGAAGACATCGAGCTCGGGCTGCTCAGCAACGAGATGGCGCTGGTCCGCTGGCAAGGCGACCCCAGCGTCGCCGCGCTCTTGTTCGCGCCCGACGAGCCGGCCGAGCGGATCGCCGCGCTCGTCGGCCTCGGGCTCCCGGTCATCGCCGCGATCGACCCCAGCGACCGCAACCAGCTCGCGGCGATGCTGCGCGCGGGCGCGGCCGAGGTCACCACCCGCCCGCTGACGATCGACAACGTGGTCCGCTCGCTGCGACGTGCCGATCGCCGACGTCGACGCCAAGGCCCAGGACAATCCACATGAAGCGCGTCACTGCTCTGCTCACCTTGCTCGGTCTGCCGCTGATCAGCTCGCCGGCGCTCGCCCACGACGGTCCCGACGGCCAGATCAGCCACAAGCACAACGAGGTCCGCTCGCAGCCGAGCGCCAACACCGAGTGGCACGAGGCCCAGGTCGGCGAGTCGCTCTTCAAGGCCGGCCGCGTCACGACCGAGAGCGAGTCGATGGCTGCCGTCTTGTTCCGCGACTCCTCGAGCGTGGCCCTGCGCGAGAACACGCTCTTGATCGTCTACGGCCACCACGCGCTGCGCGACAAGCACGTGATCGCGATGGGTGCGGAGCTCGAGCGTGGGACCTTGCGCTCGCGTCTCGGCGAGCTCGAAGGCGGAGCGCAGCAGCAAGCGATCCTCGCCAGCCCGAGCGCCGCGACCTCGATGACCGGCGGCAACAACCTGCTCAAGGTCGACGCCGCCGGGACCACCCGCGTCGCCAACCATGGCGACGGCCAGACCAAGGTCGCGAGCAACGCGGGCGGCGAGACCAAGCTGGCCAAGGGCATGGGCGTGAAGGTCGAGTCGAACAAGCGGGCCGCCAAGCCGATCGTGCTGCCGCCGACCCCGACTTGGTCGAGCGGGCCCGAGCTCTTCTTGACCGTGCCGGGTCAGCTCAGCGAGGTCCGAGGCGCCTGGCTGCCGGTCGCCGAGGCTCACGGCTACTACGTCGAGCTCGCCCACGACGAGAGCGGCGTCGACGTGCTCGCGGCGATCGAGACCCCGGGCAACGCCGATCGCTTCGAGATCCATGGCCTGAGCGCGGGCCGCTACTTCGTCCGCGTCGCCGCCATCGACGACGATCAATTCGAGAGCATCCCCTCGCAAGGGCGCGCGCTCGAGCTGATCGACGTCGCGCTGGCCAGCCCCGGCAGCGCCGCCGTGATCTGGCCCGACGACGCGAGCGCGGCGGTCCCCCGAGTGTTGCCCGGCACGGCCCTCGAGCTGCCGCAAGGGGTTCGCTGCGGCCCCGACTCCGAGTCTTTGGTCGCGCGACCCATCTATGTCGAGCCGGGCGTGACCACGCTGGTCTGCCAGAGCGACGAGGGTCGCGAAGTCGCCGCCTTTCCGGTCGACGTGGCCGCGCTCGCGGCCGCGTTCACCGACGCCGAGGCGTTTCGAGTCGAGCGTGGCGCTCGAGTGACCCGCGAGATAGCGGTCAACAGCAGCGTGCCGCTGCCCGACCAGCTCTACGTCCAGCCCTCGAGCGGCCTGAGCGTCGAGACCGTCGAGACCATCGGCGAGGGTCGCTGGCAAGTCACGATGCTGGTCGCCGACGATGCGCCCACGCTGGGCGGCCAGCTCGAGCTGAGCCTGATCGCGCCGGTGCCCGACCAGCCCTTCGTTAGCTTCGCCAGCGTCGCGGTCGAAGTCATCGAGCCCAGCGCCGTCGACGAGAGCGCCGCGCCCGAGCGACCCGAGCGGCACATGCTCGAGCTCGGCCTCGCGGGCGGCGTGTTCATCCCCTCGCCGAACCACGGCCTCTATCGACCCTCGACCTCCGAGCAACAGGCGATGCGGACCTCGGCGCAAGTGGCCGCGCGCGCCGGTTATTACCCGCTGCGCTACGTCGGGATCGAGCTGGCGGGCAGGGTCATGCCGACGCGGATCACCGACGGCCAACGCGTGACCGCTTGGTCGCTGCGTGGCCAGCTCGTCGGCCAGCTCGGCACTCGCGTCACGCCTTTCGTGTTGGTCGGTGCCGAGCTGATCGGGGTTGCTTCACCAGCCAGCGCGCTCGGGCGCGACTCTGATTTTGGCGTCGTCGTCGGTGGCGGGCTCAAGGCCTTTGTCTTGCCTCGGCTCGCGCTGCGGCTGGGCGTCAATGTTGGGATTCACGAGCGGTTTGGCGAAGGGTTTACCGCGCATGTCGATGCGGATTTGGGCTTGAGCTTCGTGCTCGGGCGCCGCAGCGCTGGGCGGCTGCGTCACTGAGGGCCGCAAAAGCGTCTCGCGTGCGGGTGGCGAGCACGAGCCTTCGCCGAGCTGCAAAAGCGCCGAAGACGAGCCCTGCCTCGCGTCAATCGGATCGAAGAATGAAGGCGAGGATCTCGATTGCGGCACCGATAACCGGTGCCATACTACCTGGCCTGCGACGGGAGCTATTGCAAGACGCAATCGGGCACCTGCGCCGCGCGGGTTGAGCCCGAAGGCGCCTGTGATCCCAAGGACTGGGGCGCCTGCGATTCGCCCAACTATCCGAATGAGATCTACTGGTGCGGCCCCGACCGGACCTGCGTCGTGCCGTCGAAGAAGAGCTCCCAGGTCCTGGTCCCGAGCGCAGCGGCGATCCGGGCGAGCACGTCGACGCCCGGATCCTGCTCGCCCGCGAAGATGGCGAGCAGCTCCTCGTGCGCGAGGCCGGCTTGCTCCGCGACCGTAGCGATCGACTGGCCGCGGCGATCCGCGAGTCGGCGGATGTTCGTCTCGAGCAAGCCGAACATGGATTGAACCTCGGTCGCGAAGTCGTTCCAGCGATCGAGCGGCGGAGCGCCGACGAACTCGCGCACGACCTCGAGCAAGCTGGGCCAGGTCATCGCGGCCGGCAGCTCGCGGCCGAGCCCCTTGTCGAAGTCGATCGAATTCGAGAAGAGATCGAGTCGGTAGGCGTCGCCCTCCCAGACGAAGGTCGCGGCGAGATCGAGGGTCTGTTCGGCGTCTGCGTCCGCGCGAGCCCGCCACCGCCAGAGATCGACGCGCAGCCGCTCGCTTGCGACCCAGCGGTGCTCGATCCTCGGCGCGTCGATCAGCCAACCCGGTTGCGCGTGGGCGGGCGGAGACGCGTCGTGCTTGGCAGCCTGGACATGAATGTCGAGCACCGACGATCCGAAGAGCACAGCCTCGCCCTTCTCGTCGTCGAGGATCTTCGCGGGTGGCCGCGAGTCGCCGTGCTTCACGAGGATCAGTTCGAGCAACGCACTGGCGGCCGCTTGGGGATCCGACACGCAGGCGACTCTAACAGGCCCCTGGAACGAGCCGGAGGTCAGACTGGCCGAAGGACCAAGTTGTGGGCGAACTCGCGGCCGTGGTAGGCCGGACGCATGACGCGGGCTCGGCTGCTCGGTTTGGTCGTGGCGCTGAGCCTCGCGGCCGTGGCTGCGTGTGGCGACGATGACACGACCTTCGCGCCCGAGCCCGAGAGCAAGCCCGCGTGCATGCTGCTGGTCGGCACCTTCGGCTACTGGGAAGACGGCGGCAGCCATCACGTCTGGGACCTCGAGAAGGGCCACATGGCCGCGGCTTGCATGTGCATGACCGAAGACGAGTTCGACTCGCGCTCGCTCCACGACGACTTGAACGACCAGCTACTCGACGAGTGCGAGCGGCAATCTGCGTTGTACGAGTTCGACTGGGACGAGTG
>JAMHUH010000277.1:0-16303 GCA_035904925.1 Nannocystaceae bacterium
CGCCGGAGCAGCCACGCGAGCAAGGGTCGACCATGGCTCGGTCGATCGTCGCGGGCGGGCAGGCAGCGCTCGAGCGCGGCGATCGTCCGCTCTTCGAATGGGGCCAGGCGCTCGCGCAGCGGCGCGAGCTCCAGCAGCTCGAACTTCATGGCGTCCGGCGGCAAACCGACGAAGGCCAAGAGCGCAGGATCGTCGGCCGGCACCTCGGCGGGCAGCAGCGTGCGGGCGAAGGCATGCAGCAAGGGCCGCAGCTCGACACCTTCGGCCTCGGCCAGCGCGTCGAGTTCGGGCCAGAGCTGGTCGCGGCGGAGGATCGCGAGCACGAAGAGCAGCCCCGCCCACGAGGTCGTCGCGCGGGCTCGGGCGTCGAGCGGCTCGTCGCGCCAAGGCAGCGTCCGCTCGACCTCGGTCCGCGCGACCTCGCGGGTCGGCTCGGCCGAGGCCTCGCTCGACTTCGCGGTCGGATCGAGGCGGGCTTCGAGCTCGCGCGCGGACTCTGGTTTGGAGTCGGCTTGGGCGGGCGGCTCGGCGTGTGGTGGCTCGGCGCTCCGGCCCGATCCGAGGTCGACGCCCAGCCGCAGGGCCATGCGACCGAGCAACACGGCAGGCTCGGGCGCATGGCCCTGCTCGGGCTCGGCGAAGATTCGAATCGCTGCGAGCGGGGCCGCGTCGAGCAACGCGAAGATCGCGAGCGCGCGCGCGACGAGCCGCTCGCTCGGACTCGCGGCGGCCTCGGGGATCAACTCGAGGATCGCCGAGCGCTGCGACGGTCGACCTGCGACCGCGTCGGCGCGCTCGAAGCTCGCGCTCGCCACACCAGCCGGCGCGAGAGGTTGCGAAGCGCCATGCTCGGCCGCGAGCGCAGGCTCGACGAGCACACGCCGAAGCGCAGCGCGAGTCGTCGCCGGCACCCCATGCACACGCAGGGCCGCGTCACCCAGCTCGACCCACGCCGAGCCCGGCAGCCACGCGATCCAGCGCCGCGCGAGCGCGGGCGTGCGGGCCAGCCCAGCCCAGACCGCGACGATCGCCTCGGGTCGACCGAGCAGCGCTCGCACCCACGCCTCGCTGCGCACGCTCGCGCTGCTCGAAGCAATCGACTCGCTCGCGATCAGCCCGAGCGAGGCCCAAGCCCAGGCCCGCCGGCGATCGTCGCGGGCCAGCGAGCGCGCCATGTCGAGCAGAGCCGCGAGCGGCGTGCCATAGCGGAGCACCTCGGCGGGATCACGACGATCGATCTGCTCGATCAAGCTGCGGGTCAGCGCGCTCGCCCAGCGATCGAGCAACGCCTGGTCGGCGAGCTGCTCGGGCAGGCGCAGGGCGACGTGGACCCGACGAATACAGAGCAGCTCGTGCGCGAGCAGGCCGGCGTGGGCGAGCGCGTGCTCGAGCGCATGATCGAAGAGCTCGGCCTGCACGCGATCGAGGCGGGCACGCAGCTCGGGCCGCGACGCCGGCACGCGGTAGCGCAACGCGGCGCGATCGATCGTGAGCGCGTGCATGGCTAGCCGACCCGACTGTCCTTTCCGAGCTTGGCTCCGCCGAGGCTGGTCCCGGGCTCGGGCTTGCCGATGATGCCCGAGCTGCCCAGGGCGCTGCCGCCCAGCTGCAGCGTGGTCCAACCCGCGCTCGCTCCGACCACGCTCGAGAGCTCGACATGAAGCCCAACGCCGACGCGCAAGCCGGCGTCGACCGTGCACAGCTCGTAGAGCGTGTGGGCCGGGCGATGTTGATCGAGGATGTGCTCGACCACGCTCTGCTGCTCGCTCGAGAGCGAGACCAGCAAGAGCACGGTGAAGCGGTGCGCGTGGGTCTGAAAGCCGTCGGCGCCCAGCTCGGCCAGGCTCTGCTCGCTGGCGAGATCGACCAGCTCGGTCACGCCCAGCGCACCGCCGACTCGGAACCCACCACCCAGCACCGCGCTCGACTCGGCCGGACCCTCGCCACCGACGATCGCCCCGCCGAGACCTCGCACGCGGAAGTGCTCGATGATCTGCACGGTGCCCTCGCCCAGATAGATCTCGAGCAAGCGACGCAGCCCCGGGATGGTCCCGCGAAAGCGAAAGAGCCAGCTCGACTCGGCGATGGCCGTGCGCCGGGCCTCGACCGACCAGCGATCGTCGAGCGCGAGGCCGACCAGCTCGGCCAGCCAGGGCAAGAAGGGCTCGGGGCTCGAGCGCGGATCGAGCAAGGCGTGGCGCAGCGCCGTGCGCAGCTCGAGGTCGACGAGGTTGCCGTCGAAGAGCGCGAGGAAGCGCCACAGGAATTCGCCGACGACCGGATCGCGGCTGAAGAGCTTGGGCAAGCGAGCGAGCAGCGAGTGGCCGCGCTGCTCGACCCGCAGCGCGCGGACGCTGGGCGTGCGGCGACCGTTGCCGCGCAGCTCGATGCAGACCCACAACCAACGACCGAGCGCCGCGCCTTCGCCCAGCTCGGGGCCGCTCTGGACCACGCTCTCCCAGGTCGTGAAGTGCTTGCGCTCGCGATCGTCGCGGATCGTCCAAGGGATCTCGCGTCCGCGCGGGCGCTCGAAGAGCCGGCCTTCGATCGCCGCGGGCAGCAGTGACGCGGGCGGCATCGGGGTCTGTGCGATCAGCTTGGGCTGGCTGAGCGCCTCGTTGGTGGGCGGCTGGCGAAGGATCGGTTCATCGGCGGCTTCGTCGGCGGGCGGATCGTCGGTCACGATCGTCGTGACTCGCAGCTCGGTCCCCGTCGGCACGCAGGCGTCGATGAAGACTCGACCCCAGCGGGCCTGAAATTCGCCCGCGTCGAGTCGAAAGCCGATCACCCGACCGGTCTTGGCGAAGCGCTTGGCGGCCGCGACCGCGTGCCGCAGCCCGCGTGGGCCGAAGTAGGCGATCCGATCGTCGGGCGTGCGGACGATCCCGCGACCGTCGTAGCCGCGCGCGGCCAGGGGGTCGCCCTCGCTGCGCGTCGTGCCGATCAAGATGACGCTGCGCAGCGGTTGGTCGGGCCCACGCGCGATGACCAGGAGCTCGGCCCGATCGCGCGGCGATCGAAACACCAAATCACTCGCGCCGGGAGCCGGGATGACCACGCTCGGATCGGCCAGCAAGACGATCCGCGCGTCGCTGCTGCCCGCGTCGAGCAGCACCCAGATCCTCGCCGCGCTGTCGCCCGCGACCCGCGAGGGCAGCCCGTCGAGCTCGCTGGGGAAGGCTCGCAGGCGCAGCTGACCGTCGGCCCCGCGCTCGAGCATGCCTGGCAGCTGCGGCCCGACGCCGACCAGGCGATCGCCGATCCACGCGAGATCGACCGGGCCGCTGACGCCCAAGATGTTCCGCTCGCGGATCCGCTTGCGCTCGAGATCCCAGATCGAGAGGCCGCCGCGATCCGACTCCCAGATCAGCAGGCCGTCGTGATCATCGACGGCGAGCCCAGTCGGGCGCGCGAGCGAACCGACGCCCCCACCCTCGCTGACGAACTCGCCCAGCGGCCCCGGCTCGGGCTCGGCGAAGAGCTCCCGGCCCTCGGCGTCGCTCGGGACCGGGTCGAGGGGATCCGGCGTCTGCCAGCGATGCACGTGCAGACGACCGAGCTCGGGCAGCGCCCGATAGAGCCGACAGTGGCGATCGAAGGCCAAGCCGGCGAGCGGCGGCAGCTCGCCGATCACCGCTTCGTCGAGCGCCGGACCAGGCAAGCGCGCGAGCTCGACCGTCCCGGCCAAGACGTCGAGGTTGGTCTGCTCGTGCGAGCAGCGACGCCACTGATCGAGCGTCTTGATCAGCACGAAGGGGCGGTGCGCGGTCGGGCGTAGAGCCATCAGCACTCCTGCCTTTCGATCGGGATCGGCACGGGGGTCTTGGCCAGCGGCGGAGTCGCGATCTGCTCGCCCGGCTTCAACGCGGGACCATCGAGCACCGTGATCTCGGCCAGCTCGACCACCTCGTCGAGCGCGAGCTGGATCGTGGCCTCGATCGGCGGGTCGGCCTCGCGGTCGGCGACGACCTCGACCCACGCTTCGGTCTTGGCGTCCCAGCCGGCCAGGCGAAGGTTGCGGACGTACTCGACGCCCTCGACCTGCGCGACCGCGGCCTCGAGCTCGCCCGCGACCACGCGCCGACCGAGCGGCCAGCCGCGACCCTCGGGTCCATAAGGCGGGACCGGGGCGAGGTACTGGCGGACGATCAGCTCGGCCCAGCGACGCACGCCCTCGATCGGATAGCCAGGCTTGATCACGATCCCGAGCGCGACCGCGACCTTCACGTAGCGCGGCGGGATCACGTAGAGCTCGGTCGTGACGAGCCGACGGGTGTCGAGCCACTCGCACACGCGCTGGAGCGTGCGACGATCGGGCAGCGGCGCGCTCGGGTGCAGCGGATCGCGGCGCGGCCACACGACCACGCTGACGATCCCGGCCGCCTCGGACACGCGGGTCGGCGGATGAAAGCGCGGCAGGACCTCGGCCCGGACGAGATCGGTGCCAGGGGTCGCGAGCGCGAGCTCGGAGAAGTCGTTCTTGCAGACCGCACGATCGCGGCGGCGCAGCTCGGCGGGGATCCGATCGAGGCCGGCGGCCAAGCTCTCGGCCGCGGCCCCACCCCACGCGGCGATCGGGTTGTCGATCTTCACGCCCTTGATGCCGGGCAGCTCCTTGATCGCACCGACCGCGACGTTGCCCTGCTCGCCGCCGCCCCAGAGCCAGGTCTTGGCCCGGATGCGCTCGCCGAACTGCGGCAGCCGAGCTTGCAGCCCGTTGCCAAACCGAATCCGACCGGTCGCCGAGTCGACGACGAAGTGGCGATCGTCCTCGCCGCTGGCGTGAAACCCATCGACCTCCGTCCAGCGGATCCAGCCCTCGGGCTCCTCGACCTCGAGCACGAGCGAGCCGGGGATCACCGGCGCGTGCATGAGCACGAGCTCCTGGCCGGGCTGGCCGATACCCGTGCCCAAGAACGCGGTCCGAGCCTTGCGCTGCTGGATCGCGTCGCTGGCGTTGGCGCCGATCCATTGGACCTTGCCGAAGCCCGAGCCGTCGCGGCGAAACGCTCGCAGCCAGCAGATCAAGCTGGCGTCGAGCTCGTCGTCGAGCGCGGGTGGGAAGTCGCCGGCGCCGACGAGCTCGGGCGCGATCACGAAGCTGCCCATGTCGCTGGCGTCGCGCGGGAGCTGGAGGCGGACCACGCCCTCGCGCTCGAGCCCGCCGGTGGCATCGCCCGCGACCTCGAGCCGGGCGTAGATCGGCTTGCCATTGGCGTCGAGGCGGCCGGTCGAGATCTGCCACTCGACCGCTTGGCCGCTGGCCGACTTGGCCTCGCCCGGACACGCGTCGACTTGGTCGGGCGGCGGCGCGGCGAGGTCGGGCACGAAGCCGAGGTTGAGCAGCAGCGGCGCCTCGGCGTGGCCGACCAGCGCGTCGCGGACCGCGATCGGATCGAGCTTGCCCGCCGCCAACAAGGCGATCCACACGCAGCGATCGACCGCCTCGTCGAAGTCGACCGGCGCGGCCAAGCCCTCGGCGTCGAGCATGATCGGCTCGTAGGTCGCGGCCTGCTCGTCGCTGCTCAGCCCGTCGAGCGCGTCGATCACCGCTTGCAGCTCACCGAAGCGCTCGGGGTCTTGCTCGGGGTCGGGCAACGGCGCGCTGGCCTTGGCCAACGCGAGCGCCCGCAGCGGCAGCGCGCGCGTCTCGGTCTGCAGCTCGAACTCGATCGCCCCGGCTCGGCCGACGCTGCCCGGCGCGACCACGACCATGGAGGTCAGCTCGGTCTGCATGCGCAGCATCGCCTTGGCCGGCTGCGCCGGCCGGAGCGGGATCTGCAGCAGCTCGAGGAACTCGAGCTTGGTCGCCTCGGGGATCTGGTTGAAGCGAAAGAGCAGGGTCTCGCCGAGGTAGGCGAAGAGCTCGATCAGCGTGATGCCGGGATCGGCCGGGTTGTGGTCGCTCCACTCGCGGTTGTAGACCGGGATCCGCCGGATCAGCTCGTCGCGGAGCTGGGCGAAGGAACGATCGTCGAGAATGGGGTTGGGCAGCGGCATCCGAATCACTCTCGATCGAGGTAGAAGGGGTAGACGAGGTTGCCGGGGCTCTGATCGCGCTGGTGCACGTAGTCGATCGCGATCAGCACCAGCGCAGGGTCTTCGCCCGCGCTGACCTCGACCCGGCGCAGCGTGATCCGTGGCTCCCAGCGAGTCAGCGCGGCCTCGACCTCGCGCTGAAGCAGCTTGCGAGTCGCGACGGTGTTGGGCTGCATCAGGTAGCGACGCAGACCCGCGCCGAAGTCGGGCCGCATCAGTCGCTCGCCCGGCTCGGTCTCGAGGATGATGATGATCGCCTGCGCGACCTTGTCGGCCCCAGCCACGACCGGCAGCGATCGCGTGACCCGATCGGGCAGCAAGGGGATCGCGAGGCCTTGGCCGAGGTGCTTGATGCTGGTCATGCCGGGACCTCGACGATCGCGTAGTACTCGAGCGTGCCGCCGCTCGGCAGCGGCGGGGCCATCGGCGAGCCGGGCTCGGGCTGGTCGCCGCCGGGCCACGCGTCGAGCCCGAGATCGGCCAGCAGCGCGGCGTCGATGCTGCCGCGGAAGTCGGTCCGCAGATCGACGATGCGCTGCAGCTTGGTCGTCAGCGAGGCGCTCTCGAGCTCGACATAGATTCGCGCCGGTGGGTCATATTGATTCCCGTCCGGGTCGACGTTGTAGATCGCCGCGAGCTGTTGGTCGGCCCAGGTCTCGAGCTCGGCTTGGGTCGTGATCCCGGCGTCGACGAACACCTGCGCGCCGATGTCGATGCTGCCGCCGACCTCGAAGGCGACATCGAGCGAGGCCTTGAGCTCGACCGCGAGATCGAGCTCGATGTCGATCGCCGGCGGGATGCAGAACTTGAGCCGGAGCAAGAAGAAGAGCTGGAACAAGAACACGATGATCGGCAAGAACGCGAACACCAAGAAGAGCGCGATCATGAAGAGCAAGAAGATCGAGATGAAGCAGATCTGGCCCAGCCCCGATTTTGGCCCCGCTTGGAGATCCGGGAAGGCGCCCGCGAGCGGCATGACCGAGTCGGGCGGCTGCACCACCCGCATGCCGGCCGGGACCGCGCGATCGGCCAGCGCCTGGATGTCGCGCATGCTCGGCACCGTGATCGAGATCGGCAGGTTGGCGGTGCCCTCGGGATCGAGGTCGGGCGCGATCCGATAGCCGATCGTCGGCTCGCTCCAGACCAGCTTGCCGACGCAGCCCGGCCGATGCGGCTGCCGACGCACGAAGCAGCGGATCTCGAACAGGTGGCGCTCGTCGAAGCGGGTCGCTCCGCTCGCGTCGGCCTCGCGACCGCCGAGCGGGATCACGCCGAAGTAGAGCGTGCGACCGGCCGCGCTGTGCTCGAGATCGCGCGGATCGGGGTTGAGCGGATAGAGCGGGACGACGAGCTCGTCGATCTCGGTCTCGGGCGTGGCGTCGACGATCGGCTGCCAAGCGCCGCGCAGCTTGTCGTTCGGATCGGCCACCCAGCCCTCGGTCTCGAGCCCGAACGCACCGGCCGCGGCCAGCTCGTCGAGCGCCAGCTTGCCGGCCGCCCAAGCCTCGAGCAGCGCGTGCTGCTTCTTGACCACGGGCCGCTCGAGCTGGCGCTGGAGCAGCAAGCCCGAGGCCGAGCGGATCCGCAGCTTGGCGTTGCGCTCGAGCTGCTTGACCTGCTCGCGCGCGAGCTCGACCTGCTCGAGCGCCTGCTTGGCCTTGTCGGCCAGGCCATCTTCGACCCGCGCGCGCAGCCTTCGGACCACGAAGCCGGCCTCGGCGACCTCGCGGCGATCGACGGTGGGCAGGCCGGCGACGTCGCAGTGCAGCTCGACCACGACCACGTAGTTGCGCGCGTGGTTGGGCTTGTAGAGCTTGCGGATCTGGGTCTTCTCGCGCAGCCAGGTGCCCGGCTCGGCCGGCCCCGACGCGGGCGCGGGCTTGTGCGGGTTGCCGATGGTCCGATGAAAGTAGTCCTCGTCGCGCCAGACCAACGAGCGCTGCGGCTCGGCCAGCAGCTCGGCCGCGAACTCGAAGCCGGCGTACTTCTGGATCTCCGGCTTGCTCTTGCGCCCGGCCTCGGGCACGCCCGGCGCCGACCAGCGGTACCAGGGCCCGGTCAGCGTCCACGGATGCGGCGCGGCGACGTGGGTGGTCATAACAAGTTCCCCACCCCCGGCGAGTAGAGCGGCGAGACGACCGAGGTCGACGCGATCAGGGTCGTGCAGTTGATCAGCCCGCTGAAGGTCGCGGTCGGCGTGGTCACGGTCAGGCCCGAAGGCGCGGTGATCGTGACCGTGTTGTTCGCGGTGATCTTGATGCTGCCGTCGGCGTCGAGCTTGATCGCGTGGCCGCTGGCGTGCGCGAGCTCGATCGTGCTGCCGTCGGCGTCGAGCGTCAGCGTGTGCCCGTTCGAGCTCTTCAGCGTGACCTTGGTCGAGCCCGAGCTCTCGTCGAACTCGAGGTAGTGACCGCCCTTGGTCCGCAGCACCCGACGATCCTCGCTGGCCTTCTTGCTCTCGCCGCGGCTCGCCGAGCCCTGATGGGGCATCTGCGCGACGCCGTTCCAGCAGGCCCCGATCACGTAGGCGCGCATCAAGTTGCCGGCTTCGAACCCGACGATCACCTGGCTGTCGACCGGCGGGACCGTGACCATGCCTTGGTCGGCGGCGGCCCAGGGCGACATCAAGGTCGCGCGGATCTTGATCGGATCGCCCGCGTCGCCTTGCTGACCCGCTTCGTCGCTCGGGTTCGAACCCAGCCAGACCAGCTCGACCTCGATCCGGCTCTGGGCGTCGGGCGTCGAGTCGCGGACCACGGCCACGTAGAGGCCGTAGTAGAGCTGCATGCCGCCGTCGGGCCGACCGCTCATGCGTTGGTCCCTCCTTGCAAGGTCGCGCGCTCGGCCTCGAAGCGGGTTCGAAACCCGTGCTGGAGGTCGTAGCTGTGGCACAGCTCGAACACGTAGTAGCCCGCGCCGTCGAAGGGCCGACCGACCCGCTCGAGCGTCAGCCGCGAGCCGATCTGCATGTTCGGCGAGCCCCGCGTGACCCCGCTGACGCGGACGAAGGCCCGCGCGCGGCGACGCAGCTCGGCCTCGGCGATCGCCTGGGCTTGATCGCGATCGTGGGGGACCTCGCGGACCCGCACGCTGCTGCGCTTGCCGAAATTCTGCTCGAGCAGCTCGGGCCCGGTTCGGCCATCCCCGCCCGCCTCGGCTCGGATCAGCGAGCCCGCGGCCTCGACGTCGATCGCCTGAGCCTGGGCCGCATCCCAGCCGCGCACGCGCACGGCCGTGCGTTGATGGGCGAGGTCGGCCCGGGCCGCGAGCTCGAGCAGCTCGTTGCCGAAGCTCAAGGTCAGCGAGGTGCCCGTTCGAGCGCTGCGCGACTTGAAGCAGAGCTTGTCGCCCTCGACCCAGACCTCGGCCTGGATCAGCCGCGCTCGCTCGCGCAAGAACGCCAGATCGCTCATGTTCCACTGCTCGATCACCGGCCAGGTCGGACCCTCGGCGTCGACCTCGGCTTGGAGACCGTGGCGACCGGCGACCTCGCGGGCGATGTCGGCGTCGCTCTTCGAGGTCCAGCTCTGGACCCGCCGGGTCATCCGCAGCTGCATCAGCGGATCCTCGGCGAACACCGAGACCCGGGCCGCCTGCGACTCTTGCAGGTCGACCTCGATCGCGCTGATCTTGCCTTCGAACACGACCCGCGGATCGTTCTCGGGCCCGAGCACGACCTCGATCCGCTTGCCGAAGTCGAGCACCCGGCCGTCGAGGTACTTGGGCTCGATGGGGTTCGGCGCGCTGGCCTCGAGCTCCTGGACCGCGAGCAGCTCGAGCTCGAGCGTGCGCAGGCCATCGCTGGTCTCGCGGATTCGCAGACTGTTCAGATCGATCGTCAGCGAGTCGACGAGCTGGCCCTCGACCCGCACGAGCGGCTGCGCGCTGGTCAGCAAGCCTTCAGTCATCGAAGCCCTCCGCGCGGGTTCGGGCCGCGATCGAGCGCTCGCGCTGGAGCTGCTGGGCGAGCCGGCTGCGATCGTCGGTGGCGGGCGCAGGCAAGCCGGGCGCGGGATCGGGGACGAGCTCGAGCTCGGTCTCGAGCGTGCCGACATGCGTGCTCATGACTCGTCCTCCTCGCGCTCGATCGACCAAGGCGCGCGCGCGGGCTCGCAGGTGCACGCGCACGAGCGCTCGGGCGTCAGTCGGGTCTGCTGGCGATCGGCCGCGACCCGTCCGCGATCGATCGCCGGCAACGCCTCCCAGGGCGCCTGCGTCGGCGTGCTCGCGACCGCGGGTGTGCGGACCTGGACATGCTCGAGCGGCCGCGCGGGCCGGACCTCCACCCGTCGACGCAACGGCACGCCCCGCCCGAAGCTGCGCGCGCGCGTGTCGACGCGTGGCGGCGGTGGTGCAGCGGGCAGCTCGAGGTGGGCGCCCGGTCGATGATCGGCGCGGGCGAGCGGCGTGCGGACTTGCTCGGGCCGGCTCGGACCCGAGGGCAAGGCTCGCGCGCTCGAGCTCGGTCCGCCCGCGCTCGGGCTCGATCCGAGCGCGAAGGTCGAGCTGGTCGCGTAGCTGGTCACGCTCGCGCTGGCTTGGCTCGACCCGAAGCTCGCGCTGCTCGAGCCGCCGAAGCTCGCCGAGCCGCCGACGCTCGCCGAGCCACCGAAGCTTGCCGACGCGCCGACGCTCGCCGACGCGCCAAAGCTCGCGCTCGCCGAGACCCCGAAGTCCGCCGACGCGCCAAAGCTCGCCGACGCTCCAAACGCGGCGACCGAGCCCGCGACCGCTGCCGAGGCCTCGATGCCCGCGCTCAGCTCGAGCGCCGCCTCGACCCCGCCCGAGGCCGAGAGCTTGAACCCCGCGGCCATCGACGCGCTCGCCGACGCTCCGAAGCTCGCGCTCGCCCCCGCCGCGACCGTGGCGTCGAGCGAGAGCCCAAAGCCAGCCTCGAGCGAGGCCGACACGCCCGCTTCGAACCCGACGTGCACGCCGAGCCCAGCCGAGACGCCGACGCCCGCGCTGAAGCCCACCGACGCGCCGGCCGAGAGCGAGAGCCCGGCGTCGAGGTCGAAGTCGAGCCCGCGCCAGGCCGAAGGATCGAGCCCGAGTCGCGCCGCGAATTCGGCCGGCGTCTCGTCGCCTTGCGCGGGCGCGCTCTGGTTGCCGCCGCCGCCCGAGCTGCCTGGCGCCGCGCCGCTCTGGCCAGGATGCGCATCGCTGCCGCCCGCTTGCTGGCTGCTCTGCGCGAGCACCTCGAGCGTGCTGTCCTGCTTCTTGAGCGTGAGCGTGGCCTTGGCCCGCAGCGGCACGCCGTTGAACGCGAAGTGATCGAAGTCGAGGTCGAGCGACTCGACCACGCCGTCGATCGTGAAGTCGCCCCACATGAAGCGCAGCCGCGGCGGCTGAGCCCCACGCGCGCGCGGTCGCAAGAAGCGCTCGAGCAATTCCGTCCGCTCGCGGACCGAGACCGGCTGCCCGCCGTGGGCCTCGTCGGCGGTGTCGAAGTGCAGCTCCATCGTGTAGCTCTCCGAGTTGGAGCCGATGAACTGCCGGACCTGGCGACCGGGCGAGGACCCGCCCTCTTGCACGTTGGTCAGCTTGAGCCGCAGCGTCGAGGGGTTGAACTGGACCTCGCGATCGGAGCCCGGCTCGATGTCGGGGTTCAGCCCGGCCGAGACCCGCTCGCGCAAGATCGCGATCTTCGCCTTCTCGAGCTGGGCCATCAGGGATCCTCCAGCATCAGGCCCTCGTGGGCGATGTGCAGCTCCTCGATCGCGATCTCGCCGGTCTTGGCGTTGAGCTCGGGCCCACGCAGGCGAGCCGGCAGCCCGCGCACGAAGGTCCAAGTCGCGATCACCCGGCCTTGGTCGATCACTCGGATCGAGCCGTCGTAGCGCACGACCGGGACCACGCCCGCGGCGATGCCTTGCAGCCACTGCCAGAGCGCGCGATCGAGGCCCGCCGCCCCGCGCTCGCTGGCAAAGAACATCCCGCGCTTGAGCGTGAGCGGCTGATACTTGGCTCGACCGACCCGACGGATCACGCCGTCGTTGCGGCCGCCCTCGAGCAGCTCTTGGATGTCGAGCTCGACCTCGAGCCCGCTGCACTCTTGAAACCCACCGCGACCGAGCAAGGTGCCGGTCGTGTTCGATCCGCCAGCCAGCGAACGCAGCGCACCCGAGGCCAGCTCGGGGCTGCGGCGCAGCTCGACCTCGAAGTTGAAGGTCCGCAGCAAGAGCTCGCTCATCGCGACACCACCTCCAGGGCCTCGCCCTCGCGGACCAGCGCCAGCACGATGAACTCGAGCGGCTCGGCCGGCGCGACGCCGATCTCGGCCAGCAGCTCGCCGCGATCGACGGTCAGGCTGGGGTTGTTGCCGACATCGCAGCGTATGAAAAAAGCTTCGGCCTCGTTCGCGCCTCGAAACGCGCCCTGGCGATAGAGATCGCGCAAGAGCCCACGCAAGAGATCACGCAGGCGCTGGCGCAGGCGCTCGTCGTTGGGCTCGAACACCGCCCATTGCAGCTGGCGGGCGAGCGCCCGCGCGAGCAGCTGCATCAAGCGGCGAACGCTGAGCTGACGCAGGCTCGGGTCGCTGGCCAAGGTCCGGGCCGCGCTCAGTCGCACGCCGTCGCGCTCGCGCAGCAGCACGTTGATCGCCCGCGGGTGGAGCTGATCGTGGCGACTCGGCGAGACTCGATCCTCGACGTCGACGACCCCGGCCGCGAGCTCGTTGGCCGGGCCATGCGGGACGCCGTATTGAAGCTCGCGCCGCGCGATGATCCCCGCGGCGATCGCTGCCGGACCGATCCGCATCGGGGTCTCGCGCTCGGGCTCGTCGCTCGGGGTCGCGAGGCGCAGCCAGGGGTGATAGGCCGCCGCCCACGACGAGCTGAAGCGCTGCCGCCAGGCCAGGATCCCGCGTTGGTCGAGCCCGGGCGGGATGTCGAGCAAGGCGACGATCTGCAGCTGCTCGGCCAGCGCGACGACCCGCTGCTGCCGCTCGATGATCGCGTCGATCTCGGCGTCGACGTCGACGATCAACTGCTCGAGCGCGTCGGGCTGGGGCGCCTGAGACTCGACCGGCTGCGGCTCGAGCTCGAGGCAGGTCTGCCAGTCGTCGCTGTCGAGATCCTCGGGCTCGTCGAGCACCGGCTGATCGACCAAGAGCGACTGCGGGTGATAGAGATCGGGCACGACCACGCTCGCGACCTCGGGCGCGTCGGCCAGCGCGGCCAGGCCCGACCCCGGCAGCTCGCCGCGAGGGTCCCAGTCGGCGTCGAAAAAATCCTCGACCGCGATGCTCGGCCAGCGATCGGCCCCGCCCGTGAAGTCGAGCGCGCGCGCACGGTCGAGCTTGGTCAGCCCGACCTCGACCTCGAGCTCGGCCGCCACCCAAGCCTCGTCGGGCCAGGCCAGCGCCGACTCGTGACAGAGCACGGTCGCCAACCAACGTGGATGCGCGGGCGAGAGCCCGAGCTCGCCGTGCAGCTCGCTGCGGCCCTGGCCATCGTCGAGCCACAGCTGCGCGCTGACCAGCTCGAGCCGCTCGGGCGTCGCCGACCAGGGGCTCGAGAGACTGACGTCGACGAGGCGCTCGCGGCTGCCCGGCCCAACATTGCTCGGCCCAGCGACGACCATGCCGGTCACGAAGCGCAGCTCCGGGCTCGCCCCACTGCTCGGGAAGCTGGCCCGGATCAACGAGCCGAGCAGCGGCGCCTCGCCAAAACCAAAGCTCAGGCCCTCGGCTCGGACCTCGCGGGCGAGCAAGGGCGCGCGCACGAACCCGAGCGCCGCCTGCATCGTGTTCGACCACGAGCCCTCGTCGCGCGCGAAGAGCCGCAGCGGCTCGCCGGTCGCCGCCTCGCGCAGCCCCGCGAGCGCGACCCGGCCGATGCCGATCGGATCGCCATCCGCGTCGAGCTCGTTGGCCGCCGTGATCCGCACGACCCAGGCCACGCGCCCGCCTTGTTCGAAGAAGCTGCGAACGGCCCACGCCAGCCGGCCCGGCCCGCTCGCGCCACCGAAGCGCTGCTGATAGTCGGCCCAGCTCGCGACCGGCACCGCGACCGAGCGCCGCCGTCGGCGACCCGGCCCGATCGTCGGTTGGTCGACGCGCCAGAGCTCGTCGACCACCGGCACCCAGGCGGGTCCGCGGGCGGCGACGCCCACGAACGCGCACGCGTCGAGCCGCTCACCGGCGAGCGCTGACGTGGTTGGCGGCGGCACCCGGTAGATACCGGGGGCTCCGAGCTCGAGGCGCGAGGCTGGCATGGTGTCGACTCGGTCGGATCAGTCGATCACTCGTACTTGATGCCCTCGTGACACAAGTGGAGCTCTTCCATCGCGACCTCGCCGCCACCCTTGGCGGCCATGGTCGGCCCGGTCCACTTCTTGGGCTGGGCGCGGTCGAGCACCCAGCTGGCGACCTCTTGTCGCGCTTCGTCGAGCAAGGTCACGGTCACGGTTCGCGGATCATGCTGACCGTTGGCGACCGCTTGCAGCCACGCGAAGAGATCGGTCGAGCCGACCAAGCCGCGCTTGAGCGTCACGTCGTCGTTCTTGAAGCTGCCCGAGATCTTGCGGACGGTGTTCTTCTTGTCGTTGCCGTTGCGGTACTCGGCGTAGTTGACCTCGAAGCCGAGCCCGCTGACGTCGGAGAAGCCGCCGATCACGGTGCCGAGGGTGCCGTCGCCCTGGCTGCCGCCGAGCGAGACGATGAAGTTGAACGCGGAGTAGGGATTGTCGCGATAGGTAGCCATCGTTCACTCCTTCGGGTCAGCTCGCGTCGGCCGTCCACTGGCCGATTCGGAAGATCACGAACTCGGCCGGCTTGACCGGCGCGAGCCCGATCAGGCAGATGAGCCGCCCGTTGTCGAGATCGTTTTGAACCATCGTCGAGCGATCGCAGCGGACGAAGAACGCCTGCTCGGGCTTGTCGCCGAGCAGCGCGCCGTCGCGCCAGAGCACGGTCAAGAAGTCCTCGATCGTCCGGCGAACGTTGGCCCACAGCCGCGGCCCGTTGGGTTCGAACACCGCCCACTGGGTGCCCTTGTCGATCGAGTGCTCGATGAAGGCGAAGAGCCGGCGGACGTTGACGTACTTCCACTCGGGGTCGGAGCTGATCGTGCGCGCGCCCCAGACCCGATAGCCGCGGCCCTCGAAGAAGCGCAGCGCGTTGATGCCCTCGGGGTTGAGCGTGTCCTGGCGCGGCTTGGTGATGTTGGCCTCGAAGCGGGTGATGCCGCGGACGACCTCGTTGGCCGGGGCCTTGTGCACGCCTCGCTCGATGTCGCTGCGGGCGTAGATGCCGGTCACGAAGCCCGAAGGCGGCAGCAAGATCCGCTTGGGTGGCGCGCCCTGGCTCGGCCGCGCGCTCGGGTCGAGGATCTCGACCCAGGGGTGGTAGATGGCCGCGTACTTGCTGTCGAACTTGCCGCGGAAGTCGCGAATCTCGTTGAGCGAGCTGCCCTTGGGGCCGTCGACGACCGCGATCCGATAGCGGAGCTTGGTCGCGTGGCTGATCAGCACGTCGGCCGCCTGCTCGCACAGGGTCGGGTCGGCCTCGTAGCCACCGCCATCGGGCAGCGCCACGATCGCGATGTCGTCGATCTCGGCCAGCGCCTCGAGCCCGGTCGCCTTGATGGTCGCGAAGTCGGGATCGGCCGCCTTGCCGGCGAGGTCGGCCGGCAGCGCGAGCTCGCCGTCGTGACCGCCGCTCAGGCGCCCGCTCGAGCCCGTCCAGGCCCCGGTGCCGCCATCGAGCAAGGCTCGCATCAGCAACGCCGGCCAGTAGGGGTTGCTGCGGTCGGCCGCAGAGACCGAGTCGAGGTCGAGCCACACGCTCGCGTCCTCGCTCTCGGGATCGTCCTTCTCGAGGATCCGCGTGATCGCTCGGGTCAGCCCCTCGGCGGTCGAGAGCGCCCCGTATTGCTCGGCGCGATCGTTCTCGCCGAAGACCGCGACGTCGACCTCGACCAGGATCGCGACGTCGCTGGCGCTGACCGAGATCGCCGGACCGGCGTCGCCGATCAAGGTCTGCACGCCCTCGGTGTCGACCGCGACCACGTAGAGCGCGGTCCCGTTGAGCTCGACGACCGAGCCGCTCTTGACCTGGCGCATCCGGGCGGTGCTGGTCGTGCTGTCGACATAGACCAGGTTGCCGCTGCGCCGCGGCTTGGTCGTGATCAGCACGTTGCCGGCCTTGCCCGGCCAGCGCGCCCGCCAGGAGGCGGTCGAGGTGCCGACGCTCGTGAGCAGGCCCGCGACCCCGTCCCACGCCGTGTCGGCCCGCGGCACGAAGACCCGCGCGATGTAG
>JAMHUH010000278.1:0-3760 GCA_035904925.1 Nannocystaceae bacterium
CGGCGTGATGGTCCGGCGGGTGACGTCGGGCTCTTCACGATCGACGCTGACGACGGTCTGGTAGGGGTTGGTCTCGAGCCGGCGGTGGAAGTACTCGAGCTCGAGGATCGAGCCGGCGGTGGTCTCTTCGACGTAGTCGAGCCGCTCGTGGCCGGTCGGGAACACGACCAGGCGCACGCGACCCGGCGGGAGCCCGCGCAGCTCGAAGCGACCCTCGGCGTCGGTCGTGGTCTGAAACTGCCAGGCCGGCTCGGCCGGCTCTTCGTAGCGCTTGCCCTTCACGCGCCCGAGCGGCCAGTCGTCGGGCGGGGGGATCGCCAGGACCGTGGCGTTCTCGATCGGCAGGCGCTGGCCGGACTCGCGCACGCGACCTTGGATGCTGATCGGCAGGTTGGCGTCGTTGGTGTCGGTCGGGCCGGTGACCTCGCCTTCACCCGCTTCCGCGTCTGGCTCGGGCTCTGGTTCGGGCTCGATCGGCGTCGGCGGGCCGAGCTCGATCCCGATCGAGAGCACGATCTCGACCGGCTCACCTTGGTAGGTGCCGGGCTCGTAGACGAGCTTGGCGACCGCGTCGAGCACGATCGGATCGAGCGCGGGATCGACCGACTGCAGGACCTTCAGATCCTTGACGGTGCCGTCGGTCGCGACGACGTACTCGATGATCACGGTGCCGGCCGGCGGCTCGTCGCGCTCGAGCAAGGCCGCCGGATACTCGATGCTGACCTGGTTGGTCAGCTTGGGCGGGATCAGCTGGGCCTCTTGGGGCGGCGCTGCGTCGGCGCGGCTCGGGTGGAGCAGCGAGAACGTCGTTGCCAGCGCCAGCGTGCCCGCCAGCGCCAGCGTCTCGAAGACGACGCCCGCGATCATCCCCGCCCGGGGCAGGGCACGAGCGAGTGAGCGGGCGGGCGCCGGCACGGCGCGAAGCATCGCCCGTCATCCCGGGCTTGTCACCCTTCGCGCTACCGAGCCGCTGCGGTACCTTGCGCACGGATGGAAGGTCCGAGCGCGTACCTGGTGATGATCGGCGGCCTCTTCCTGCTCGGGGCCGCGGGCGAGCTCTTCTTCACCCGGACCCGGATCCCCGACGTGGTCTGGATGATCCTCGCCGGGATCGCGCTGCGGATGTTCGGCGTCGTCGACCCGACCGCGCTCGATCCGATCTTGCCGCTCTTCTCGGCCCTGACCCTGATCATCGTGCTCTTCGAGGGCGGCCGGCAGATCGTCGTGCACGAGCTCGTGCAGGTGGCCCCGCGCGCGTCCGCGCTGGCCGTGGTCGGCTTCGTGCTGAGCATGCTCGTGGTCGCGATCATCACCCAGCTGGCGGCCTGGACCGGGCTCTTGCCGGACAGCTGGACCTTCTCGCACAGCTTGATGGTCGGGGCGATCCTCGGCGGCTCGAGCTCGCTGATCATCATGCCCTCGATGACCTTGGCCAAGGTCGAGAGCAAGGTCTCCAACCTGGTCGGGCTCGAGTCCTCGCTGACCGACGCGCTGTGTGTCGTGGTCGCGGTCGCGCTGATGAACGTGGTCCTCTCGGGCGGCAGCGGAGGGGGTGGGGGGACCTTCGTGACCCTGGCCAAGAACTTCGGGATCGGTCTGGGCTTCGGGCTCGGGGCTGGTTGGTGCTGCTTCCCGGTCCTGCGCATGCTCGCGGGCAACCGCTACGCCTATCCGATCATCTTCGCGGTCCTGCTCTTCTTGTACGCGCTGGTCGACATGCTCGGCGGCAGCCCGGCGATCGCGGTGTTGACCTTCTCGGTCATGGTCGGCAACGCCGACTCGATGATGAAGGGCATCGGCTTCTCGCTCGGCGACAAGCCGCTCGGGCTCGACGACAGCGTGGTCACCATCCACACCCAGGCCGCGTTCTTCATCAAGTCCTTCTTCTTCACCTACATCGGCTTGATGCTCTCGCCGCCCTGGTACTTGCTGATCCTCGGCATGATCTGTGGGCTCGGGCTCTTCGTCGCGCGGATCCCCGCGGCGGCCTTGGTCGCGCGCCCGCCCGCGTTCGACAAGGTCGAGCGCAAGCTGATCACGATCGCGCTGCCGCGCGGGATGGCGGCCGGCGTGCTCGCGACCTTGCCCAGCCAGATGGGCATCCCCGACATGGAGAAGCTGCCCGCGATGGTCTTCGCCGCGGTCGTGACCAGCATCGCGATCTTCGCGATCGGCTTTCGCAACGTCCTGACGCCCGCGACAACGATCGCGCCGGTCGAGCTCGCGCCGGTCGAGCCGAGCCCGCCGAGCCCGAGTCCGCCGAGTCATGCATCGGCGGGGATGCCCGATGGCTTGCTGCCGCAGACGGCGATCCAGGCCGCGCCGCCGGTCGTGACTGGGCTGAGCCTGCGCGCGCCGCTGCCCGTCCACGAGGTGCCTGCGATGATCCCCGACCTCGTCCAGGGCATGCCCGACGGTTCGCTGCCGCGGGTCGATCCGATTCGCAAGCCGACCGCGCAAGGCCTGCCTGCCGTCGTGATCCAAGCGCCACCGACTCAGCCCACGCCCTCGGAGATCCCGACGCCGCCTGCGATGCCGATCGCGACGATGCTCGGGCTGCCTGCGGTCGAGGGTGGACCGCCCAAGCCCGAGGCGCAGCCGCCCGCGGGACCGCTCTTCGATCCCAAGCGCTGATCGGGCGAAGCTGCGATGACGGTGCGAGGACCGTGCGAGGACCGTGCGATCACCCTGCGTTCGAGCGTGCGCGCTCGAACGCAGCGGTGACGTTGCTCACCCCTCGTGCTCCGACTGCGCAGGGGGGCGGGGGTTAGTGTCGTGGCCCATGCCGTACAAGCTCGTCACGCTCGGTGGAGATGGAACAGGACCCGAAGTCATGCGCGAGGGTCTCAAGGTGCTCGACGCGGTTTCGAAGCCGCTCGGCATCGAGTGGTCGACCCAGGACATCCCTTGCGGTGGCCAGTACTACCTCCAGCACGGCGACCTCGATTGGCCGGCCGACTCGCCGCAAAAGTGCGCGGACTCGGATCTGATCCTGCTCGGCGCGGTTGGTTGGCCGAGCCCGACCGGCTCGGGCCCGGTCCTGATGCGCGACGGCAAGATGGCCGGCTTCTCGCCCGTCATCGGCAACCGGATCAAGCTCAACCTCTACGCCAACGTTCGACCGATCAAGCTCTACCCGGGCGTCAGCCATCGCATCCACGGCGGCCACAAGCAGGTCTGGGAGCCGGGCAAGGTCGACATGGTCATCATCCGCGAGAACACCGAGGGGCTCTACTCCCCGACCGGTGGCAAGCTCGCGCCGGGCGGCCGCAACGAGGTCGCGATCGACACCCGCGTGATCACCCGCCGCGCCAGCGAGCAGGTCATCCGCCACGCCTTCGAGCTGTGCAAGCGTCGCAACAAGGGCGCGCCCAAGGACGGCAAGCTGCGCGTGACCGCGGTCGTCAAGGACAACGTGCTGCACGGCTGCCAGATGTTCCGCGACATCTTCTTCGAGATCGGCGAGGAGTACCCGGAGATCGAGAAGGAGACGGCGATCGTCGACGCGTTCACGCAGTGGCTGATCGGCCAGCCCGAGTACTACGACGTGGTCGTCACAACCAACATGTTCGGCGACATCCTCACCGACCTCGCGTCGGTCCTGCAGGGCGGCATGGGCATGGCCGTCGGCGCCAACGTCGGCAAGAACAACGGCATGTTCGAGCCGATCCACGGCAGCGCCCCCAAGCACGCCGGCAAGGACAAGGTCAACCCGATCGCCATGATCCTCGCCGTCAAGGAGGGCCTCGACTGGCTCGGC
>JAMHUH010000279.1:0-4404 GCA_035904925.1 Nannocystaceae bacterium
CAAGGGCATCGGCGTCGGGTTGGCCAGCAACCACCAGCCCGCGATGCAGTAGAAGAAGGGCACCAAGACCAGGTCGCCCCAGAGCAACATGAAGCCGAACTTTTCGGCGATCACGTCCCACATCGAGAGCACGTTGTCCTCTTGCCAGTAGTGGGTGAACAGGTAGGCCCACCAAAAGCACTGGTAGGCGAGCATCTGCGGGGTGATCGAGCCGAGCTGCTCGACCTGGGCCCACGCGAACGCGGCATTGAGCACGCCCAGACCGATCAGCGAGGGCTGGTAAGCGAAGACCTTGAGGTCGACGCCGAAGAGGGTCGGGTTGAGCTCGACGCCGTACCAGAGTCGAGCCAGCGGGCCGCGCTTGGTCGTCTCGTGATCCTCTTCGCTGGTCTGGTCGCCCGCGCGCGCGGACGCGACCAGGTTGCGCATGCCCCTGCGATACATCCACGCCATCCAGACCACGGTGATCAGGTTGGCGGCGACCAGCAGCGACCAGAACTCGCGCAGCAGCGGCGTCAACGAGAGCCCGAAGAGCTTGCCGCCGACGAACAAGAACATGTGCGTGGCGACGAAGAGCGCCATCCCGTTCATCACGTAGGTCTGGCGTCCGCCGCCGGGCAGCGGTTGGCCGAGCACCTTGCGACCCGGGAGCACGACGCTGAGCAAGAAGAGCGCGACGATGAAGCCGGCGTAGACCGCCAAGCCAAAGAGCACGCCCTCGAGAGAGACTGGTCGAAGCAGGCCGTCCACGAGCGGCGATGATGCTGCGCCGCATCGATGGACCCAAGCGCGGAGCAGGCCACCTGTGACCTGGACCGCGATTGCGGGCGCCGTGATGCGTGTGGGTTCTCACCGTGCCCTGGGCTACACTGCCATCATGACTTCGGGGCGTGTTGGGTGGGTGGTCGTGGCATCGCTGCTCGCGGGTTGCGGACCGGGCCAAGCGATCGGCATCGAAGGCTTCTCGGATGGCTTCGCCGACGAGATCGGCGATGGCGACGGCGATCCCACCGACACCTCGACTGGCGACGGCGACGGTGATCCGACCGGCGAAGCGTCGTGCCCGAGCGCCGAGCTGCCGCCGCTCACCAGCTGGGTGTTCGACGACACCTTCTTCGCCGATGGCTCGAGCGCGTTCCCGCCTCTGTGCTTCCCCGACAACACGAGCGATCGAACCTTGCTCTGGGTCGCGCCGGAGTCGGGCATGTACCAGGTGGCGCTCTGGTCCGAGGTGCCGCTCGAGGTCGCGCTGGTCTGGGGCGATTGCCAGGGCTCCTTGCTCGGTTGCACGCCCAACAACGTCGGCCTGACCGGCTTCGAGGCCATCGCGGGCAACAGCTACACCTTCGTGATCGAGGGCGAGCAGACCGGCGGCTTCGAACTCCAGCTCGAGTTTCAAGGCGACGCTCCGAGCTGTCCGGTCGGCCAGCTCTTCGGGCCGCAAGAGCAGCTCTTCGGCTCGACCCTCGGCGCGCCGCTCGAGTTCGGCTCCGAATGCGGCGGGTTCGAGAGCAGCGATCAGGCCTGGCTCTTCATCCCCGAGGTCTCGGGCCTCTATCGCTTCGACACCGCCGGCTCGAGCTTCGACACCATCTTGCACGTGTTCGGTGACTTCTGCGGCGGGCCGCTGCTCGCCTGCAACGACGACAACCCGCTCGACACCAACGCGATCCTCGACGTCGAGCTCCAAGCCGGCCAGCCCTACACGATCGTCGTCGACGGCTTCGGCGGCCAAGCCGGCGACTACCAGCTCGCGCTGCAGCTGCTCGGCGCGCCCGCGGGTCTGTGCGAGGGCGCCGATGTCCTGGCCTCGGCGCTGCCGGTCTCGCTGAGCTGGCCGATCGCGGTCGACTTCGGCGACGCGTTCATCGGCTGCGCGCCGGCGCCCTTCGAGCGCCGCCTGGTCTGGACCTCGCCGATCGAGGGCCTGGTTCGGGTTCGCCAAGACGCCTCGCCAAATTTCTCCGGCCTCGCGGTGTTCCCTGGCGGCTGCGCCGAGGGCCAGTTCGAATGCCAGATCGCGGGCGACGTCGAGCCCGAGATCGTGCTGCCGGTGATCGTTGGCCAAGAGCTGCTGATCGTCAGCGAGTACGAGCCTTCGGGCGGGGGCGAGATCAGCCTGACGATCGAGTCGGCCGACGCGATGGGTGGCTGCGGCACGCCGATGCCGGCCGGCGTGCCGAGCCAGGTCTCGGGCACGACCAACGGGTCGGGCAACGAATACCTGGGCTCGTGCGCGTTCAACCCGGTGCCCGAGCGCGAGTTCTGGTGGACGGCGCCAGCGACCGGCACCTACGTGATCGACACCTCGGGCTCGAGCTACGACACGCTGATCTTCGTGCGCGAGGGCGGCTGCAACGGGCTCGAGCTGGCGTGCAACGACGACACGCCGCAGGACTTGACCTCGGCGGTCCAGGTCGACTTGGTCGCGGGCCAGATCATCTCGATCTTCGTCGATGGCTTCAGCGGCACGGGCAGCTTCAACCTCCACATCGACGCGATCTGAGATGGCGGTCTGAGATGCGAGCGTCGATGGCGGGGATCTTGGTCGCGTTGCTCGGCTGCACCGCGAAGCAGCCTGGCCGCTGCGATCCCCACAAAGTCGACGAGCTCGTCGCAGGGCTCGACGCCGCCGACCCGCACGCGCGCGGGCGGATCGTGGTCGAAGGGCTCGACGAGGCTTGCGAGCTGGAGGTCCTCTACAACCTCGGCGATCACGATCCGGGCCTGACCGACGCGGGCGAGGAGGCGTTCGGCCGGGCTTGCCTGGCCGGCCTCGAGCTCGCGCACACCCTCGCGCGAGATCAGCACGATGCGTTCTATGTCGCGTGCGGCTTGGGCCGCTTGGGCGTGGTCTCTCCGAGCGAGTATCGACTCCAACCGGGCGTTCAGGAGGCACCGTGGGCGATCCATCAATGGCTGCTCGACCAGGGCCTGCGCGGGACCCAAGTCCGACCGATCACGCGGGCGCTCCTGCTGCGCGAGCGGGCCCAAGCCGCTCGCGTGAAGGTGAGCGAAGATCTCCGGCTTCCCACGCTCGCAGGCGAGCGCGAGTTCGAGGGCTTGCTCGTCGAGGTCTCCGCGAGCCGCGTGACGATCCACGGCTCCAGTCGATCCAGCCCCTTCCTCGCGCCGATCGATGAGCGGGCGCTCGCTCAGCCGGCGGACGCCGAAGCCGAGGCCTTGGCCTTGGGCTTGGGCTTCGACTTGCCGTCCGACTCGCCCGCCAGCGCGTCGCCCTTGGTGATGTCGAACTTGGGCTTTTGGTTGGGGTCGCAGCCCTTGTCGAAGCCGGTCGCGTCGAACTCGGTCTCGAGCTCGCCCTTGAGCTCGCTCTTCTTGCCCTCGGGCGTGTGCTTGGCCTTGATCGTGACCGTATGGGCGCCGGCGCGCGCAGGCGAGCAATACGAGAGCAGGTAGTAGCTCTTGGTCAGGTCTTCGATCCGCTTGCCGATCGTCTCGAAGGCCTTTTGGATCTCGTTGCTGTCCTTGGCCAGCGCGGTCCCGTCCTTGCCGATCTTCTGGAGGTCGGCCTCGCTCAGCTCGGCGCCCAGGCCGATCGCGAACACGTCGTAGGGCGTGTCGCGGACCGCCCCGAGCATGTCGTCCTCGGTGACCCGCGCGGCCCGGTCGGTGCCGTCGGTGAACACGACCATCGTGCCGATCTTCAGCGGGTTCTCGGCCTTCTCGAGCCCCTCGTCGAGGACCTCGAGCCCCTGGACGACCGCGCCGTTGAGGTTGGTGCTCTTGTCCTTGGGCGCGAAGGACTGGAGCGACTGGGCCCGGGCTTCGGCGCCGCCGGCCGAGCCGGTGAAGTCGATGATCTTGTGGATCTCTTCTTCGCCGTCGAAGGCGTAGATCGCGACCTTGTTGTTGGCCTCGACCTCGCTCGTGAACAAGAGCGCGGCCTCGGTGACCTTGTCGGCGTCCTCGGAGTCGACGACCGAGCCGCTCATGTCGATCAGCAGCAAGGTGTAGTGCGAGGCCGCGACCTCGGGGTTGAGGATGGTCTGCTGGCTCTCGAGCGCCGAGACCCGCTGGTCGTCCTCGTAGATCTCGAATTGCTCGGCCGTCATCCCGCCGACCGGATCGCCTTGGGTGGTCTCGACCTTGAAGTAGACCGCGACGTTGGCCGGCTTGTCGTCGGCGGTCTGGATCCGGGTCAGCTTCAGGGCACAGCCAGTGAGGCCGAAGGACGCGAGCAGCAAGGCCGAGAGCGGGAGGGCGAGGGTGGGCCGGCGGGTCATCGGCCGCAGGATAGCGCGGGCCGAGCGGCGCGAAAGTGGTCTTGCCCTGCCGCGAGGGCGGGCAGCCATCGTGTCGGCCTGCCTACCAAGACGGCTGTCCAAGTGGTTGGAAACGCTTGCGTGCGATCGCGACAGGAGTTTGTGTTGACCACGAGGG
>JAMHUH010000280.1:0-1821 GCA_035904925.1 Nannocystaceae bacterium
GTTGAGGTCGATCCACGTCGGGTCGAGGGCGTCGTCGCGGTCCATCGCGTTGGCCAGCGGGCACGACTCCAAGTGGGTGTAGCGCTCGAACTTCGCGAACCCGGAATTCATGATCGGGTCGTAGATCAGCATCAGCGCGAAGGTGGCGGCCGGCTTGGGTGGACGCGAGTCGGGGTGGACCGAGTGGACCTGCAGCGTCGCGCTCTCCTTCGTCACTTGGACGACCCGGGCCTCGAACATCTCCGACATGCCCAGAGCCTACGAGCGAGTGTGCGGGCTGAAAACACAATAGCACCCGCGCGGCGAGGCCGTCACGGGTGCTGTCGAAGGCCTAGAGCACCGACCGGTTTGAATCCACGCGCTGATGCACGCCTGGGACCGCCCGAGGCGGTGTCGCTCGGCGCTCGACGTATGACCGGATACGCCTTCGGCCTCGCTCCTACCCTCGGACGGCCCCAGACGCACCTCAGCACGCGAATTCAAACCGGTCGGCGCTCTAGCTCAGTGCTGCTCGCCCTTGGGCGGCGGCAGGCTGTCGAGGATCGCCTTGAACTGGGGCTGGTTCGGGATCATCTGCAGCGCGGCGGTCGAGATCTGCCGGGCCTCGTCGAACATGTTGGCGTCGCGCAGACAGGTGGCGAGGTTGATGACGGGATCGACCTCGCGGGGGTTGAGCGCGACGACGGCCCGCAGGTGCTCGACGGCCTCGCGCGGGCGGCCTTGCTTGCGCAGGATCGCGGCCAGCAGCTCGCGGATCTGGGCGTCGTTGGGGCGCAGACGGACGGCGTTCATCAGGTGGCTGAGCGCCGCGGCGTCGCCTTCGCTCTCGCGCACGGCCAGCGCGAGCATCATGTGCGGCTGCCAAAAGCGGGGGTCGCGAGCGATGATCTCGCGCAGGAACACGGCGGCCTCGGTCTGGGCCTTGCGGTCGCCGCCGTTGACCTTGTCGAGCGCGGCTTCGTAGCGCTCTTCGAAGTCGTCGACGTCGAGGGTGAGCAGGGCCCGACGGGCGAAGGCGTCGTCGTCGAGGCTGCGGTTGGCCACGGCGAGCAGCTTGTCGAGCCAGGGCCGGGCCTGCTCGGGCTCGTCGCCGTTGAGGTAGAGGTTGGCGACGACGGTCAGCACGGCCGGGTTGCTGGCGTGCTTCTCACCGGCGGCCATGAGCATGTCCTTGGCCTCTTCGCTCTCTTCTTCCTCCCAGAGGTCGAGCAGCATGTCGAGCGCCGACTTGGCCACGTGCTGGAGGCCGACGGCGACGCGGAGGAGGCCGAGCGCCTCTTCGCGGTCTTCCTTTTGCTCTTCGCTGCCCTCTTCGGACCGATCCCAGAGCACGTTGGCGAGGTCACCGTAGGCGCTGGGGATCTTGCCCTCGTCGATCGCCCGACGCAGGAAGGGATCGGCCGAGTCGAAGTCGTCGGTCTCGATCAGGAGGCTGCCGAGCAGGGCGAGGATCGGCGGGGCCTCGTTGCCGCGCTCGACCGCGAACTGGGCGACCTTGGTCGCGTTCTCGGCGTCGCCGGCCTTGCGCAGGGTCTGGATGAAGTCGACCGCGATCTGGACGTTGGTCGGCTGGAGGTTGAAGGCCTGGTTGAGCGCGTTGACGGCCGTGGGCACGTCGCCGAGCCGACGGGCGACCAGCGCGAGGTGATGCCAGGCCTCGGGGTCGTCCTTGCGGCGCTGGGCCGCGATCGTCAGGGCCTGGACCGAGAGCGGCACGGCGCTGCGGTCGGGCTGGAGCGCGAGCAGCATGTCGGTCATCGCGTGGAGGGCCTCCATCGCGCCGTCGAGCTTGGGATCGCGGTTGATCGCGTCCATCAGCGG
>JAMHUH010000281.1:0-12550 GCA_035904925.1 Nannocystaceae bacterium
GCGAGCTCAGCGAGCCACCTGCGTCGCCGCGAACGCGACCAGCGTGAGGATCAAGATGATCGAGCCCAAGACCACCAGCACGCGAAAGCTCGAGCGGGTCTGGGGCGGGACGACCAGGTTGGGCCCGGTCTTGGGCTGACCCGCGGCGATCCAATCGATCTCCAACGCCCGCTCGGGCATGACCGCCGGCGGCGGAGGCCGGGGTGGCGGCTTGGGCTCGAGCGCGGCGCCCAGCGCTGGCTTGGGCCGCGATCGACCGGCGCCGAGGTGGACCTGCGTCTCGTCGTCGTCGTCGTCGGCGAGCCGGGCGAGGATCGACTGGATCGACTCGTCCGAAGCGCCCGAGTCGGACTCGAGCGAGGGCTCGGTCGACCCCGCGCTGACCGACGCGAGCGGCCGCGAAGGCAGGGCCATCGTGGCCGCGAAGGGCCCGACGACGCTCGGCGCCGTCGCGGGCCCAGCGTCGGGCAAGTCCGGGACCAAGGCGCGAACCAGATCCTGGAGGTCGAGGCTCGCGTCGCGATAGCCCGACCAACTCGCGAGTTTGTTCAGCGCCGCGCGAGCGCTCGGCAGGCGATCGGGCTCGAGCGCGAGCAAGCCTCGGCGCAGCTGGTCGAGCTCGGCCGGGCACTCGAGCCCCGCGCGGCCGAGCTCGGGCACGCGGCCGCTGGCGACGTACTCGAGCAGCTGCTTGTCACCGGCTTGCCAACGAAACACGCGACCACCGTCGAGCAGCTCGTGAAGCAGCGCCCCGGCGGCGAAGAGATCGATGCTCGGCTCGCGCGAGAGCCCATGAAATTGCTCGGGCGCCATGTAGCGCGGCTTGCCCTTGACGTAGAGGCCGCTGCTCTCGTCGCTGACGAAGCGAGCGATGCCGAAGTCGAGCAGCTTGACGTCGCCGGTGACCGTCAGCATCACGTTCTGGGGCGAGACGTCGCGGTGCACGATCGGCTGCTTGGTCCCGCGGTGATCGGCCTCGTGCGCGTAGGCCAAGGCGCGCAGGATCTGCCCGACGATGTAGCCGACCACGCCGGCCGGCAGCGGCTGCTCGCGCTCGCGCAACATGGTGTTGAGCTGGGCCAAGGTCAGCCCGTCGAGCCACTCCATCGCCATGTACCAGGCGCCCTCGAACTCGCCGACCTCGTGGACCTTGACGATGTTCGAGTGATCGAGCGACATCGAGAGCCGCGCCTCCTCGAGGAACATCTCGCGGTGGCGCTCGCTCGCGACGTGACGCGGGGCGAGCAGCTTGATCGCGAAGGTCTTGGTCGCGCCCGCGACCATCGATCGACGGCCGAGCCAAACCTGGCCCATGCCACCCGTGCCGACCTGCCGGAGCAGCTCGTATGGGCCCAGTCGAGCCATCGCGTCCGATCTGACCGTCGCGGGCGAAGAATGTCAACCTGCGGGCTCGAACGCGCCTGGCCAAGAGATCAACCCTCGGTCACTGCCCGCAGGGCGGGGCTCGGCCATGGTGTCGCCATTGCACTTCGATCAATGGGATGATCATTCGAATCACCATACTTCGACGCCCGGCCAATGTCGGGCAATGCGATCGCGGGCGACCTCGCGCGGAAGCTCGACGTTGGCGCCTCTCCCGCGCTCGCGCGACTGCTACGCTCCCGGCAGTGCCGCGCGCAGCCTTCCATTTTGGGCTCTCGACCCTCGTGCTCGGATCGCTGCTGGTGCCGGCGTTGGCCTGCCACCGCGAGCCCGCAGCCGTGCCCCTGGAAGAAGATCGGGGTTCGGACGTTGGGGTGGCCGATGCCGCTCCCGATCCCGCCGAGCTGGATGATCGCGCCGACTCGCTCGCGCGAACCCAGCGGGAGGCCGAGGTCGACGCCACGGCCCGGCGGATCACCGAAGAAGTCGCGCTGGTCCGCGGGCTCACGGTCACGGGGGCCTTCGCAGTGGAACTGATCGACAAGGCCGGCGTCCGCGAGTTCGTGCGCGAGGCGATGTACGAGGAGCTGAGCCGGGCAGAGATCCAGCTCCTCGGTCGCATCGAAGCCTCGCTCGGCGTGCTGCCGCTCGGCACCGACGGCGAGCAGGTCCTGCTCGACCTCTACGAGCTGGGCGTGCTCGGCATCTACGACCCCAAGCGCAAGACCCTGCTGATCGGCGACTACATCGGCACGACCGAGCTCGGCCGGGTGATCGGTCACGAGGGCGCGCATGGCCTTCAGGACATGCACTTCGATCTGTTGAACCTGGCCAAGGTCAACAAGGGCCACAGCGATCTCGACACCGCCAAGACCTTCTTGATCGAAGGCGACGCCGAGGCGGCCTACTTGGCCTGGATGTCGGGCAGCGAGGGCCTGGCGGCGATCGGCGACGATCTGCTCGAGCTGCAGGCCGACATGGTCCTCGCGATCGACGAGAGCATGATCCCGAACCCGACCCTGACCCGGATGCTGCAGATGCCCTACACCGAGGGCACCGCGAGCATGGTTCGGCTGGCCCGCGAGCAGGGCTTCGCGGCCATCGATGCGCTCTACGCCGACGTCCCGACGACCAGCGAGCAGATGCTCCACCATGACAAGCTGGCCAAGCGCGAGCCCGCGCTGCCGGTCAGGGTCGATCCGGCGGCGCTGCTCGGGCTCGTGCCCGATCACCGCGTGGTCTGGGAGGACGACATCGGCGAGGCCGGGCTGCTCGCGATGCTGGCCGAGGTCGAGCGGCCTTGGATCGCGCGCAAGTCCGCGGCCGGCTGGGGTGGAGATCGCTACATCGCCCTCGATCGCGAGACCAACCCCGCGGCCGCGCCGTTGCTGGTCGGGGTGATCGCCTGGGACAGCGAGGCGGACGCCAAGGAATTCGAGCCTTCCTTTCGCGCCTACCTCGACGAGCACATGCCCGGCGACTTCCTGATCCAGCGACGCGGACGCGAGATCCTCTACGCGACCCAGTTCGCGGCCGCGCTCGCCGATCGAGCCGACGCCGCCGCATTGAGCAAGGCCGGCTGGGCCAGCTTCTCGGTCGGCAAGCCGAGCAAGCCGGCCAAGCCCAAGTCCGTCAAGCCGGCCAAGCCGGAATCGAGCAAGTCGGCCAAGCCGGCACCGAGCAAGCCATGAGCAAGCGAAACGAGCTCCGACCGATCTATCGGCTCCTCGCGCGGGTCCAGTCGCGCGAGCGACTCTCCGACGCCATCAACCTGGTCTTGAAGATCGGGCTGCCCTCGGGCCTGGTGCTCGCCGCGATCGCGGTCATCTCGACCCGCGCGTTCATGACCCCGCTCGAGCTGATCTGGCTCGCGCTGGCTCCGACCCCGATCGTGCTGTTTTGGGCGCTGGTCCGGCCGCGCTCGATCCGGGCCGCGGCGCGCAAGGTCGACGCCCACTACCGACTCGACGACCGGCTCGGCAACGCGATCGAGTTCGCCGAGCAGCCCGACAAGATCCCGCACGACGATCCGCGCACGGCCGCGATGGCCGAGATGGCGATCGTCGACGGGGCCAGGGCGGTCGCCGGGCTGGCGGCCAAGCCGGTCGTGCCGTTGCGGCCCCCGACCCCGCGGATGCTCGACTTCTTGGCCCTGATGTTGGTCGGCGCGGCCGTGCTGCTGCCCCAGCGCGAGCCCGAGGTGCCCGAGGGCCGCGAGGGCGAGCTCGGACCGGGCGGCGAGCTCGAGGGCGAGCAAGCCAAGCAGGGCGTCGACATGACCCGCGCCGAGCCGCTGCGCGACGAGCTGAACAAGCTCAAGAACAGCCCCGAAGAGCAGATCGCTCGGATCGCCAACGAGATGCTCGACGTGCTCGCCAGCCTCGAGAGCGGCGAGCTCGATCGGGCGGCCGCGCTCACCCAGCTCGAGATGCTCGACCTCGAGCTCCGCGACATCGAGCAGCAGATCGGCGAGGAATTCGACGAAGACCCGTGGATGATGTCCGAGGCGATGCGCGAGCTCGGCGAGGACCTGCGCGACCAAGAGGCGATGCGCGAGGTCTCCGAGGCGCTGGCCGAGACCGACGCCGAGCAGGTCGAAAAAGAGATGCAGGACGCCTTCGACGCGGCGTCCGAGAGCGAAGAGGCGCAAAAGCAGCTCGACGAGGCATTGTCCGAATTCGAGAAGTCGATGGCCCAGACGGCCAAGGAGAACACCGGGACCGAGAAGGCGGTCGAGCAGGCCGAGCGCGAGCTCGAGCGGCAAAAAGACAACCCGGCCGAGGATCCCGAAGAGCAAGAGCGCGAGCTCCAGCGCAAGCAAGAGCGGCTCGACGAGCTGAAGCGCCAAGCCGAGGCCGAGAAGAAGGCCCGCGAGAAGATGGAAGAGCTGCAAAAGCTCGCCCGCGAGTCCAAGTCCAGCAGCGGCTCGCAGAATCAAGCCGGCGAGCAGAAGCGCAAGGACGCCCAGCAGAAGCTCAGCAAGGGCACCGGCGAGGCGACCAAGTCCTCACGCAAGATGCAGCAGGCCAACGACGTCCGCGACGCGATGGACCAGGCCAAGTCCTTCGTCCAGCGCTCGGGCCAGAACAGCGACGCCGAGAACCGGCGCAAGCAGCAGCAAGAGCGCTTCGCCAAGGCCGCCAAGGGCCAAAAGGGCCAGAACGGCAAGCCCGCGACCATGCTGGTCGAGGGTGAGGTCGGCAAGGGTGAAGGCGAGGGCGAGGGCGAAGGCGAAGGCGAGGGCGAAGGCGAGGGTCAAGGCGAGGGCGAGGGCCAGGGCGAAGGCAAGCAGCCCGGCAGCGGCGTCGGGCCTGGCATGGGTGAAGGCAGCGTCGATGCCCTCGGCGAAGATCGCTCGAAGGATGTCGACAAGACCAACGAGCGCGTCGACGCCCAACAAGGCAAAGGCCGAACTCGCGCCGAGGTGATCGAGACCGCCAGCCAAGAGGGCTTCGCGACCGAGTCCTACAAGCGCGTCTACCAGGACTACGAGAGCTTCGCCCAGAGCGCGATGGACAGCGACGAGCTGCCTGCGGGCCAGCGACGTCGGGTCAAGCGCTACTTCCAGATGATCCAGCCCCAACAATGAGCGCAGACCGAGGCCGGCCGGGAAGCTCTCGGCCAGCCCCGAACGTCACGCTTCGGGCTCGTCTTCTCCTCCTGCGTCGGCTATCGGCCGGCCTGCCGAACACGTAAGCTCTCTCCACTCGCGATCATGAACGACGTAGCCTCTCCGCAAGCCGCCCCTGACATCGCCGCGCAGCTCAAGGCGCTCCAGACCGATCTGACGACCTTGGTCGACGAAGTCCAGCGGGTCATCGTCGGTCAGGACGTGGTCATTCGCGGGGTCATCACCTGCTTGCTCGCGGGCGGCCATGGCCTGCTCGAGGGCGTGCCCGGCCTCGGCAAGACCCTGTTGATCCGGACCGTCGCCGAGGCGGTGTCGATGAGCTTCAACCGGATCCAGTTCACGCCCGACATGATGCCCGCCGACATCTTGGGCACCTCGGTCCTGCTCGAGGGCGAGGACGGGGCCGTCGGTCGACAGCTGCGCTACCAGCCCGGCCCGATCTTCGCCAACATCGTGCTCGCCGACGAGATCAACCGCGCGACGCCCAAGACCCAGTCGGCGCTGCTCGAGGCGATGGCCGAGCATCAGGTCACCGCGGCCGGCCAGACCCGCAAGCTGCCCGAGCCCTTCTTCGTGCTCGCGACCCAGAACCCGCTCGAGCAAGAGGGCACCTACCCGCTGCCCGAGGCCCAGCTCGACCGCTTCTTGTTCAAGATCAACGTCGACTTCCCCAACGAGGAAGAGCTGATCGGGATCCTCGATCGCACGACCGGCAGCAAGACCCAAGCGGTCAAGCCGGTCATGACCGGCGCGCGCCTGATCGAGCTGCAACAGCTGATCCGGGCGATGCCGATCACGCCCTCGCTGACCCGCTACGTGGTCCGCGTGCTCCGAGCCACGCACCCGACCGACAAGAACGCGACCGAGGGGATCAAGCGCTACGTCCGTTTCGGCGGCAGCCCCCGCGGTGCCCAGGCCGTGCTGATGGCCGCCCGTGTCCGCGCGGCGCTCGAAGGCCGGCAATCGCCCTCGGTCGAGGACGTCAAGCACGTCGTCGCCCAAGCGCTGCGCCACCGCGTGCTGCTCAACTTCGAGGGTGAGGCCGAGGGCGTCTCGGTCGACTCCGTGCTCGAAGAAGTGCTGGCCAAGGTCAAGCCCGACTGAGTCGAACCATGGCGTTGTTGGATCGCATTGGGAGTCGCAAGCCGGCCCGCAAGCTCGCGGCCGAGCAGGCAAACATCTTCGACGACGACTTCCTGCGTCAGCTCGAGCTGCTGCAGGTGATCGCTCGTCGACTCCTGCGCGGCCGCCAACGAGCGGAGCGCAAGACCAAGAAGACCGGCAGCGGGCTCGAGTTCGCCGACCACCGCGAGTACTCGCCGGGCGACGACATCCGCAACGTCGACTGGAACGTGCTCGCCCGGCTCAACCAGACCTTGGTCCGGCTCTTCGAAGAGGACGAAGACCTCCCGCTGCGGATCGTCGTCGACGTCAGCGACTCGATGCTGACCAAGGACGGCGAGAAGCTGATCTACGCGCAGAAGATCGCCGCCGCGCTCGCCTACGTCGGGCTCGCCGGGCTCGACCGCGTCGGCATGACCGCGATGAGCGGCAAGGTCCACGAGACCCTGCCGGCGATCCGCGGCAAGAACCGGATCTTCCGCATCTTCGAGTTCCTGCGCAGCGCCAAGCGGGGCGGCCCGACCAACATCTACACCGGCTGCAAGCGGGTCGCGGCCGAGAGCTCGCTGCCGGGCGTCACGGTCGTGATCTCCGACTTCTACGATCTCGAGGGCGCCTTCGACGGGCTCAACCTGCTCCGCTTTCGCAAGCACGAGGTCGTGGCCATCCAGGTCCTCGATCCGATCGAGGCCAACCCCGAGGACACCGGCCTGCGCGGCGACGTCTCGCTGGTCGACATCGAGGGCGGGGCGGCGCGCGACGTGACCTTGAGCGTGCCCCTGCTCAAGGCCTACGCCGAGGCCCACGAGCGCTTTTGCAAGGCGCTCGAGAACAAGTGTCGCTCGCGCGGCATGCCCTTCTTTCGGGCCACGATCACCGAGCCCTTCGATGACTTGGTCCTGCGAATCTTCCGCATGGGTGGAGTGCTGCGCTGATGGAGTTCGCCGGCTGGGCACTCGCAGACCTCGGGGTCTTGTTCGCGGCCGGAGCCGCGGTGATCACCTTGCTCTACCTGCTGCGCATGCGCAGGCGGCAGGTGATCGTGCCCTTCGCGGCGCTCTGGGAGCAGGTCACCCGCGAGAGCGAGACCCGTCGACTCTGGCGCAAGCTTCGTCGGCTGATCTCGTGGTTGGTCCAGCTGATCTTGCTCGCGCTGATCTGCCTGGCGCTCGGCGACCCGCGCCCGCAGGCGTGGCTGCGCGAGCCGAGGACGACCGCGATCGTGATCGACACCTCGGCGAGCATGGCCGCGCGCGGCGATGAAGAGGGCCGAACTCGGCTCGACCTGGCGCTCGAGCGAGCGCGCGGCGAGATCGAGACGCTCGGCCCCGCCGACCGAATCCTGATCATCACCGCTGGCAGCGAGGTCGAGGTCCCGGCCCCGCTCGGCGGCGAGTCGGGCTCGCTGCTGCGGGCGCTCGACGAGCATGTCGCGGTCGGGCCTGGCGAGGCCGATCTGACCCGCGCCCTGCTCTTGGCCCGCAACGCGCTCGAGGGCCGCTCGGACCCGCGGATCCTGATCTTGACCGACGGCGCGCTCGATGAAGCCGGCGTGGCCGCGATCGATCGCTGCGTCGCCCGCTCGGACGCGCGCGAGGAAGCCGGCGAGAGCGACGAGAGCGACGAGAGCGGCGAGGCCAGCTGCGCCGTGATGCTGCTCGGCCAAGACCTGGCCGAGCCGGTCGGCAACGTCGCGATCACGGCCTTCGCCGCCCGCCGCTACCCGCTCGATCGCGACAAGGTCGAGGTCCTGGTCGAGATCCAGAACCTCGGCAGCCAGCCCGCGAGCTTCGAGCTGCGCGTCAGCGCCGACGAGCTCCCGGTCGGGACCAAGCTGATCGAGCTCGGCGCGGGCGAGCGCCGGCGCGAGGTCCTGCCCAAGCTCGAGGCCGCGCGCGAGACCCTGGTCGCGCAGCTGGCCGCCAACCCCGAAGACCCGAGCTCGGCCGCCGCGCTCGGCCCCGCGATCGACGACCGCGCCTGGGCCGTGGTCCCGCCGCTCGACCCGATGGAGATCGTCCTGGTCACCGACGGGACCAACCTCTTCACCGAGGCCGCGCTGCTGATCCTCGACGACTACGTTCGGCTGACCACGCTGACGCCCGAGCAGGGCAGCGCCGACCACGAGGCGATCGTCGAGGCCGACGTGGTCTTCTACGACGTCGGCGGCAACCCGCTGCCCAAGCCGCTGCCCGACACCAACTTGGTCGTCTTCGATCCCTGGCGCTTCGACGACTCGCCCTTCCCGATCCGCCAGCTTCGCAGCCTGCGAGGGCCGCGGCTGTCCGAGCAGGTCAAGGACCACGACCTGCTCGCGGGCGTCGTGTTCAAGGACGTCAACATGCTGACCGCGACCAGCTTCGAGCTCGAGCCGGGCGACCTCGCGCTGGTCAGCCACCTCGGCGAGCCGATCGTGGTCCTGCGCGAGGCCGAGCACGCGACGCTCGCGATCGGCTTCGACCCGCGCGGCTCCGACCTTCCGCTGCGCACCGCTTACCCCTTGCTGATCGCCAACGCGGTCGACTACTTCGGCCGCCGCGAGGCCGGCTTCGTCGCCGCGGTGCCGATCGGGGCCAGCCGCGAGCTGGCCCTGGCCGACCTCGGCATCCACGGCGACGACGTGACGCTGCTCTCGGTCACTCCGCCCGATCCCACGCCCGACGACGACCAGGCCCCCGAGCCGCAGCGGGTCCGTGCCCAAGACGGCCGCTTTCGTCTGCGCGCGCTGGTGCCCGGCGTGTATCGGATCGAGGTCATGGACGGCGAGGCGATCGGGACCCAGGTCGACATCGCGGTCAACCAGGCCAACACCGCCGCGTCCAACCTCGACTCGCGCCTCGACCCCGAGGCGCTCGGCGACCAAGACGTCGCGAGCGCCCCGCCCGACGCGGCGCCGCTGACCGAGAGCCCGCTGTGGACGCTGATCCTGCTGGCCGCGATCGGCCTGATCGGGCTCGAGTGGGCGACCTACCACCGAAGGAAGACCGTATGAGCAGCGAAACCAAGCAAGCGCGCTCGAAGCCGTTTTGGCGGCACCCGATGGTCGCGCCGCTGCTGGCCCTGATCGTCGGTCTGGTCGCTGCGCGGGTGCTGCTCGGGGTGATCCCCTTGCGCGGGACGCTGCTGGTCGAGCTGCCCGAGCAGCTCGCGGTGCTGCTCTCCGAGTCGGGCGACGACCGGCTGATCATCGCCCGGCCGCACGCGCTGTGGCTGGTCCCGACGGCGATCCTGCCCTTCTTGATCGTGATGGCGACCCGGACCTTGGTCGACGTCCGCGTCTACCAGGTGATCATGCAGGTCGTCCTGCGCCTCGCGGTCGTGATGGCGATCGCGCTGGCGCTCAGCCAGCCCTCGTTGCAGTCGCCGATCCGCGGCAAGACCCTGGTCTTCGTCGTCGACACCTCCGAGAGCATCGACGAGGGCCAGCTCGCTGGCGCCGAGCGGCTGGTCCGCGACGCGCTCGAGCTCGCCCGCGCCGAGGTCGATCAGGGTGTCGAGCGCGAGGATCGAACCCGGCTTCGTCTGGTCACCTACGACACCCGCGCGCACGTCCAAGACCTCGCCGACATCGAGGACGCCTCGGCGTTCACGCTCGAGCGCTCGCCGAGCCTGACCGAGCGGCTCGGCTCCGACCACGCCAGCGCGCTGCGCCTGGCCGAGGCGATGCTCGACCCCGACACCGAAGGTCGCGTGGTTCTGGTCACCGACGGGACCGGCGATCTGGCCGAGCGCGAGGGCCTCGGCCAAGCGGTGTTCGAACTCGAGGATCGCAACGTCACCGTCCACACCCGCAGCTTCCCGGCCGCCGTGCGCGGCGACGTGCTGATCGAAGGCGTCCATCTCCCGGCCGAGCTGCGCGTCAGCCAGAGCTTCGAGGTCGCGATCGACATCGTCGCGACCGCGCCCGGCAAGGTCCTGCTCCACCTCGACAAGAACGGCTCGCCCAACCCGATGGAGCCATCCCGCGAGATCGAGCTGCGCGGCGGTCGTCAGCAGGTCAAGCTGGCCGCGCGGGTGACCGAGCCCGGGCCCGTGCTCTTCGAGGCGCGGCTCGACACCGCCGGGATCCCGGCCGAGGACAACCGCAGCACGCTCAACGACGAGGCCGCGGTCGTCGGCGAGGTCATTGGTCGGCCCAAGGTCTTGTTGGTCGGCAGCGACCCGACCGGCGCGCTGACGCGGGCGCTCGCGGCCAGCCACTTGTCGGTCGACACGCTGGCCGCGACCGCGCTGCCGGGCTCGGTCGAGGGCCTGCGTCGCTACGACCTGATCGTGTTCTCCGACATCCCGGCGCGCTGGGTCAACGCGGCCCAGCAGGCCGCGGTCGTCCGCTACGTCAAGGACTACGGCGGCGGCTTCATCATGATCGGCGGCGAGAACAGCTTCGGCGTCGGTGGCTGGGGCGGCAGCGCGATCGAAGAGGTCTTGCCGGTCCGCTTCAGCGGCGAGCGCCAGCGCGAGCAGCCGACCCTGGCGCTCTTGTTGGTGATCGACAAGTCGGGCTCGATGTCGTCCGAGGACCGGCTCGACCTGGTCAAGGAGGCCGCCCGCGCGACCGCTCGCACGCTCGAGCCCGACGACGAGATCGGCGTGGTCGCGTTCGACAGCGCGCCGCAGGTGCTCGTCCGACTCCAGTCGGCGTCCAACCGCCTGCGCATCTCTTCGTCGATCCGCCGGCTGAGCGCGGGCGGTGGGACCAACGCGATGCCGGCCTTGCGCGAGGCCTACTTGCAGCTCTCGGGCTCCAAGGCGCTGGTCAAGCACGTGATCTTGTTGTCCGACGGCGAGTCGCCCGAGAACGGCCTCAACGCGCTGATCGGGGACATGCGCGAGGCCAACATCACCGTCTCGGCCGTCGGCGTCGGCGATGGGGCCGGCAAGGACTTCCTCTATCGGGTCGCCGAGCGCGGCCGCGGCCGCTACTTCTTCAGCGAAGACGGCACCGACGTCCCGCGCATCTTCTCGCGCGAGGCTCGCGAGGTGAAGCGCAACGCGCTCGACGAGCGCCTGCTCTACGCCCGCGTCGCCAAGCCGGTCCAGCTGCTGCGCGGCATCGACTTCAGCAAGGCGCCCGGGCTCAAGGGCATCGTGCCGGTCAAGCCCAAG
This sequence comes from Nannocystaceae bacterium, assembly GCA_035904925.1. Lineage (GTDB taxonomy): Bacteria > Myxococcota_A > Polyangia > Nannocystales > Nannocystaceae > Plesiocystis. The sequence continues at coordinate 11,243 of JAMHUH010000281.1, forward strand.
CCGCAGTCCGAGGTCATCTTGCGCACGCACCAAGGCGACGCGCTGCTGGTCCGATCACGGCGCGGCCTCGGTCGCGTGGCCGCCTTCGCCAGCGACGCCCAGCCGCGTTGGGCCGTGCACTGGATGACCTGGGGCGGGTTCCCGCGGCTGTGGTCGCAGCTCGCCCGCGACACCATGCGGCAAGGCGCGGGCCTGCTCGGTGGCGCGGCGATCAAGGTCAGCCCCGCGGCCGAGCCGGGCGCTTGGCGAGTCGTCGTCGACGTCGAGTCGCCCGACGGCTTCGCCAACGATCTCTCCGGTGTGGTCGAGGTCATCGATCCCTCGATCAAGGAAGAGAAGGACGCGGAGGGCAACCTGATCGACAACGGTCGGGTCCGCAGCGTCGAGCTCGAGCTCAGCGCGCCCGGTCGCTACGAGGCCGTCGTCCGCGAGGTCAGCTCGGGCCAGCGCCTGCTCAAGGCCCGGCTCTTCGACGACAGCCAGAGCCCGCCCCGCCTCGCCGCCGAGGCGATCAGCCAGGTCAGCGTCCCCTACCCAGCCGAGCTCTCGCCCCAGACCCTCGAGCCCAACGACGCCTGGCTAGCCAGCTTGATCGAGCGGGGCACCACCGAGGGGACGATCGAGCCGATCGTGACCAGCCCTGGCGATCCGCAAGGTCGGACGCGGACCAAGGCGCTGTGGCCTCTGGTGTTGCTCTGGGTGTTGTTCCCGATGCTGATCCTCGATCTGCTCTTGCGCCGCGTCAGCCTCGGCGTCCGTCGGGTCAGCGTTTAACATCATGGAGGGCGGGCGCTTCGCGCTTCGCGTTCGCTCGCTCATGACGTCGTTCGAGGGGAGTCTTGGGGACGCTTCGCAGTGCGTCGGACCAGGGCGATAACTCACGTATCTCGCGCGCTGCCTCGCTGCCGTGGCGGACATCATCGGGGCATGCAACGTGCCTTCTCGACTCGCTTGTCCTTCTTGTTCGCTGGCTGCGTCGTGCTCACGACCGGCTGCATCATCACCATCACCGACGACGTCGCCGACACGGCCAACGACGAGCTCGGCGACACGACCGATTCGTCGACGAGCATGGGCGAGTCGAGCTCGAGCTCGAGCGGCGAGACGACCACCGACTCGACCAGCACCGACTCGACGAGCATGGGCGAGACGAGCAGCTCGACCGACGCGACCGACAGCAGCGACACCGGCACTGGCGACTGCGCGCCGATGGCCGCGATGAACGGGCCCGAGGACTGCTTCATGCCGCGCGGGTGGTTCTGGACTGGCGAGGGCTGCGAGCAGATCACCTGCACCTGCCAAGGCGAC
>JAMHUH010000282.1:0-1981 GCA_035904925.1 Nannocystaceae bacterium
CCTGGTCATGAAGCTGCTCGAGAAGGCACCCGAGCGCCGCTATCAATCGGCGCGCGGGCTCTGGCGGGACTTGCACGCGATCCAGAGCGCCCAGGCGGGTGGCGGCGACGCGACGCTCGAACTCGGCCGCGACGACGTGCCGCTGACCTTGCAGCTGCCCCATCAGATCCATGGTCGCGCGAACGAGCTGGCCCGCTTGCACGCGGCGTTTCGCCGGGCGATCAGCGAGCGACCTACGCTGGTCGTGATCACGGGCGAGGCCGGGGTCGGCAAGACCATGCTCTGCGAGGACCTGGTCGAGCCCGTGCTCGGCCAGCGTGGGTTCCTCGCTCGCGGTCGCTTCAGCGAGGCCAGCGACCAGCCGCTCGCGGCCCTGATCGGCGCGCTCTCGGCCCTCGCCGATCAGCTGCTCACGCTCCCGCCCGAGCAGCTCGAGCACTGGCGCGAGCGCCTGCTCGCGCGGCTCGGACCCCTGGCCGCGGTGGTTGGCGAGCTGATCCCGGGCCTTCGCTTGGTGCTCGGCAAGCTGCCGAGTGACGAGGCACGGACCGCCGCCGAGGTCCGCAACCAAGTCATGCTGGCCTGCGTGCGGCTGGTGACCAGCTTCGCGCGACCCGAGCATCCGCTGGTGTTGGTGTTCGACGACATGCAGTGGGCCGACAGCGCGACCTTCGAACTGCTCGACGAGCTCTTGGTCGAGCCGCAGGACGAGCAGCCGGCGCTGCTGCTCGTCCTGAGCGGACGCGAGCGTGCCACGGCGCCCGGCACTCCGCTCTCGAGCCTTCTGGTCGAGCTCGAGACCCGGGGCCGCCCGCCGACTCGGATCGAGCTCGGCCCGCTCGAGCGTGGGCCGCTGATCCAGCTGATCGCCGCCATGCTCTCGCGTCCACCCGCAGCGCTCGACGCCTTCGCCGAGATCGTCGCGCGCAAGACCAGCAGCAACCCCTTCTTCGTCGGCCAGCTGCTGCTCCACTTGGCCGAGCGAGGGCTGCTCCAACGCGAGCGCGAGGGCTGGACCTGGGACCTCGCCGCGCTCGAGGCCGCGACCTTGCCCGAGGACGTGCTCGACATGATGACCCGCAAGCTCGCGGGGCTCGCCCCCGAGCTTCGCCGGCTCTTGCAGGTCGCGAGCGTGCTCGGCGACAACTTCGACGCCGAGTCTCTCCAGCAAGCGAGCGGCTCGGCCACCGCCGAGTCTCGCCTGCTCGAGCTGGTCGACGAAGGCCTGATCGCACCGCTCGCGCGCGGCTACGTGTTCGGCCACGATCGGATCCGCGAGGCCGCCCACGCCTCGCTCGACCCCGCCGAGCGGGTCCGACTCCACCGGAGCGTCGGCGTTCGGCTGAGCCGCGAGCTCGAGGGGCCCGCGCTCGATCAACGGGTGTTCGAGGTCGTCGAACACCTCGACCGCGGCTACCAGCTCGACACCGACGCCGACGAAGCGCCCGAGCTCGAGCGCCCGGCGCTGGTCGAGCTGGCCCAGCTCAACCTCCGGGCCACGGCCCGAGCCTTGGCCAGCGGCGCGCCCCATTCTGCCGCCAAGTACCTCGGCGTCTGCCAGCGCGTGCTCGCTCGACTCGGCGAATTCCCAGGGCCCAAAGCGCCGCTGAGGGACCTCTATGTCGCGGCCGAGCTGGCCGCCGCGAAGATCGACGTCTTGCTCCAAGGCTTCGAGGCCGCGGACCAGCGCCTCGAAGTGCTGCTCGCTCGACCGCTCGAAGTCGAGGAGATCGGGGCGGCCGCCGAACTCCACATCTGGACGCTGCACATGGCCGGGCGCCACGAGGCCTCGGTCAGGGTCGCTCTACGTGCGCTGCGTCGGCTCGGCATCGCCATCCCGGCCTGGCCCCAGCAGCGACACATGCTGGTCGCGCTGCTCGAGCTGGCCTTCATCGGTCGGCCAACCACGCTCACGCGCCTGAGCAGCGCGCCGCCTGCTCGCGATCCCGCCGTGATCGCGGCGCTGGAAATCCTGCTGAGC
>JAMHUH010000283.1:0-16172 GCA_035904925.1 Nannocystaceae bacterium
GTCCGCTCGGCGTGATCCATGTCGAGTCGGGCGTGCCCGAGTCGACCCGCGCGGCCCTGCGGGCGATGGGCCACGAAGTGGTCGTCGACGCCGAGGGCTACGGTGGCTATCAGGCGATCCTGCGCGATCCGGTCAGCGGGGTGTATGTCGGCGCGACCGAGATGCGCAAAGACGGGCTGGCGATCGGCTATTGACGATCGACGGGTGCCGACGGGCGTCGCTCACGAATAAACTGCACTTTCCGGGGGCGCTTTCGACCCTCACCATACCCAGGAAGATGCGTGCGTGGATCGGCCCTCTCGTCGCGCTCTTGCTTGCCGCATGCTCGCAGGACGGTCCGCTGGTCGCCGCGGTCGATCGTTACGCGGCCGTGGTGGCTGCGACCTGCGCGGCCTTCTGCCGCTGTCCGGCCAACCTCGGGTTCGAGACTTCGCAGGCGTGCATGCGTGATCCCGAGGTCGGGGTTCTCGATGAAGCGCGCAAGCGCTGCATGGTCGAGGCCCTCGCGCAGGACGAGGAGGCTTCGATCGACTACTTGGAGTGCATGATCCCGGTCGAGCGGGGCTTGGCGCGCTGCATGGTGGAGAGCCCCGATTGTGCGGACATGGTCTACGCGATGGAATACTGCGTCGCGCGCTACGCCGAGGACTCCGAGGCGTGTGACTCGCTACCCGAGAGCATTCACGCCGCGTTCATGGCTTGCTGGTCGTCCAGGTCGCGGCAAGACGAGCTCCTCGAGCTCGCGTCGCCCATGCCGAACTGACCACCAAGCATCAGCGCCAGTCGAGCAGCACCTTGAGTCGACCCTTCTCGGCGGCGCAGACCAAGGCCTGCTCGGCCGCTTCGAATTCGAAGCGCGCGTCGATCAAGGGCCGAGGATCGATCGCGCCGCGAGCCAGCAGATCGACGGCGCGACGCATGTCGCCGCAGCGCGAGCCGACCAGGCGCAGCTCGCCGACCACGATCGCGGCGAGATCGAGCACGACCGGAGCCGCGCGGGTGGTCTTGAGCACGATCGTCGCTCGCGGCCCACACAGCTCGATCGCGCGGGCGAGCCCGCTCTGGCTGCCCGTGGCTTCGACGACGATCCGGGCGCTTCGGCGATCCGCCACGTCGAGCTCGCGCTCGAGCTTGGTCGTGATCCCGCGCGCGGCTGCGAGCTCGAGCTTGGTCGAGTGGTGGCCGACGAGCACCACCTTCACACCCGCGCCCTGCAAGGCCAGCGCGATCAAGAGGCCGAGCTTGCCGTCGCCGAGCACCCAGACGGGCGCGGCGTCGAGGTCGCCAGGGATCTCGTCGAGCACGTGCAGCGCCGCCGCGAGCGGCTCGGCGAAGACCGCTCGATCGTCGTCGAGCGCGTCCGGCAGCGCGACCAAGTTCTCGCGTGGCAGCGCGACCCGCTGGGCGAACACGCCCTGGCGCGCATGGATACCGACCACGCCTCGGCGTCGGCAGTGATGCCCGCCCCGAGTCCGGCACTCGTCGCACTGACCACAGCCCACGTTGATGTCCGCGACGACCCGCCGACCGGCGAGCTCGCTGCGGTCCTGGCGGTCGACCTCGCCGACGAACTCGTGCCCGAGCACGCCGCGAAAGCCCTGGTAGCCGGCGAGGAGCTGCAGGTCGGTGTCGCAGATGCCGGCGCGGCGAACATGGACGAGCGCCTCGTTCGGCCCGACCTCGGGTTCGGGTTGGTCGAGCATCCGAGCCAAGCTGCCGTCGAACACCAGCGCGCGCATGATCGAGCTATCGAGCACGAGGCGAGCAGCGTCAAGCTCGTGGGTCGACGTTGGTGCATTTTGCCCGCTTGCCAACTCGCGCGCGGCGTCTCTAGGCTTCTGACATGGGCAACAAATCCGTCGGGATTCGTGCGGTCGCATGGTCCGCGCCAACGCAGGTCCGCGGCAACGACCATTGGCGCGAGCATCATCCCGAGCTGGTCGCGAGCGCCGAGCAGCACAGCTTGGCCAAGGTCTGGGCGCGACGCGAGGCCGAGACGCCCAACTTGTTCGACGCGCTGATGGAGCCCTACCTCGCCGATCCCTTCCGGGGCGCGGTCGAGCGGCGGATCCTCGGCCCCGACGAGAGCGGGCTGACCATGGAGGTCGACGCAGCCAAGCGCGCGCTCGCAGCCGCGAAGTTCAGCCCGAGCGAGGTCGACTTGGTCTTGGTCTCGTCGTTCTTGCCCGATCAGTTTGGTCCGGGCAACGCGGCCTACTTGGTCCGCGAGCTCGGCCTGCGCTGTCCAGGCGTCAACGTCGAGTCGGCTTGCTCGAGCGCCCTGGTCTCGATGGACATGGCGATCGCGATGATCCAGGCCGGTCGCTGCCGCAACGCGCTGATCGTGGTCTCGTGCTCGTATTCGCGGATGGCCCCGGAGACCGACACCTTGGCGTGGTTCCTGGGCGATGGCGCGGGCGCGCTGCTGATCGGCGAGGTCCCCGAGGGCGAGGGCTGGCTGGCCACGCACACGATCCACACCGCGCAGACCTGCGGGACCTTTCGCCTCGATCTCGAGCAAGACCCGCTGGGCCGGATGTTCGCGCGCATGAAGGCGAGCAAGGACACCGCCAAGATCATCAACGAGGTCGGCGAGCCCTACCTGCGCGAGTGTTGCTTCGGCGCGCTGGCCAAGGCCGGGTTGCGCATCACCGACGTCGACTTCCTGGTCGCCAACACGCCGACCGCCTGGTACGCCGAGTTCGCGGCCCAGGCGATCGGGCTCGACCCGAGCAAGACCATCTCGACCTACGAGCGCTTCGCCAACACCGGCACCGCGCTGATCCCCATGGGCCTGCATGCCGCGGCGGCGCAGGGCAAGATTCGGCCCGGCGACCGGGTCCTGCTCTACGCGGTCGGCAGCGTCTCGACCGCGATCGCCTCGGTGTTCCGCTGGGGTGAGGTGGCGCTGGGCACCACGCAGGGGCTGAGCTGACGCGCCGATTTCTTGGGCGCCGCGCCAGCCTGGGCTAGCGTCCGCGGGCGATGCACTCGACGCCGTCGTTCCTCGAGCAGCGCCGGGACAGCCGGCACACGATCGGTCGATTCGTCGCCCCGGGGACCCAGGCCGGCGCGATGGAGGGCTTCATGGTCGTCGACCTCTCGCGCGAGGGCATGGCCGTGCTTCGGGTCGCTCGCAAGCCCGACCAGAGCAAGCCGCGTGGCCTCGACCATCGCTTCAGCTGGCTGGCGATCCCGCTGCCCGAGGTCGACATTCACCTGTGTGCGCTGGCCGAGGTCGTGCATCGGCGCAGCTACGGTCCGCTCGAGCTGCTCGGCGTGCGCTTCGACCAGATGTCGGCCGACGATCGGGCGCTGCTCGACGACTACCTGCACGATCGCGAGCGGCTGAGCTTCGGCGCCCGCAAGCTCTCGGCGCAGCTGCGGCTGTGATGGCGCGAGTGTAGTCTTCGCCGCGTGTCCGAGCGCTTCGACTACGCGTTCGTCGGGGCTGGCTTGGCCGCGCTCTCGCTCGCGCGCGCCTTGGTCGAGAGCTCGCTGCCGCCTGGCCGGATCGTGCTGATCGATCGCCGGAGCGAGCCGGTCGATCGAACGATCGGGGCATGGTTCGAAGCGCCACCCGAGTGGCTCGGCGAGGTGTTCGAGCGAAGTTGGCCGACGCTGAGCGTGGCGACCCGCGCGGGCTTGCGCGACCTCGAGATCGGCGCGAGCTACTGGATCCTTCGCAGCGCGAAGCTGCATGCGTTCGTCCGGGCCCGGCTCGAGCCGAGCGCGTGGTCGATCACGTGGATGTGTGGCGAGGTCGAGCAGGTCGAGTCGAGCCGCGAGGGCGCGGCGATCCGCGTGCGTGATCAGGCCGAGCCGCTGCGCGCTCGCTGGTGCTTCGACAGCCGCGTGGTGTTCGAGCGGGCGCCGAGCTGGCAGAGCTTCGTCGCCCTGCGCGTGGAGCTCGAGCGCGATCACTTCGATCCCGAGCGGGCCTGGTTCATGGATCTGCGCCTCGGCCAGCCCGCGCTCGGGCTCGAGTTCGGCCAGGTCTTGGGCACGAGTCGGCGCGAGGCGCTGATCTATCGCGTCCACGTCGGGCCCGAGCGGCGCGAGCTCGCCGAGCTCGACGACTATCTCGAGCTGCTGGGCCTCGCCGACGCGCGGATCGTCGCGCGCGAGCGGGGCTGCTCGCCGCTCGACGCTCGGCCCCCGACGCGTCGGCCGAGCCCGAGCGTGCTGCGGATCGGCGTGGCCGGAGGTCGACTCGCGGCCAGCAGCGGCTACGCCTTCGCACGAATGCAGCGCGACGCCGCGGCGATCGTCGACTCGCTCGGGCGTCGCGGGCATCCTTTCGCGCTGCCGCGCGAGCGAAGCATCTATCGCTTGTTCGCGGGCGTGCTGCTGGCGATCCTCGCTCGGCGGCCGCAGCTCGGGCTGGCGATGTTCGAAGCGATGTGGCGACCCGGCCACGACGCTCGTTTGTTTCGCCTGCTCGACGAGAACGCGAGCTGGCTCGATCTGCTCGGCGTGATGGGGTCGATGCCCGCTCGTCTCACGCTCGCGGGCGAGGGCCTGCGCTGGCTCCTCGCGCCCGCGAAGCGTGTGCCCCTCGAGCTGCCCGAGCCGTAGAATCGGCGACTCGGACCGTCCTCGACCCGGAGGGTCGACTCGGACCGTCCTCGACCCGGAGGGGTCGACTCGGACCGATCAGACCGGCGGCTTGTGAGGGGCGCGGGGCGGCGGGCTCGGGGCTCGCGGCGGCTTGGGGGTCGGCTTGGGCGTCGGCTTGGGCGTCGGCTTGGGCGTCGACTGGGGCCGCGGTCCGCCCGGATCCGCGGGGTGATTGGGGCGGCTGGCTTGGCCGCCATGACTGGACGTGGGGCGCGGCGCGTTGCAGCACGAGCAGCTCGAGTTGCCGCGATCGATGGGGCGATAGACGATCGTTTGCTGCTGGGGAAACGCCGACGAGGAGTAGCGGGTCGTCGAGACCGAGCAGCCGCTGATCATCAGGGTCGTGAGCAAGAACGAGGACAAGAGCGACAACGACGACGAGCTTCGGTAGGCCATGCGGTGAATCGCTTCAGTCGTCCGACGCGTGCGTCGGCCGACCTGTTCTGCACGAGCCTCAAAAGGGGCACTTCACCCCCGTCGCAGGGGGTGATCCCCGCAGGGCAAGCTCGAGAAGCGCGCGTCGGTCCGCCGATAGAGCGGGTCACAGCGCTCGGGATCGAGCGGCCCCTCCCACGTGGGCCCGCGGACGGTCGAGCCGCGATCCGAGTAGTAAGGCGGCAGGTGCTCGCGGATGAAGCGAGCGCCACCGCGGGTGTCGATCGCTCCAAACACGATCCGACCGATCCCGTGCAGCAAGCAGGCGCCGAAGCACATCACACAGGGCTCGAGCGTGCTGACCACGACCATCTCGCTCGCGCGCGGCCACAGCTCGATCGGCACCCGAGCGAGCGCCGTGGTCTCGGCGTGGCGACCCGGGTGATAGGGCGGCCCGATCACGTCGCTGGTGCCCTCGGCGAGGATCGTGCCGGCCAAGCCGATCACCGCGCCGACCGGGAGCCCGCCGCGGGCTTCGCTGGCGAGCGCCAGCGCGATCGCTCGATCGAGCAGCTCGTGGTCGGTCATCGCCGCGCAGGGTATCAGGGCTGGAGGCGCGCGCGATCGATCGGTCGCAGCGCGCAGCAGACCAGCGGTCCATCGCGGCCTTCGACCGGGCTGAGGCTGATGTCGACCGCGAACTCGCTGCCGTCCTGGTGCTGGGCGTAGAGCTGCCGGCCCTCGCCCATCGTCCGAAACTGCGGCTCGGCGGTGTAGCGGAGCATGTGTGCGCCGTGAGTCGATCGCAGCCGCTCGGGGATCAGCACCTCGATCGGCTGGTTGATGAGCTCGCTGCGGGGATAGCCGAAGAGCGCCTCGACTCGACGATTGGCGAGGTTGATCCGGCCATGGCGATCGACGACGACCATCGCGTCGGGGGCCGACTCGAGCAGCCCGCGAAACTCTTGCTCGGCCTGCTTGCGCTCGGTGATGTCGCGACCGACCAAGTAGCTGGCTTGCTCGCCGGGGATCGAGCGGGCGTTCCAGTGGACCCAACAATGCGCGCCGCTGGCCGACTGCATGCGGACCTCGAAGGTCGTCTGCGCGGCCCCCCGAGTGATCTCGGCCAACGCGTGGGCGACGATCGGCTGATCTTCTTCGCTGACGAATTCGGCGAAGCCCGCGTCCGCGCGGGTCTGTGCCGACCACCCGAGCAAGGTCTCCCAGGCCATGTTCGACTGGGTGAAGCGACCTTGGTGATCGAGGATGACCAGGAGATCGAGCGAGAGGTCGAAGAAGCGCTCGCGCTCGCGTTCGGTCCGCTTGCGCTCGGCCAGCGAGTCGAGCCAGGCTTGGACTCGTTCGGCCAACTCGGCGACCGATTGCTGGCGATCGGAGGGCGCCTTGGCCAAGCCGCGCAGGCAGATGGCCTCGAGCTCGATCGGGACCTCGGCGACGAGCTCGCGGGGCGGGACCGGAGGCTCGGCGATGACCGCCTTCAGCACCGCGACGATGTCGCCCGCGTGAAAGGGCGGGCGCCCGGTCAGGACCTCGTAGAGGATCGCGGCCAGACCATAGACGTCGGTGCGAAAGTCGATTTGATCGATCTGCCCGGTCGCCTGCTCTGGCGCCATGTATGCGGGCGTCCCGAGCTGCTCGCCCTGCAGGGTCTGAGAGGCCGAGAGGTCGATCAGCGGAACCACGGGTAGATCCGCGAGATCGGGCGAGAGCTCGAGTTCGCGGGCATCGGCGTCGAGCTGCTTGGCCAGGCCCCAGTCGAGCACCACGACCTCGCCGAAGTCGCCAATGATGACGTTGTCGCCTTTGAGGTCGCGGTGGATGACCTGGCGCGAGTGGGCGAAGGCCATGGTGTTGCAGATGCTGGCGAAGTAGCCCAGCAGGTGGACGAAGGCGCCCGTGACCAGGGGGCTCGCGTCGGCGAGCCTCTGCGCGTGAAATTCGGCGATCACCTCGCGGAGCGTTCGGCCTCGCAAGAACCGCATCGTATAGAAGCACTGCGAGCCGTCGGCGTTGCTGCTGTAGTCGTAGACGGGGACGATGCCGGGGTGATCGAGCTGGCCCGTGATCCGGGCCTCGCGAAAGAAGCGAGCCCGGTTGGACTCGCTGGTGGCCTTGTCGGACTTGAGCCGCTTGAGCGCGATCTCGCGGCCCAGGACCTCGTCGAAGGCTCGCCAGACCTCACCGATCCCGCCCGACGAGTGCAGCCCGCGAAGCGTGATGCGTTCGCGAATGCGGATCGGCGCCACGTCGAGATCGAGCGTGTCGATCAGCTGGTTCTCCACGTCGGTCGTGACGACGGCGACGCCGGTCACTTGCTGCCCAGGCTGCAAGGTCAGCGTCGCGAGGTTGCGATCTTCCTCTTTCATGGGCCGATTTCACGAAGTGCCGAGCGAGCGACGTTCGGCCAACCTAGCACGGAGCCCGCGAGGCCCACCCGGCAGAAGCTGCCGTTTCAGCGCGACCAGGGCTGACGCTCGAGCAACTCGCGGACCGAGAGCTCGCCCTGCGCGATCGTGCCCGTGTTGGCGTCGACGATTCGCCATTGCTGGGTCATTCGCCCGAGTGGTTGGGCCTCGACGAAGATGCAGCGCAGCTCGCCGGGCTCGAACCCGCATTGGGCTTGGATCGAGCGCAACAATTGCTCGTCGTGGAGGTGGCCGTCGCCGAAATTCCAACCGAGCGCGAGACCAGCGATCAGCTCGCCATCGGCCCATTCGTAGTCTTCGAGGCGATCGACGGCCTGGGGCACCAGCTCGACCAGCGCGCGACCATGCAGGTGCATGAGGCGAAAGCCCATGACCTTGCTGACCAGCGCGTGCGCGGTCGGGAGATCGTAGAAAGGCGCGAGCTGATCGAAGACCCAGCCCGAGCTCTTCTTCAGCTGGTCGAGCTTGCGGTGCGACTCGCCGCGAAAGAGCCACACGCCGTAGGCCCAGTTTCCGGCGTAGTAGCGCATCGAGAGCAAGAACGAGATCGCGCGCGGGAACAGGTTGCCGAGCAAGGGCAGGGCGACCAGCATGATCAGCAAGAAGCCGGTCGTCGGTGTGATCCCGAGCTCGAGCACGCTGACCTCGGGGTGGGCCCAAAACAGCGCAAAGCCGCCGTAGACCATCATGAAGTTCCACTCGATCGGCACGCCCATCGGCACGTTGCTGGTGATGTAGACGTGCAGCGCGAGCATCAGCGCGAGGCCGACGATCAGCGGCGCGCCCCCGGGCGCCCAGATCAGCACCAGCGGGACCGCGAACTCGAGCGCCGTGCCGGCGTGACCCATCCACGCGGCGAGTCGAGCGGGGCGCAGGTCGTCGGGGTAGCTGCGATACATCCGCTTGCGCAGCCAGGCGAAGCGGGTGAAGGGGCTGTTGCTGGTCATCACGCAGACGACCGCGGGAAAGTGGGGGTTGAGCTTGGACACCCCGGCCCAGAACCACAAGGCGAGCTGGACGGCCTTGGCTCCGGCGATCCACGAGCCGGCGCTCCCGAGCAAGAGCATGCAGGTCAGCGTGGTCCAGTAGTGCTCGGCCCGCGCGGCCAAGAAGAGCGTCTTGTCGGTCACGCCGAGCAGGGCGAGCGCAGCGACGACCAGCGCGATCGCTTCGATCGGGAAGCTCGACGAGGTCAGCAGCCAAGCGAGCCCGCCGAGCGTGGTCGCGTAGAGCAGGACATCGAACCACGTCCGACGCTGGCCGCCGAGCAGCGCCAGACCGGGGAAGAGCGGCAGCTTGGTCGTGCCGGGCCGCAAGAAGTACAAGAACCCGCCGATCGGCGGGTTGTAGCGGCCGGTCAGCGGTCCACTGCCGCAGCCGAGCCCGAGCAATTCGAAGGCCATGCTCCACGCGATCGCCTTTTGAAATGCGATCGGATCCAGCCACCAGCTCGAGATGGTCGAGAGCTGGCCGAGCCCCGGCGTGAATCGGCAGAACACCACCCACATCCCGATGTAGAAGAGCACCTTGATCGCGTAGACGATGTAGACGCCCGGCGGGGTCCCGTAGCCTTGCAGCGCCCACGCTTGGCAGACGAGGCGGCCGCGCTCGGCGAAGGGCAGCTTCGACCAGGCGATCGGATCGTAGGCCGGCAAGACGGGATCGAAGATGCCCACGCGGCCATCCTACTGTGGTTGCTCGGCGCCCGGCTTGCCCGGCTTGCTCGGCTTGCTCGGCCTCAACCGGCCGCGCAGCGTTCTCGCCAGCCGGGCTGGACCCCTTCGACCGCGAGCAACCAGACGTGGACCTCGTAGGGTTCGACGACCTGGGCCCAGCGTGGATCGACGAAGGACTCGACCGGGCGCAGCACGAACACCTTGGTCAGCGCGGCCGCGATGTGCTCGGGCAGCACGAACCACTGCGGGGCCGCGCGGACCAGCACGCAGGCCTTCTCGACGTCGTTCGGCGCGTGGGCGATCGCGGCGTCGTTGAGCCCGATGACGTCGAGGATGGTCATGCTGCGCGGGGTGTGATGGCGCATCGCGCCCGCGCCCTCGACCGCGATCCGAGCGTCGCTGGGCAGCTCGCGAGTCACGTAGCGGGCGGGGCCGTCGTGGAGCAGCTCGACGCTGCGCTCTTGGGCGCGCTGGAGCGTGTGGGCGCGGGGCAGGGCGAGCAGGGTCAGGGCGACGACCGGCAAGAGGGCGACCAGCGCGACGATCCGATGCAGCCGCGCGAGCCCGAGCGCGACCAGGACCGGCGGGACCGCGGCGAAGATCGCGAAGTAGCGGCTCTGGTAGAACAAGATCGCCGGGTCGAGGGGTCGGCTGATCGCGGTGGCCAGCAGCGCGAGCACGTAGGCGCTCAGCAGCGCGAGCGCCTCGAAGTGTCGCTTGGCGTCGTGGTCGGGCGCGAGGTCGGCCACGAGCAGGGCGGCGATCGCGATCACGCCGCCCATGCCGATCAACCACGGTTGCTCGGGCAAGACTTGCTCGCTCAGGTAGGCGAGGCCGCTGCCGAGCCCGGCGTTGCCGACCTTGACGTAGGCGGTGTTGGGCCAAGGCCAACCGCTGACGAGCTGGCAGTAGCTGATCCAGGCGAGCAGACCGAGGGCCGCGCCCATCACAGGCAAGAGCGCGCGAGGCTGGCGACGAGCGAGCGCGAGGATGCCTGCGAACACGCCGAGGAACGCGAGCAGCTCGGGTCGGGCGAGCTCGGCCAGGCCGGCGAGGATCGTCGCGATCAGCCATTGCTCGCGCAGGCAAGCGAGCACGCAGCCGAGCAAGAGCGCCGCGCTCAGCGAGACCTCCATGCCCGAGCTCGCCCCTTGCAGCAGGGTCGGCGAGGTCGCGCAGAGCAAGCCGGCGAAGCCGGCGATCGAGGCCAGCGGGACCGGGCCGGAGCGTCGCCAGAGTCGGGCCGCGTCGCTCGCTTCGCCCACGCTCGCGCGGGCGCGCCCGAGCTCGAGGGCCAGCGACGCGGCGAGCCCCGCCGTCGCGGCGTGAAGCAGCGCGCCGAGCAGCTTGACCGCGACCACCGGATCGGCGCCGCTCGGCCACGCGGCCAAGACCAAGACCCAGAGCGGGCTCGAGAAGCCGGTCTCCCAGTCGTGGGGGTTGTACGAGAGGCCCTCGCCGAGGCGCAGGCTCTTGGCGTAGCTGAGGTGAATCCAGGCGTCGTCGAGGCAAAAGTCGCGCTCGCCCCCGCCGAGCAGGCCATAGCCGATCGCGAGGATCAGCCCGAGCATGGCGCTGGCCCGAACCACCCAGACTTCGTTCGCGGGCCGCTCGCTCGACTCAGGCATTCGGGACCAGCACGACCTTGCCGAATTGTTCGCGTTGGTCGAGGTAGCGGTGAGCCTCGGCCGCCTCGGCGAGCGGGAACACGCGATCGACGATCGGCCGCAGCCGGCCCTCGCCGATCAGCTGCGCGACCCGGAACAGGCTCGCCTTCGAACCCATGGTGCTGCCGAGGATCTGGATCTGGCGGAAGAACACGTGGCGCAGATCGGTGCGCGCGTCCCAGCCCGACGAAGCGCCGCAGGTGACCACCCGACCGCCCGCGCGGCACAACTTGATGCTCTCGGCCCAGGTCGCCTCGCCGACATGCTCGAAGACGACGTCGACGCCGCGGCGGCCGACCCCCGGCAGCGCGCGGACTTGCTTGGACCAGTCGGCGTCGCTGCTGCGGATGGTCGCGTCGGCCCCGAGCTCGCGCGCGCGGGCGAGCTTGGCCTCGCTGCTGGCCAGCGCGATCACCTTGGCGCCGAGCAGCTTGGCGATCTGAAGCCCGGCGCTGCCGACCCCGCTGCCGACCGCGTGGATCAGCACCGTCTCGCCAGGGCGAAGATCGGCGCGCAGCGTCAGCATCTGCCAGGCGGTCAAGAAGGTCAGCGGGAACGCGGCCGCCTCGGTCCACGAGAGCGCCGCGGGCTTGTCGACCAGGTTGGCGAGCGGCACGACGATCCGCTCGGCGTAGCCACCCCGGGCGGTCTCGCCGAGGATCCGATAGCTCGGGCACAGGTTGTCCTGGCCCGACAAGCACGCTTCGCAGCGACCGCAGCTGAGGCCCGGGTTGATCACGACCTCGCGCGCGAGCCACTCGGCCGCCACGCCCTCACCGAGGCCCACGACCACGCCCGCGATGTCGCTGCCGAGCACGTGGGGCAGCTCGACGTGCAGGCCCGGCAAGCCGCCGCGGACCCAGATGTCGAGCCGGTTGAGCGCGCAGGCCCGGACCTCGACGAGCACCTCGTGGGGACCAGGCGCGAGCTCGGGCAGCTCGACCGACTCGAGCACCTCGGGACCACCGTGACGACGCAGGATGATTGCCTTCATGCCAACTCTGGTTCAGGGAAACACGAAGTCGAGCGTGTCGAAGTCGCGGGCGAGGCCGGCGTGGGCGTCGACCAGGGCCTCGATCTCGTCCTCGTCGACGCGTCGCTGCTCGAGCTTGCGCTGGAGCGCGCCCGCCTGGGCGTGAAATTCTTCGGCGTCGGCGGCGAAGGTCCGCATCCAGAACACCTTGTCCGCGGCGACCCGGTCGGCCGCCCAGGTCGCGGCGAACTTCGTGTAAGCGACGTCGAACTCGGCGTGGCTGGCCTCGCACTCGCTGGCCGCGGGGATCGGCTCGGCCGACATGCAGCGGACCATCGGCCGCGCACGGACCATCAAGGTTCGGGTGTCGAGCTCGAGCGAGCTGCGGCGGTCGGCGAGCACGCCGAGCAGCACCGGGTCGTTCTCGAGGTGACGGACGTCGAGCGTGTCGGCCAGCGCTCGGTCGGCGTCGAGCCAGCGTCGATGCGCGGCCCGGAGCAGCGGGTCGAGCTCGACCAGGCCGCTCCAGTCGTCGGGCTCGCGCTCGTGCTCGTCGAGGTAGTGCTCGACCGCGCGAGTCTGGCTCGCGTATTGCTCGGCCGCGCCGACCAGGTTGCTGGTGACTTGCTCGATCTGGGCCATCTCGGGCGGCATTCGACTCGCGTTGGCGAGCGAGCGCCGACAGCCGCGAAAGGTGTTCTCGGTCACGCCGTGCATGTACACGCCTTCGCGCTTGTGCTTGGGCTTGCCGCCGATCTCGACCTGGTCGTCGTAGCGCTCCCAGCTCTCGCCCATGACCGAGGCCAGCGCGTCGCGACAACCAGCGAACATCCGCAGCTTGTCGTCGACCTGCTCGGCGAACTCGGCCAGATCGTGGCGCTCGCGCTGCAGCTCGGCCGGCTCTTGGTCCTCGAACAACACGCAGCCGGTGGCCAGCGCGAGCAGCAGCGAGAGACGATGGCCGGCGAGCAGCCCGAGGGGAGAGTCCGCGGGCATCGGCTCAGATCCAGTGGGCGTTCTCGGGCACGATGATGCGCAGGTGGTGGAAGAGGTTGTCGATCCGGTAGCGATCGGCCGACACGAACTCTTCGCCGTCGATCTGCGCCGGGATCTCGGCGGCGCCGCTGGGCCGAAAGAGCCGGATGTCGATCTGGCCGCCGCGGCGAAAGTCGCGGCCGCGCAGGCCGACGACCTCGAGATCGTCGCCGGTGACGGGGTTCTTCTTGTGCGAGCCGATCGCGGCGGTGACCCAGTCGGCGTGGCTGCGGAAGGGGAGGACCTCGAACTTGCCGTCGTCGGCCTTGGCGTCGTCGACGAAGATCCACTCGCCGCCGTAGAGGATCGTGCCGTTGATCGCGAGGTCGGTCAGCCCGACCCACTCGACGACTTCGCCGTCGACGACGACCTCGCACGAGAAGAGCGAGCCATGCGGGCCGCCGACCATCGAGCGGAACAGCTCGCTGAACGCCGCGCCGGCGTAGACCAGCTTGTCGCGGTAGAGCATGTTGACGAGCGGGAGCTTCTGGACCCGCTCGCGATCGCGGTTGCGCTGGGCGAGGATCCGGGCCGAGAGCCCGAACCCGCAATTGTCGAACCACAGATCGGAGCGCTCGACCTCGCCGTTGGCGTCGAGCGCCTCGATCCGGCCGACGTCGAGCCACTGCTCGCAGCCCTCGACGATCGTCTGGATGTTGGTCTCGAGCGCGCGGATGCCCGCGCTGATCCCAAACGAGCGGCCCTGATCGTTGGCCGTGCCCATCGGCAGCATGCCGAGCGGGACGTCGACGCCGCTGCGCTCGCGGGCCAGGATGATGCCCTTGGCCGACTCGGCGAAGGTCCCGTCGCCGCCGAGGTAGACGACCCGGGCCACGTCCTCGCGCTCGAGTCGGTCGGCGAGCGCGGCCACGGTCGCGCCGTTTGGCAGCGTCGCGAAGAACTCGGGCTCGAGCCCGACTCCGGCCATTCCGGTCAATGCACGATCGATGCTGCGGGCGGCCTTGCCGGTCCGGGCGGTCGGGTTGCCGACCAGCAATGTAGTTCGAGCGCTCACGAGCGGCGCAAGAGTAACAGGGGTGCCCGAGCTTCGCCCTGCGTCGCTGGCTTCGCGCGATTGGACTCACATGCCGCAGCTATGGTCGCGAGCGGGGATCTGCTACGACCCGGACCATGTTCGTCGTTGGTTCGCCCTTCGTCTCGCGCTCGCTGCTGGTCGTACTGGCAAGCACGGCCTTCCTGGCCTGCACCAAGCCCGACGCTTCGCCGGGCGTGACCCAACCCGAGGGCGGCGATGTCGAGCCGCCCACGCCCGAATTCAGCTTCGCCAACCCCGGCGGCATGTGGATGCCCTCGCAGCTGGCCGCGCCCGAGCACGTCGAGAACCTCGAGCAGCTCGGCCTCGCCTTCGACCCGCTCGCGCTGACCAAGCCGACCGAGTTCCCGCTCGGCGCGATCGTCAGCCTCGGTGGTTGCTCGGCCTCGTTCGTGTCCGAGCAAGGCTTGATCATCACCAACCATCACTGCGTGCAGGGGGCGCTGAACTACAACAGCAAGGAAGGCCACAACCTGCACGAGACCGGCTTCTTGGCCAAGAACCAGGGCGAAGAGCTGTGGGCTGGCCCGACCCAGAAGATCTGGGTCACCCGAGCCTTCACCGACGTGACCCCGCGAGTGCTCGAGGGCCTCGACGCGATCAGCGATCCCCAGGCCCGCTGGGAAGAGGTCGGCAAGCGTCGTCAGGATCTCGCCAGCGCCTGCGAGGCCGACAAGCCCGACACGCGCTGCGTGGTCGCGTCCTACTTCGAAGGTGCGCAGTTCTTTCAGATCGAGCAGCTCGAGCTGCGCGACATTCGACTCGTTCACGCACCCGATGCTGGCGTCGGAGTGTTCGGCGGCGAGATCGACAACTGGCGCTGGCCTCGGCACACCGGCGACTACTCGTTCTATCGCGCCTACGTCGGCGCCGATGGCCAGCCGGCCGACTTCGCGCCGACCAACGTGCCTTACCAGCCCAAATATCACCTCGAGGTCGCGACCGGTGATCTCGACGAAGGCGACCTGGTCTTCGTCGCGGGCTACCCGGGTCGGACGAATCGCTTGAAGACCGCGACCGAAGTCCGCGACGCGGTCGAGTGGTACTACCCGCGCAGGATCGCCCGGCTCGAGCAGTACATCGCCACGCTCGAGCAAGCCACCGCGGGCAACGAGGCGCTCGAGATCAAGGCCGAGCCGACCCTGCGCTCGCTCAACAACGGGCTGACCAACTCGCGTGGCCAGCTCGAGGGCCTGAGCAAGGGCCTCGCCGCCGACAAGCTCGCGCAGGAGCAGGCGCTGCGCGATTGGATCGCCGCCGACGCGGGCCGCCAAGCGAAGTACGGGAAGGTGCTCGACGAGCTCGCGGCGCTCGACGCCGAGCAGACGCCGATGCGCGAGCACGACGCGGCGCTCGAGGAGCTCGCGGGCGCCTCGGCGCTCTTCGGGCGCGCGCGCGAGATCGTCGGCGCGGCCAAGAAGCGCAGCGAGGACAAGGCCCCGAGCGCCAAGGAGATCGAGAAGTACGAGCTCGGCCTGAGCGTCGCGCAGACTCGCTACGGGCGAGAGATCGATCGTGCGGTGCTGCGCCTCCACCTGGTCCGCGCGGCCGCGCTGCCGGCCGATCAACAGCCCGAGCTGCTGAAGGTGCTGGTCGGCGCGGGGCCGATCGACGAGGCCGCGATCGACAAGGCGCTGACCAAGCTCTACGCCAAGACCAAGCTCGAAGACAGCAAGAAGGTGGTCGAGCTCTACCGCAAGGCCACGCTCGCGCAGCTCGAGAAGAGCAAGGATCCCTTCATCGTCGCCGCGCTCGCGGCTCAGCCGAGCGCCGAGGCGATCCAGAGCCGACAGGCCGCGGTCGCGGGCAAGCTCGCGTTGCTGCGACCGATCTACATCGAGGCGCTGCGCGAGTGGGCGGCGAGCGAGGGCAAGACCCTCGCCCCCGACGCCAACTCGACGCTTCGCGTCACCTACGGGACCGTGCGTGGCTACGCGCCCACGCCCGACTTGCCGGTCTACGTGCCTTTCACCACCGCCAGCCAGATGCTGGCCAAGCACACCGGCGAGGAGCCCTTCGACCTGCCCGAGGGCGTCATCGAGGGCATCCGGGCCAAGAACTTCGGGCCCTACGCCGACCCGGACTTCGGCGAGCTGACCATCGACTTCCTCGCCGATCTCGACATCACCGGCGGCAACTCGGGCTCGGCCACGCTCAACGCTCGCGGTGAGCTGGTCGGCCTCGTCTTCGACGGCAACTACGAGGCGATGGCCTCCGACTGGGTGTTCATGCCGCAGATCACCCGCTCGATCCACGTCGACATTCGCTCGGTGCTCTGGGTGATGGACGCGGTCGACGGGGCCGATTGGCTGCTCGAAGAGATGG
>JAMHUH010000284.1:0-10606 GCA_035904925.1 Nannocystaceae bacterium
CGAACCTCGCTCGCCAGCGTGGTCGAGGCCTCGATCAGCACGAAGCGGCGCGACTTGGTCTTCCACAGATCGAGCTCGTAGGTCGGGTCGGGCTCCTCGTAGACCAGCGCGTCGCGGGCCGGATCCTGGCCGAGCGTGTGCCGATAGATCTGATGGTTGCGCAGCGTCTCGGGGTCCTGGCGGACGTAGTAGAGCGTGCGATCGTCGTTGGCCCAGACCAGCTCGCCCGAGACGTCCGTGATCTTGTCGGGCAGCAGCTCGCCCGTGCGCAGATCTTTGAATTCGATCGTGAAGATTCGCCGGCCGAGGGTGTCGCTCGCGTAGGCCAGCAGCTGCTGGTTCTCGCTCAGATCCATGCCGCCGGTGTCGAAGTAGTCGTGGCCGGCGGCCAGGGCCTCGACGTCGAGCATGATCTGCTCGGCGCCCGATCCGCCCACGGGCGTGCGGACCATCAGCGGGTAGTCGGCGCTCTCTTCCCAGCGCGTGGAGTAGAGATAGTCGCGCTCGCGGTAGGGCACCGACGTATCGTCTTGCTCGATCCGCCCGACCATCTCGCGCTCGAGCTGGGCCCGCAGCCCGGCCGTGTGCGCCGTCATGGCCTGGGTGTAGGCGTTCTCGGCCTCGAGGTAGGCGAGCACCTCGGGGTCGTCGCGCTCGCGCAGCCAGTAGTAGTCGTCGATCCGCTGCTGACCATGGGCCTCGAGCAGGTGCGGCACCCGCTTGGCGATCGGCGGCTTGGGCAGCGCGGCGTCGGGGCGCTCGGTGTTGCCCTGCGGGCAGCCGAGCAGCGCGAGGACGAGGCTCGGGAGGATCAGCGAGGACAGCAGGGTGTGGCGCACGTGGGTCCTAGTCGGTCAGCCGCTGGCCCGCCAAGACCTTGCGCATGTCGGCGGCGAGCTCTTCGTCGGGCTCGACCTCGAGCGCGGTGACCAGCAGCGCACGCGCAGCCTCGCTGGTCTTGTCGCCCCAGGCCGCGAGCACGCGCAGGGCACCTCGGCGAACGCGGATCACCGGGCTGCGCAGGGCGACGTCGATCAGGTGCTCACCCACGCCAGGCTTGTCGACCAGGCCGTGCACGAGCACCAGCAAGGTGTCGTGGACGTCGAACTCGGGCCCGAGCCCGGTCTCTTCGGCGGCACCCGTGCCGACCTCGTCGAGCGGCAAGAGCCGCTCGGCCAGCGCGAGCACCTGTTCGAAGCGCTCGTTGTCCTCGGTCTGGACCAAGCGGAACCACGAGGGCGAGTTGAGCGGGCTCTGCTCGATCCGGCGAACGTGGTGATCCCAAGCGTCGATGTCGAGCAGCTGGGCGGCGGCATCGGCCTGGTGGAAGCGGGCCAGATCGGGCGCCTCGAGCCCCTCGCGGACCTGCTCGGGCCACTCGGGTCGCTGGGCCACGCGCTCGCACATCTCGAGCACGCGAGCGCGACGCTCGAGGTCCCAGCCGAGCTCGCGCAGGGTCTCGTCGTCCTCGAGCTCGTCGCGGGCAGGGCCGATGAACTCGCGCAGCTGCTCGGCGACCAGCAGGTGGCGAAGATCGAGGGGACGATGATCGGGGCGCCGAACCAGGTGGCGCAGGTAGGCCTCGGCCGCGCGCGGAGCCTGCTCGTAGTCCTCGATGTCCTCGGCCGGGCCGCCGTTGAGCAGCGCGCCGAGGATCCCGGCCGCGCCGTCGAGCAGCGCTTCGTCGACGATGTCGGCCTCGAGCGCGCCCGCGAGGTCGCCCGAGACCGCGCAAGTGTGGGCGAGGTACTCGTCCATCACGTCGTTGCCGAAGCCCTCGCGCAGCAGCCAACCTTTGATCTCGGGGTCTTGGGTCTCGGCCAGCCGCTCGACCGCGTGGATCCGGCCCCAACCACGCACGCGCTTGGCCAGAGCCCAGAGCGCTTGATCCGGATCGTCGAGGGTGCTGGCCAGCGCGACCGCGGCGTAGAGCGTGAACTCTTCGTGGGCGCCGATGGTCAGCAAGGTCTCGCGCTCATCGGCGCCGACCAGCACGCCGAGCATGCTGATGCCGAGCTTGACGATCTCGCGGTCGGGCGCGCGCGAGACCAAGAGCATCGCCAGCTCGTGGAAGCGATCGGGGTCGAGGTCGCCGTTCGCGACCAGCTCGGCGAGGACCTCGTCGAGCACGCCGAGCACCGGCGCACGGACCAGCAAGCGCGAGAGGTGGGCGAGGTTCTCGGGCGTCGCCTCGTTCATCAGGTCGCGCAGCGCCTTGACGATCTGCTTGGCCCGCAGCCGCTCGTCTTCGGCCGGCGCGTGGTGGCCCATCACGCCATCGAGCGCGCCCGCGGCCCAGCGCATGCCACCGCTGCGATGGTTCTCGTCGTCCGGCAAGACCAGCTCGCCCTCGCGGGCCGGACCCGGCGGACGCGTGAGCCAGTGATCGCGCACGCTCGCGAAGATCGCCGTCCGACCCTCCCAGACGCGGTCTGCGTCGAGGGCCTCGGTCGTCCAAGTTGCGGCAGGTGTCGAGTCCATCCGATTCGGCAAGGTTCGTCTCGCGGCCGTCGAGCGGCGGGCTGTCGAGGTTGCGAGTTTTCCCGGCGGCCGGCAACACGACGCTTCTGTACAGCAGCAGATCGCACATTCGCGGAGCGAGCGGGCGCGCAGGGCGATCCGGCCCACGACTTCAGGCCGCGAACATGACCCAGCTCGCCAACAATACCTGGCCCAGATAGTAGGCCGGCAGACCCCACAGACGGTTGCTGAACTGTTTGACCACAAAGCGGTCGCGCGCGACCGCGAGGTCCGACACGAAGAAGGCCAGCGCGCCGAGCAACACGCAGACCGACGCCCCCGCCTGCCAGGCTGCGAGCGCCAGACCCAGCATCAGGGTGATCACGATCAGATAGGCCCGGACCGGCACGCGCAGCTCGGTCGGCACGTGCGGATCCAACCAGCGATCGATCACGAGCAAGGGCACGAGCAAGAGCGTGAGCGCGAGCAAGGCGGCGCCGACGTCGATCCCGTGCACGACGAAGGCCACGCAGTAGGCCAGGTGACCGAGCAAGAACGCGACCAAGCCGGCGACGAAGAAGCGGCGCTGCTTGCCGAGCAAGCAGACGTCGCCGACCAAGCCCAAGACCAGGCCGAGCAAGAGCGGCCGACCCCAGTCGAGCTCGAGCGCGCCACCGAGCCAGGCGATCGCCACGAAGCAGGACGAAGCGAGCAGCTTGCTGATCGCGCCCACGATCGGCTGCTCGCGTCGCTGCGCGATCAAGGTGACGACCAGCCCGAGCGCGCAGAGCAGCAAGAGCGGAGCGAGCGGCGTCATGCCAGGTGCCCGCTCGCGCGCAGCATGCCGGCGTGGAGCGGGGCCTCGACGCCCTGCTGCTCGGCAGCCAGCACGAACGCGCCGTTTCGCCAGCGCCACTCTTTGACCGCGCCGCGGTAGTCGGCGATCGAGCGGCTGTATGCGCAGAGCCGCTCGACCAGCGGATCGAGCTCGAGCGCGACGTCGAACACCCGCTCGCCGATCGCCAGCAGCTCGCCGACCAAGGCGTGCAGCTCGGCGCGATGCTGCTCGACGACCTCGCCGACCGTGGCCGCGAAGACCTCGCAGCAAAGGCCGAAGACGCAGTTCCAGAGTAACTTTTCGAGCTCGATCTCGACGAAGCGCGAAGGCTCGACGACCTCGGCGGGCACGCCCCTCGAGGTCAGCCCTTCGACCACGAGCGCGGCACGAGGCCCACAAAAGGGGCTCGCGCCGCCCGGCTGGATCGGGTCACCGCGCTTGGCGACCGCCATGAAGAGCAGCCCACGGGTCGCGTCGCTCAGGCCTTGCTCGGCCAGCCAGGGTCGCAGCATGCCGTTCTGTACGAACACCAGATCGCCACGGCGACGCGTGGGCACGCGCGCGAGCACGGGATCGAGATCGTCGTTGCGGACCGCGACCACGATCGCCTCGCCCTCGGCTTCGTCGAGCGCGGCCCAGCCCTGCTCGCGATCGATCAGCCGGATCGCGATCGGGTCGAGCTGGTGCAGCGCCGAGCCGATCCGTCCGGCTCCGATCACGATCATGCGCGCTTGGCCTCCGGCGCGCTCGCCTGCGCGTCGGCGTGCTCGAAGTGCTCGCGCAGCGCGTCGTTGACCGCCTCGGGCGCCTCTTGTTGGACCCAATGCGCGGCCTCTTCGATGACCACGCGATCGAAGTGATCGACGAAGCCGAGATAGAGCTGCGGGTCGGCGAACCAGGGCCCGAGCGCCGCGTCGCGCAGGCCCCAGATCAAGCGAGTCGGCACGCGGATCCGGCCGAGCCGACGCGGACGATGACGCAGACCCGCACGATAGTAGTTGAGCCCAGGCAAGCCACGCTCGCGGATCTGCCGGACATAAGGCTCCATCCGCTCGGTCGTGAAGGGCGCTTGGTTGCGCGCCGAGCCGCGAAACACTCGCCGGACCACGCCCTCGGGATCGCGGGTCAGCGAGCGCTCGGGCAGGTAGGGCAGCTGGAAGAACGCGAAGTACCAGCTGCGCTTGAGCTGCTCGGGCCGCAGCAAGCCACGCAGCATGATCTGCACGGGCGGACAATTGAGCACGCTGAGCGAGTGGAGGCGATCACCGTGTCGCTGCGCGACCTCCCACGCGATCGCCCCGCCCCAGTCGTGGCCGACGAGGTGGACCTTCTCGACCCCGAGCGCGTCGATCAGCTCGACCACGTCGCGGACCAAGATGTCGAGGTCGTAGTCCCGAACTCGAGTCGGGGCCTCGGTCCCACCGTAGCCACGCATGTCGGGCGCGACCACGCGGTAGCTGTCGCCGAGCCCGGCCAGCTGCTCGCGCCAGCTGACCGCGAGCTCGGGGAAGCCGTGGAGGCAGAGCACCGTCGGCGCGCCGGCCGGACCGCGCGCATACCAGCGCACCCGCAGCCCCGAGAAGAGGCAGCCGACGTAGGTCTCGGTCCCCGGGGGGAAGTACGCGAGGTCGTCCATGCCCCCTCGTGTAACACAGTTGTGGGGCCAATTTCTGGGCGCGACTCGTGTACGCTCGCAAGTCCATGGACCCGGGCACGCCCTCGGCAGCGACACAGAGCGAGTACCCCTGCCAGTCGTGCGGCGCCAAGCTGCACTTCGCTCCGGGCACGGAGGCCCTCACTTGTCCTTATTGCGGCGCGCATCAACAGATCGCCACGCCGAGCAAGCCCGTCGTCGAGCGATCCTTCGACCAGGCGCTGGCAGAGCTCGCGCAAAAACCCGTGAGCAGCCTCGCCGCGGGCGGACACGAGATCGAGTGCAAGGGCTGCGGGGCGATCACGCTGCTGGCTGGCCACGCGTCGAGCTGCCCTTTTTGCGACTCGCCCTTGGTCGTGCTGATCGAGCAAGACCGCGAGACGATCGTCCCCGACAGCTTGCTGCCCTTCAAGATCGAGGGTCGAGTCGCGGGCGAGAAATTCAAGGAGTGGGTGACCAGCCGCTGGTTCGCGCCCAACGACCTGGCCGAGCGTGCGCAACGGGCCACGATCGACGGCGTCTACCTGCCCTACTACACCTACGACTCGCGCACCTACGCCGACTATCAGGGCAGCCGCGGCGAGTACTACTACGAGACCGAGACCTTCAAGAACGCCGAGGGCAAGACCGAGACCCGGCAGGTCCGCAAGACTCGCTGGTACAGCGCCTCGGGCGATGTCCAGGTCGACTTCGACGACGTCCTGGTCTGCGCCTCGACCTCGCTGCCAACCAAGCTGATCGAGGGGCTCGAGCCTTGGGACCTCGCCGAGCTGCGCAGCTTCGAATCCGCCTTCTTGAGCGGCTTCATGGCCGAGCGCGCGGCCCTCGATCTGCGCGGCGGCTTCGAGACCGCCAAGCAAAAGATGGCCCCGGAGATCGAGGCCGCGATCCGACGCGACATCGGCGGTGACGAGCAACGAATCTCGCATTGGTCGGCCGAGTACCGCAGCGTCACCTTCAAGCTCTTCTTGCTGCCGATGTGGATCTCGAGCTTCCGCTACGCCGACAAGGTGTTCCGCTTCGTCGTCAACGCGCGAACCGGCGAGGTCAGCGGCGAGCGGCCCTACAGCACGATCAAGATCGTCTTGGCCGTGACCGCCCTGGTCC
Organism: Nannocystaceae bacterium; assembly: GCA_035904925.1. Taxonomy (GTDB): domain Bacteria; phylum Myxococcota_A; class Polyangia; order Nannocystales; family Nannocystaceae; genus Plesiocystis. Next base: position 6,060 of record JAMHUH010000284.1, read on the forward strand.
TGGTGATCGCCGCGATCATCGTGGCCGTGCAGCTGAGCAAGTGAGCCGAGCGATGGCCGAGCACGACGATCGCGGACTCGATTTCTCCCGCTGGTTCGAGGGCGAGCTCGTCCCCCTCGAAGGCCGACCCGAGTGGTTCGGCGGCCGCCAGACCCAGATGATGGCCCGGGTCTGGTTGGTCGCGCAGCTCGAGCAGGGCCGGCGCTGGTGGGAGCGTCGAGCCCCGCGCGGCGAGCAGGCCGTGATCTTCTCGCTCGATCCGGCGAGGGCCGAGGCCGAAGCGCGGGCAAGCGGCGGCGTTGTGCTCGGCTACCCCTTCGCCTGGGCCGGCATGGACGTGCTCTACGTCGCGCGTGGCTCCGCGGCCGAGGTCCAAGCCGAGGTGTTCGCGGCCGGGCATCCAGCCTTTCACACCGACGCGCTCGAGCTGTGCATCGCCAACGAAGAAGTCGCGATCTATCTCGACGTCGAAGACGTGCAGGAGTCCGAAGCATGATCAAAGATCGGGTTTTGCAAGGCGCCCGCGCGGCCGCGACGATCGGCTGGACGGCCGCGATGCTGGCCGCCGTCGAGTCGCACAAGGCGATCGATCGCAAGCTCGGCCAGGGCCGCGAGCAAGAGCCGATCTTCGACCGCTACATGCGGACCTGGACGGGCGGGCTCCAGTGGATGCTCGGCGTCGATCTCCACATCGTGCCCGGCCTGCCGCCGCCCGCTCGCGGCGCTCGCATGGTCGTGTCCAACCATCGCTCGGCGCTCGACATCCCGATCCTGCTCACGCAATTCGGCGGCTCGGTCCTGGCCCGCGGCGACATGGAAGCCTGGCCCCTGCTCGGCCTCGCCGCCCAGAAAGCCCAGACCATCTTCGTCGATCGCGAGTCCTCGCACAGCGGCGCGCAGGCGATTCGGTCGATCCGCGATCAGCTCGAGCGCGGCCGAACCATCACCGTCTTCCCCGAGGGCACCACCTTCAGCGGCGACGAAGTCCGGCCCTTCAACGCTGGCGCCTTCGTGGCCTGCCGCCGGCTCGAGGTCGAGCTGCTTCCAGTCGGCGTCGCCTACCCGCCCGGCTTCGAATACGTCGAGGACAGCTTCCTCGATCACGCCAAGGCCGTCGCCGCTCGCCCACGCACGCCCGTCGTCATGGTCGTCGGCGAGAGCCGGGCGCCGACCGGCAAGACCGCCGACCTGGCCGAGTCGCTGCGCGCCGACGTGCAAGCGCTGGTCGATCGAGCCCGGGTCGAGCTCGAGCGCCTGACCTCGACTCGACCCTGACTCGACCCCGACTTGACCCTGACCTGCGTGGCGGCGTAGCACTCGGCATGCGCAAGCTCGCCGATCGTGTCGCCGTCGTCACCGGATCCGCCAGCGGGATCGGTCGTGCCACCGCCGTCTTGCTCGCCCGCGAGGGCTGCGACCTCGCGCTCGCCGACGTCGATGAAGTCGGCATGGCCGAGACCGCCGCGCAGGTGCGCGAGCTCGGCCGGACCGTCACCACCCACGTCGTCGACGTGGCCGACAAGGCCCGCATGCAGGCCTTCGCCGACGAGGTCATCACCGAGCACGGCGACGTCCACGTGCTGATCAACAACGCCGGCGTCTCGGTCACGTCCTCGCTCGCCGACCAGAGCCTCGAGGACTTCGAGTGGATCGTCGGCATCAATTTTTGGGGCGTCGTCTACGGCTGCAAGTTCTTCTTGCCCCACCTCCAGCGGGCCGGCGGCGCGACCATCGTCAACCTCTCGAGCATGTTCGGCCTGATCGGCCTGCCGACCCAGAGCTCCTACTGCGCGACCAAATTCGCCGTCCGCGGCTTCTCCGAGTCGCTCGCCGCCGAGCTCGTCCACCACGACATCGACGTCATCAGCGTCCACCCTGGCGGCATCGCGACCAACATCGTCCGCAGCGGCCGCTTCCTCGACACCGACAAGCAAGCCAAGACCGCCAAGTGGTTCGAGCGCTTCGCCATGCCGCCCGAGCAGGCCGCCAAGCAGATCGTCGACGGCATCAAGTCTCGCAAGTCGCGGGTCGTCATCACCCGCGAGGCCGTGCTCACCGACCTGCTCAAGCGAGCCTACCCGAGCATCCCGCCCCGCGCGGTCGCCTGGGCCCAGCACAAGCTGCTCGGCAAGTAGGCTCGGCGCGGTGTATCCTCGCCGCGCCGGACCATGGACAAGCAGCGCCACCGCTACCTCTACAACCGCTGCAATCCGGGCGAAGCGCTCGATCCGGGCGACGATCGCTACATCGACCTCGACGCTCGTGGCGTACGCGGCATCAACTGGATCGCGCGCGTGGCCAAGCGCATCGAGCTCTCGGACAAGCCGACCTGCCAGCTCTTCACCGGCCTGCCTGGCTCGGGCAAGTCGACCGAGCTGCGCCGGCTCGCCGCCCAATTGGCTGGGTTCGAGGGCGGCAACTTCGAGGTCGTCCTCGTCGACGCCGAGGACGTGCTCGACACCAACAGCCCGATCGACGTCCCCGACGTGCTGCTCACGATCGTCGCGGCCTGCGAGCGCGCCGTGCTCGAGCTCGAGGGCAAGCAGGGCGCCGAACTCGAGGCCGCGCTCGAGGCCGGCTACCTGCGGCGCTTGTGGGATTGGCTGAATCGAACCGACGTGACCTTCACCCGAATCGAATTCGGGATCGAGAAGGTCGGCAAGTTCGGCGCCGAGCTCAAGACCCGACCCAACCTGCGCCAGCGCTTCCGCGAGACCATCGGCGCCCACCTCAACCGCTTCCTGGCCGAGATCCGTGACGAGCTCATCCTCATGGAGGGTCGCGCCGTCGCGCAGGGCAAGGCCGGGCTGGTAGTCGTCTTCGATTCGCTCGAGAAGCTGCGTGGGACCGCGACGACCTGGAAGGACGTGCTCGAGAGCGCCGACCAATTGTTCGCCGATGGTGCGCCCCAGCTGCGCCTGCCCATCCATGTCATCTATACGATCCCGCCAGCCTTGGCGTCCCGGCGACGCTTCGCCCAGGTCGACTTCATGCCGATGATCAAGCTCCACCTGCATCCCCGCGATGGTGGTGGGCGCTTTCAGGCCGGCTATGACGCGGCGATGGAGCTGGTCTTGCAGCGCGTGCCCCCAAAAGACCTGAACGAACTCTTTGGCCCTCAGACCGAGACGCGCGTCGACCGGTTGATCGAGTGGTCGGGCGGCTATCCGCGCGAGCTGATCCGCTTGCTGCACGAGTCGCTGCTGAGCGAGACCATCCCGCTGTCCGAGAGCGACTACGACCGGTTGCTCCACGAGGTCGGCGACCAATATCGCAAGTTGGTCCCCGCCAACGCCTTCGCATGGTTGGCGCGCGTCGCCGTCGAACACGACATCACACCCGACGACGAAGACCAGCGCCAGATCGCCGATGCGATGCTGTCGAACAACGTGGTCTTGCGCTACCTCAACGACCAAGACTGGTTCGACGTACACCCCTCGATCCGGCAGATTCCGGGTGTTGCCCGCGAGATCGAGCTGCTCGAATCGCCATGACGAATTGGGTCGTCCCGCCCGGCTTGCGCGAGTCGATGGGGCCGACGATCGACCATGTCGCCCAGCAAGCCGGGGCGCGCAAGCTGAGTCGGGCGCTGAGCCTGGGTGAGGGATTCTCGTTTCAGGTGGTGGTCTGCAACACCCCGCGCGTGGCCGTGGCCTTGCAGTTGTGGCTCGCTGAGGCGGTCGCGCTCGAGCGAGATCCTTTGGTGATCGAGCGAATCTCCCCCTACCCGCTCGACTGGCGCGTGGCCCGGCCTGAGCGGATTGGTCTGGATGATCTCGGGGAGTCGGTGCTGGCGAAGCTGGTCGGCGAGCGCGGGGATGACGACAGGCTGGTGTTCATCGACGCGGCCGATGCTGACGAACGCGATGCCGACGCCTGGCGCGTCACGCTGATGCGGCTCAATGAAGGTCGCAATCGCTTCGCTCGCGACCTTCATTGTGCGCTCACTTTGATCTTACCGCCCTGGTTGGATGTCGAGTTTGCCCGGATGGCGCCGGATCTTTGGTCGATTCGCAGTGTGGCGGTCGAATTGCGTGATCTCGATTTGCCTGCTTCGGGGACAGCGATGTTGCGGGCCTTCGATGAAACGTGGGGTGAGCCGGAAGACTTTGCTTCACTGACGGCTGCGGTCGAGCAGGCGCGGCAGGAAGCCGCGAGTGGGGCCGATGCGTCCTCGCGCGCGCTCGGGGTGCTCCTGCTCCGATTGGCGGCGCTGTATCAACATCGAGGTGATTTCGGTCCGAGCGAGCAGCTCGTCGAGGAAGCATTTGCGATCGCTGAGAAGTTGGGCGACTTGGGCAGCATGGCAGCGTGCCAACTCGTGCGCAGCGATCTGCTCGTCTGGAGCGACCGTCATGACGAGGCTCGACAGCTCGTCGAGTCGGCGATGGCGACGTTTCGGCAGCTTGGCGACGAGTGGGCGCTCGCGGATGCCTGGGGTCGTCTCGCGGATCTCCTCTTTCATCGTGGCGACATCGACGAGGCCCTCCGCATCCGCCAACAAGAAGAGCTCCCCGTCTACGAACGCCTCGGTGACTTCCGCTCCC
>JAMHUH010000285.1:0-9978 GCA_035904925.1 Nannocystaceae bacterium
GGCCGTGGCCACGACCTCTTGCAGGTGAGCCATCTCGGCCTTCGTCGCCTTGCGGTTCACGTTGCCCATGATGCGCAGGAATCCGGTGGAGGCGATGGTGGGGGTTCTACTGCGCGCAGCAGCAGCGGTAGTAGTCGTCGTTGGTGCCATTCGGCTCCGTTTCGCAAGCCGAGGATTCAGCTTGGGTGGATGCCATGATGGTCCCTTCCTCGCAAGTCGCGGGGCCAGCAAACCACCTCACCGACTTCTGCGATGCGCCGCACGCCGCCGTCGAGCATCCCGCAAATCCCTGTGCCTGACATACCACGGGACACTGTATCAATTCGATCGTTGCATCCTGACACTCGCTCCACACTGGCGCACATTCACCGGCAACACAGCCGCCACTGTCGATGGCGACCTTGCAGACATGCCCACATTCGCCACAATTGCTCACGTCATTCGAGGGGTTGACGCACGCGTTGCCACAGAGCACTTCGGGCGCAGTGCAGGGCTCATTGGTGTCCGTCGCCGTGTCAGAATCCGTCTCGGTCGACGCGTCGGTGCTCGAGCTCGTCTCAGAAGTGCTCGTCGCCGTGCTATCCGTCGAGGTGTCCTCGGCGCTGGATTCGACACAAGAATCATCGACGCACATTAATCCGCCAAGACATTGTCCCTGACTGCAAGCGCAATCGAGCTCGCCAGGAACGCAAGCGCTCGTCTCGTCATCGGCCTTGTCACCGCCGCACCGTGTGGTGAGCGCGGCGATCATCACGACCATCGCAACCTGAACTGTCGCTCGAAATCGATTGGACATGGCTTCCCACGTCCATGCTACGCGACTCATGGCGGTCGTCAACGCCGAGTAGCGCAGCACGGACCCGAGGCCCGCTCAGCGATAACCTTCGGCCTGAAGCGTGAACAACCGAGCATAACGCCCGGCATGCGCCATCAGCTGCTCGTGCGAGCCCTGCTCCATCACCTTGCCATGATCGAGCACGACGATGTGATCAGCCGAGCGCACGGTCGAGAACCTGTGCGAGATCAGGATCGCCATGCGGTCGGCGGTCAGGTTGCGGACGTGGTCGAAGACGGTCGCTTCGGCCTCGGCGTCCATCGCTGCGGTCGGCTCGTCGAGCACGAGGATGTCGGCCTTGGTCCGCATGAAGGCGCGCGAGAGGGCGACCTTTTGCCACTGGCCACCGCTGAGCTCGCGGCCGTCCTTGAACCAGCGGCCGAGCTGGGTCTGGTAGCCGGTCGGCATGTCGGCGATGAAGGGGTGGGCCATGCCGAGCTCGGCGGCCTCGCGCCAGCGCGGCTCGTCGCCGAAGTGGTCGACGTCGCCGGCACCGACGTTCTCGCCGACGAGCATTTGGTAGCGGACGAAGTCTTGGAAGATCACGCCGACGCGGCGGCGCAGGACCTCGGGGTCCCACTCGCGCAGGTCGAGGCCGTCGAGCAGGATCTTGCCCTGGGTCGGCTCGTAGAGGCGCGTGAGCAGCTTGATCAGGGTGGTCTTGCCCGAGCCGTTCTCGCCGACGAGCGCGAGCGATTGGCCGGGGCGAAGGTGCAAGGTGATGGTGTCGAGGGCTGGGCTGGTCGAGCCGGGGTAGCTGAAGCTGACGGCTTCGAAGCGGACGCCGTCGCCGGGGCTCGGGCCGACCTGGGCGCTGCCGCTGGCGAGCGCGACCGGTTGATCGAGGTACTCGTAGAGGTTCGACAGATACAGGTTGTCCTCGTACATGCCGCCGATCGACGCGAGGCTGGCCGACACCGCCGACTGGCCCTGCTTGAAGACCATCAGGTACATGGTCATCTCGCCGAGGCTGATCACGCCGGCGACGGTCTCGATCGCGATCCAGGCGTAGGCGCCGTAGAAGGCCGCGGTCCCGACCAGGCCGAGCAAGAAGCCCCAGATCCCGCGGCGCAAGGTCAGCTTGCGATCCTCGGCGAACATCAGCTCGAAGATCTCGCGGTAGCGCTGCAAGAAGAGCGGGCCGAGCCCGTAGAGCTTGACCTCTTTGGCGTGCTCGTCGTTGGCGAGCACGCTCTCGAGGTACATCTGCTTGCGCGACTCGGGCGAGCGCCAGCGAAACAGGCGAAAGGCGTCGCCCGAGAACTTGGTCTCGGCGAAGAAGGCCGGCAGCCCGGCGAGGACCAAGACCAGCACGGCGAGGGGCGAGAACGCGAGCAGCAGCGCGGCGAAGCTGGCCAGCGAGATGCCGTTTTGGATCAGCCCGAAGGTCCGGTTGACCAGGCTCAGCGGGCGGACCGAGGCCTCGCGCCGGGCTCGGGTCAGGCGGTCGTAGAACTCGGCGTCTTCGAAGTGCTTGAGCTCGAGCTGCAGGGCCTTGGCCAGGATCATCACGTTGACCCGGTTGCCCAGCATCGCGCGCAGCAGCGACTGACACACGCCGAGGCCCTTCTGCACGCCGGCGAGCGCGACCATGATGCCGGCTTCGAAGAGGACCCATCCGATCACCGGGCGCAGATCGGGCTCGAGCCCGCTCGCGCGGACGTCGATCGCCGCGAGCACGGCGTCGACGATGTGCTTGCCGATCCACGCGGCCGCGGCCGGCAAGAGCCCGCCGACCAAGGTCAGCAGGGCCAGCGCGATCGTCAGGCCGCGGCTGGTCGTCCAGACCAGCTCGATCGCGCGACGGCTGTAGCGAAACACACCGAGCCAGTCACGAGGCTCGCGCTCGGGCGCTTTGCTGGGATCTGCCATGTCGCGGGGAGGATCGCAGAGATTCGGGTTCGCGGCCGATCGTCGCGCGCGTCGACCTGCTCGATCGGGTGGTCGCTTGACGTCGGGTCGGGGGGTGGGCGAGCCTGACGGCCAGGTGAGGGAAGCCCCCGCGGACCCGCATTTCGCAGACACCGACCGATTCGAGCTGCGTGGGCGGATCGGTCAGGGCGGGATGGGCGTGGTCTTCCGCGTGTTCGATCGCGAGCTCGGCCGCGAGGTCGCGCTCAAGACCCTGCTGAGGCCGGGGCCCGAGCAGCTCTATCGGGTCAAGCGGGAGTTTCGATCGCGGGCCGGGTTGAGCCACCCCAACCTGCTCGATCTCCACGACCTCTTCGCCGAGGGCGAGCAGTGCTTCTTCACCATGGAGCTGCTGGCCGCGACCGACTTCATGACCTGGGTCCGCGGCCTGAGCTTCTCGGACCGGACCCGCAACAGCGACGAGGTCCCGATCGGGCTCGACGACGAGGACGAAGAGACCTCGACGATGAGCTCGGCCCAGAGCGAGGCCCTGCGCGCCAGCATGATGGCGAGCATGAACGCCGGCATGAAGGGCGCGCCGGCGGGGCATGAAGTCGGGCCGGACACCAACCTCGACTCCGGTGTGGGTCGCTCGGCCAGCAGCCTCACGCGCGCGCGCAAGCCCAAGCCGATCGACGAAGAGGGCGAGGCCCGGCTCCGTCCGGCCCTGGTTCAGCTGGTCCAAGGGCTGCGAGCGCTGCACGAGTTCGGCACCGTTCACCGCGACGTCAAGCCCGGCAACGTGTTGGTCACGAGCGAGGGCCGGGTGGTCTTGCTCGACTTCGGCGTCGCGCTCGAGCGCGACGACCAAGCCGACGAGCACGAGCCGAGCGAGTCCGGCATCGGCAAACGCAGCCAGATCGTCGGGACCATCGCCTACATGGCACCCGAGCAGGCGCTCGGTGAAGAGGTCAGCGGCGCGGCCGATCTCTACGCGGTCGGCGTGATGCTCTACCAGGCGCTGACGGGCACGCTGCCCTTCGCCGGTCGAATGTCCGAGGTCCTGCGGGCCAAGGCCGAGCAGCAACCTCCGCTGCCGCAGATCGTCACGCCCGGGGTGCCCGAGGATCTCGCCCGGCTGGCGATGGAGCTGCTCGCGACCGACCCCGCCGCGCGGCCGAGCGCGAGCGAGGTGCTCGCTCGACTCGAGGGCGACGCCGACGCGAGCGCGGCCTCGGACAGCTTGATCGGCGCGACGATCCCCACGCGTCGACTCGGGCCCAACCTCGGCTTCATCGGTCGCGCGCACGAGCTCGCCGAGCTCGAGCGTGGCTACCGACGGGTCGTCGACGAAGGCCGAGCGATCCAAGTCCACACCCACGGGCTCTCGGGCATCGGCAAGTCGATGCTGCTGCGCAAGTTCTTGACCCCGCTGCGTGGCCGGGCCGAGACCTTGGTCCTGCGCTCGCGCTGCGACCCGCAAGAGAGCGTCGCCTACAACGCCTTCGACGCCGCGATCGATGCGCTCGCGCGGCGCCTGGCCAACCTCGCCCGCGAGGTCGCCGACGCGCTGGTGCCCGAGCACGCCCACGCGCTGATCCGGGTGTTCCCGGTGCTCGGCCGGGTCAAGGCCCTGGCCGAGGCGCCCAAGCCCAAGCTCGAGCCCGACGCCTTCGACCTGCGCCGTCAGGCCTTCGAAGCGCTCCGCGAGCTGCTCGATCGGCTCGCCCGACGCGAGACCGTGGTCGTGTGGCTCGACGATCTCCACTGGGGCGACCGCGACTCGATCCCGCTCTTCGACATGCTCAGCGGGCCCGGCCCCGACGACGAGCCGCCGCCGGCTTGCTTGTGGCTGCTCAGCTATCGCGACGAAGGCGAGACCAGCCCGCTGCTCGCCCACCTGCGGGTCGCTCGGGGTCTGCCCGACGCGATCGATCTGCCCTTGCGTCCGCTCGGCCCCGACGAGGTCGAGGCCCTGGCCGAGCAGGTCTTCGCCGCGCACCAGGCCGAGCTCGACGAAGCCCATCGGCGCGCGGGCGTGGAGGCGATCGTCGAGCAGTCGGGCGGCAACCCCTTCATCGTCGAGGAGTTCGCTCGCTTCTTGGCCGAGGGCGGTCTGGGCGAGCCGGGTGACTCGGGCGTTCGCCGAGCGGCCGGCAAGAGTGAAGTCGCGCTCGATTGGGTCGGCATCGTCCGCACTCGGCTCGAGCAGCTCGCGCCCGCCGAGCGAACCTTGCTCGAGCTGCTCGCGGTCGCGGGTCGACCGATCGAGCGCGACCGGATCCTGCAAGCGGCGGGGCTCGGCTCGGGCGCGCGGACTCGCTTGGCCGGTCTGCGCGACGCCGCCTTGCTGCGCTCGATCTCGAGTGATCACCTCGCCGGCGCCGGCTCGTCGGGCGTCAGCTTGGCGCTCTATCACGACCGCGTCCGCCAGGCCGTGCTCCAAGGCATCGAGGGCTCGACCCGATCCGAACGCCACCGAGCGCTGGCCGAGACGCTCGAGCAGAGCGGCTCGGACGACTACGAGACGCTCGCCCACCACTTCGCCGCCGCCGGCCTCGACTACCGCGAGCGCGCGCTCGACTACAGCATCCGCGCGGCCGAGCGCGCGATGACCAGCCTCGCCTTCGACCGCGCCAGCGAGCTCTTCGCCCACGCGCTCGCGCTGCTCGACACGCTGCCCTCGCGCAAGGCCGAGCGGCCCAAGCTCTTGCGCGAGTTCGGGGACGCCCAAGCCAACCTCGGCCGCTTGCCCGAGGCCGCCGCCCGCTACCTCGAGGCCGCGAGCCTGATCGGCGGTCGCGTGACTGACAACGCCGAGGTTCGCCAGCTCTCGCTGCGCGCGGGCGAGCTCTACATCAAGGCCGGTCTGCTCGGCGAGGGCTGGCGAGTCATGCGAGAGCTGCTCGCCGCCTTCGACGTCAAGGTCCCGACCTCGCCGATCCAAGCCATGCTCGGGGCCAACTGGCGACGCGCTCGCTTCGTCCTGCGCAAGCTCGACGTCGATCGCCCAGCCGCGCCGAGCAGCCCCGAGGCGCTCGTCCGCCTCGACGTGCTCTGGACCGCCTCGACCAGCCTGGCGATGGTCAACCACACCCTCTCGGACGCGTTTCGAACCATGGTCCTGGCCGAGTTCGCCAAGCTCGGGCCCTCGGCCCGCTGCCGCGCGCTCGCGATCGAGGTCGCGATGGAGACCCACGTCGGCGGCGTGTTCGACAGCTCGGCCAAGCGCCTGCTCGACCAGTGCGAGCGCCTGAGCAAGCGGACCCAAAACCGCTACGACGAAGCCTGGCGCCTGCTCGCGGTCGCGACCGTCGAGTTCACCCACGGCCGCTGGCGCGCCTGCGCCCAGGCCTGCGAGCAAGCCGACACGATCTTCCGCGACGAGTGCACCGGCGCCGCCTGGGAGCGCTCGACCGTCGCCGTCTACCACTGGTTCGCGCTCGCCTGGCTGGGCGAGCTGGCCCAGCTGCACGAGCGACTCGACGACTTCATCAGCGACGCCGAAGCCCGCGAAGACGTGTTCGGCCTGGTCGAGGCCTACACCGGCCAAGTCGTGCTCGCCTGGCTGGCCCGCGACCAAGTCGACCTCGCCCGCGAGCGCGCCGAGGCGGGCATGGCCCGCGCGACCGCCCAAGAGACCCGCGGCGATCGGCGCTGGCCCGAGCAGAGCTATCGGCGTCAGCACTACTGCGACCTGATGGCCTCGACCCATGTCGCGCTCTATCGCGGCGAGCCCTTCGAGGCCTGGCAGGCGGTGCTCGGCCAGTGGAAGGACATGAACTCGGCCTTCTTCATCGCGCTGCGCACGGTCGGGCTCGAGATCCGCTTCGCTCGGGCCCGGGTCGCGCTGGCGATCGCCGAGCTCTTCGCCCGCGATCCCGAGCTCGCGCGTGCGCGCCTTTATGCGCTCGATCGCCACTTGGCCGACGAGTGGAACCAGGCCAGCTTGCTCGCGGACGTTCGGGCGCAGATCAAGGTGATCCGCAAGGACGCCAATCGCTTTGGCCAGCCGATGGCGGATCTGCTCGATGCGGGGATCGACGCGATCGAGGGCCGGCGCGAGGGGGCGCAGCGGTTGTTGGATGCGGCCGTGCGCGGGTTCGATGCGGTCGACATGGGGTTGCATCGGGCTTGCGCGAGGTTTGCGTTGGGCGAGCTGCTTGGTGGGGATGAAGGGGCGGCGATGCAGGGGATTGCGGGGGATTGGATGCGGGGGGAGGGGGTCGTGGATGTGCGGCGCATGGCGGGGGCTCAGGCTGTGGGGTTTGGGTTGTGTTGATGTTGGGGTTTCGCGATGAAGATCCTTCGCGGATGTTTGTGCTCCCGAAGTGGGGGGCTTCACGGGGAATATCGACGCCCCACGCTCGGCTCCCCCACTTGTACTCGAACGCCAATGTCCGCCTCGGAGGGACGCCGACATTCCCCGCCGCCCGGGTTCGCGGGCTTTGGCGCCGCCTCGGACGATGATGGATGATTTCGAGAATGCTTATACTGAGAAGCGAGACGGGGATGGGGGAGGCGAAGCGAAGCACCGCACGCGCGAATAGTGCTATGGCGCCTCCGAGGTGCTCTTCCGGTCGGCCACGAGTTCAAGCTCGCGCTCGGCGGCCACGGGATGATCCTCGAACCGGGCGACTACAGCAGCCGGGAAGCTCGCGTCCTCGCTCGTTGGAAGATCTTACTCTTGAGACGTGGCCAGGACCGAATTTTGCTTTGTCTCGGTGTTGGGCATGGGTTGCACGTCTACCGGGGTTGGAACGTAGAAGACGGTCGCAGTTGAAAGCGCACTACGCATCCACTCGGGCCAGACGGCGACCTCGCGGGCGTTTTTCTGCAGCGTCTCACTGAGGAGTTGGCGGGGGGTCTTCGTGGTCATTCGCTTCTCCCGCCGGGGGTGCTCGGCGTTCCAACGCTGATGCTAGGCTATCGCAGAGAACACGCTCTGCCAAGAGATGTGGCTCACCAAGTTGACGCACGCGGGGGCGCGCGTTGCTTGGAGCCCACTTGATCGCGTATCCGCGTCCATCCTTCCTCCGACCATACGAGAAGTACTCCATGTACCGCCGTGGAGCGACCCCGGTGAACGGACGGAAGACCACCTTGCCTGGCGGCTCGAGCGGCCCCAGACAGATCGCTTCGGGATACAGGTCGACAGCGAGACTCTTCGGGTAGGGTTCGATGTAGAAGACCTCGGCGATCCCTGCGCCGATGATATGACGGGCGCAAACGTGGCAGGGAAAGGTCGTGCAGTACAGCCGTTGCCCACCGAGGGGCAAACCTCGTCGTGCCGCATGGATGATGGCGTTCATCTCCGCGTGAACCACCCGACCGAACTCGATCAGATTACCGACCCGAGCACGCTCGAATAGCTCCAACTCCCGAGCTTCGTCGACCAACGTGCTGGGGTCCAGGGACTTGTGGTGTTCATCGAGCCACCCTGCGCGTCGAAGCTCAGCGAAGACTTCCCGAAGCACCTCCCGGCCCATTATCGCGTTCTGATCGACGTGGAGCGCGAAATCACGCCCATCTGATTTTTCGCCTGTCCAGTAGACACCACCACCTGGTTTGGGCACTTCATTGCACCCCGCAGAGATAACCTCTCCATCATCGTCGACGACCACCGCTCCAACCTGGCGAGACATGTCTGCAGATCGAAGTGCCGTCGTCTGAGCCATGAACATTGCATATTCGCCCTTCGACGGGCTCATCCCCGGATGCTGAAAGAGCAAATGAATCAGTCGCTCGATCTGGGCTCGCAAGTCGTTGGTCGCGCTCAAGAAGAAGTCAGCAAGTGGGAACGTCTTCCGAACGCTCTGGCCAAATCCAGCCTTGGTCTCATCTTCCTGATCTCGCTTGATCAGATCTCGTGCTCGCTCGCGTGCGCGCTCTTTGAGACCTCGACTCTGCTCGATTCGAGTGGTCAGCCGATCCTCGCGAGCCTCCTGTGGTTCGTAGACCGAGATCACCGTGAGAGCCGAACCATAGATCGCGCGAAGCAGTTCGACTTCGGAGGGATGCTTGAGTGAATGCAGCAGAAAAGCCACGGGGGAGTGGCATGGCCGAACATCGCGGCGCCTCTTTATCTCTGCCACCGCGAGGGCCGCGAGTGCACTGCCGTTGCGAAGTTTAATGCGAACGTCATCACCCGCATCCATGTATGTAGAGACCCGCTGGTCCTCCGACCCAGAAAAATCCAACAGGTGCTCGTGGTCTTCAATCGCGTGCACGAGCGTGCTCAGCCGGACGACCTCGAGCGAGTAGCCAACGACGACCAACTCGGCCATGAGGGCCTCGGCCACGATGCCGAGGTCAGTTCCAACTGGCCCCACGAGCGCAAAGAAGAGTTCGGGTTGCTCGACTGGAGTTGGAATGAACGAGCGGTCCATGGACTGGCGCAACGATAGAACGCTCGTGTCCTATCCGCAAGTGGGGTCAGTCTCGTGAGATGCGAGTCTCGCCAGCGATCCTCGAAGGGGAGTAGCATCGCCGGATGATCGGCAGCTCCACACCCCGAAGATGACCTCGACAAGCTCTCTGCGTCGCCGTCCAGGTGCTCAAGCCGGGCAGGTCGGCGTCGCCAATGTGGCGCTCGCGGCCGGCGGCGAGCCGGTGCTCGCCAACACCTCGAACCACGCATAGACCTGCGGATAGCGCCCGCACAGAAAATGCGGGTCGCTGTGGTAGAGGCCGAAGAACTCGGGGAAGCGCTCGACGTTGGCGCTGGCGGCATAGGTGGTTGGCGCGGTCTGGGCGTGGGCACGCAGCCAGGTCGTGAAGGCGGCTTCGATGCCGGCGTCGTAGCCGACGGCGTGGCCGAGCTCGTGGAGCATTTTCATGGTGACGTCGGGGCGGGCGTTGGCGGCGGTGCTGCCTCGGAAGAGGTCGGGGTCGTTCATGTAGAGCGATTGGAAGTAGAGTACGGATCGCTCGGTGCCGTCGTGTAAGGTCAGGCCGTATTGATTGGGGCCGCCGGCATTGTAGGTGGCGCCGTTGCGGGTCAGGCTCTGGGTCTTGCGGCCGATCTTGACGCCGCGCAGGTGGGCGAGGGACTGCGGGGTCATGGTCTGGAGCGAGAGCTCGAGCATGCGCAGGTCGGTGGCGTCGAGGTCGAGGGTGTCGGTGGTGAAAGGAGCCGGGACGCTGTGGGTGGTCTGGAGCCGGGTGGTCATGGCGGCCGGGTCGAGGACCTCGATGCCGTAGTTTTGGTTGAACCAGGCTCGATTGGCGATGCCGGCGGCGATCAGGCGATTCATGTCGGCGATCAGGACGCCGGCGGCGATCGGGGTGGG
>JAMHUH010000286.1:0-1769 GCA_035904925.1 Nannocystaceae bacterium
CCACCACCGCTGCCTGCGCTGGCAGTTCGGGCGGCCTCGAGTTCGGCCTTGAGGCTCGCGATGGTGCGGTCGCGCTCGGCCACGTCGGCCGCCGGTGCGCCGGTGCCGGCCTTCGTGAGGTCGGCGTCGCGTTGGCGCAGCTGGCCTTCGAGCGCGTTGATCTTCTGGTCACGGGCGTCGAGCTCGGCCGCGGACTGGACGCGGTACTTCGAGATGTCGTCGAGCTGGTGCGACAGCTCGGCCACCTTGGCGTCACGCTCCTGCAGGCGATCGTTGAAGTTCGTCTCTTTCGATTCGAGCTCGATGATGCGGCCCTCGGCCTTCTTACGCGCGTCGCGCTCCGCCTTGAGGTCGCTCTCGGCCTTCGGGTTCGCGCTCGCGACACCGGCCGCGGCCGGCGCCTTCTTGCCCAGACCGAACAACGCCCAGCCGATGACGACGCCCAACACGGCCGCCCCGCCTAGCAGGACGATGATCTCTGTCGCGAGATATCCCATGATCACTCCACCGTGATGTTGAATTCGATCCGCTGATTGAGCGCCCGCTCTTTGGCAAGGCGGTAGCGCATGTTGCGGTAGCCGAGGCCGATGTAGCGGAATCGCGACTTGTCCATGCCGAGATCGGTCAGCCGTTTGTGCACGTTGAAGGCCCGAATCTGCGTCAGTTCCTTGACCTTGTCAGGGTCACCGTAGTCGTCGTGGTAGCCCTCGATGACGCCCTTCGCGGTCGGACAACGCGCCAGCAATCCCGCGATGGCGACCACCTTGGTCTCGCCCTCTTCGGTGAGCTTGCCGGTGTTCGACTTAAACGTGATGCGCTTGTCGCCGACCGTCATGTCCGCGATCATCGACTTGCACTGGGCGGGCGTGAGCGAGCCGCCCGGGTCCACCGCCGCGACCTCGGGGGGCGCCGCGACCTCGTCTTCGACGACCTCGGCTGCCGCGACCTCCGCGACGACCTCGGGAGCGAGCTCGGGCGCCGCGCTGTCGAGCGGGCCGGCATCGGCCTGGGCCTCCGCGGTCTCGGGGGTCGGGCCCGCGTCGGGTGCGGCGGCTTGCGTCGTGTCGGGCTCGGGCGTGGGCTCGGGGCCGGGCGCGGGCGGCACGACCACCGGACCACCTGCCACCGAGAGCTGGTTCGTCACGGACTTCACGCCGCCCATCGCGGTGAGGAGGCGCTCGGCCGAGGCCTTGGCTGCCTCGGTCGGCACGGTGCCTTGCAGCACGAGGTCGCGTTGGCTGCCGCGCACGACGATGTCCCCGAGCGCTTGTGAGTCGATCAGCTTCTGCGCCGCGACCTCGAGGTCGGCTTGCACGCGACCTGGGATCTTGCGCACTGCATACCAACCCAGGAGACCCAGGCATATCAGCGCCAGCGCGATGATGATGGAACGCCACATAGGCAGGTTCTTCCGGAGCGGAGCGCGAAGCCGCTTCCGCGGGGACTTCGCCAAGAGTTTGCAGAAGGCCTGGCGGTGCCAGGCTGCCCGCTAACGAGAGGACGTGTGGGCGGCTGCCCACTCGCCGGTGCTATTTGTGGGGGAGAGCGGCCGGCTTGTCCAGTCGACCCGGGCCGTCGAGCTGCCACAAGCTCACGATGAGCCCCGGTCGGGCGTCGCGCGCGACCTCGCGTGCGTCGGGGATCGGGGCGGTGGGCTCGCCCGGGGTGGCGACGAGCTCGACGTTGGCTTCCCGTCGATTGCCTTCGCGCAGGTCGAGCATGAGGCCCTCGCGCAGCGTCTCGAACGCCGGCCGCCACTCGATGTAGCG
>JAMHUH010000287.1:0-7589 GCA_035904925.1 Nannocystaceae bacterium
ACTCCTGAGTTTGGATGCCGCCAGTCAATCGCGCATCCGGCACAAAAGCAACCTCATGACGCGGTGGCTCTCCTGTTGTTCGGACAAGGTCAGGCAATTGCTGTGTGGGCCGCTACTATGTCTGCCAGCCATTCGTCTTGCCCAGACATGGCATCGTCATTCCCGACCGACCCGCACTTCCCCCGCCGGGTGACGCGTGGCGATTCGTTCACGGGCGTGCGCACACCGCTGAAACCAGCGTTCCGCGTGGCAATCAACGACTACTCTGGGCGCGGTGGAGCGCGGCCCTTGCTCAGGTCGGCGCGATCAACATCGGCCACGTGCATCTCGCGGTACAAGGATTCACGGAATGGAGCCACGGGCGCGAAGTCGATCGAGTCGATTCTCGGAGAGCATTTGCATTTCTCTTTCGCGGGCTCGATCAGCTATTTCTGCATACCCTCATACTCCCAGAGGAAGTATACGCGAAGCTCGGACACCGAGCTCTCCCATGTGTCGCGCTCGCAAGCAGCCACGGTCGCTTCGAGCCACCGCCACAGCACGGCAAAATCATAGCGATCCACGACGAGCAGAGGCCTCGTGGCGATGATCCCGTCTTTTGCGGGGAGCCGGCCAAGCCCTTTTGGTGTCGCCACTTTGAGCGTGAACGTGTCGGCTCCCTTCTTACCCTTCGGACCAATGTCCACCATGATCTCCTCGGCCACGTCGGCGGGATCGGCTGGCTCCCATGTCCGCATGTTCTTGTGGCCCCAGCATTCGACGGAGTGAACGACGAGCTTCATGGCTTTCCCTGTTTGCATCGCTGTCCGGCTGTGCGCGAGTCCGCATCGAGCAGTTGGAAGGCTCGCGACCTCGAGGCGCGTTGCTTCCGATCACGCCTCAATGCCGAGCACGCCCCACTGGCGGCGGGCGTACTCGACGATGACGTAGGCGATCGCATCTTCGAGGTCGCGCGAGTCGATGTGCAAGGTGTCCGCCAGCATGGGTCCGGTCACGACGGCCGTGTAGGGGCTACTGTGGCCGACTCCTCGCTGGCCGTCGAGTTTGATCATCACGACGGCGCCCTCGTCTTTCATGCGCTCGAGCAGCGGCATGACAGCGTCGACGCCCGACCAATCCTCGCGCAGTTCGAGTCCGAGTGCGTGGGCGATCGGCGGAACCCGGGATCGGTTCTTCCTGTGCTTGTTGCCCATGGGTCTCCTCAGGGCGAAATTCGCTGAACCAGGCACATCTGCCGGCTCCGAACCAGCACCCCTGCATGGTCGCCTCCCAGCCCACCCCTCGCTGACGCGAGCCGGGCTCCAATCCGCGCAGCAACGCGGCAGGGATCCGCGTTTCTTCCCGGCAAATCGTCCCTGGTTGATGCGCCAGTGGCGTGAAAGCCTGGGCCGATGGTGTCGTCGAATTCGGTCCCGCTCGTTCAGGTTGCTCTCATGACCGGCTTGGCGCTCTCGTCGTGTTGTCATGAGCCAGGTTCCACGGACGAGCAGGGTAGCGCTGCGGAGTCGGAGACGTCGAGCGAAAGCGAGTCGGCGACGGAGTCGACGAGCGAGGCGTCGACGAGCGAGACCTCGACGAGCGAGACGGGGCCGGAGTGCGGGTCGAGCGAGGACTGCTCGGTCGACGCTCCGCTCTGCGAGGGGGGCAGCTGCGTCGCTTGTGACGAGGCGCGGACGCTGACTTGCGCTTCGGAGCGGCCGGATACGCCGGTGTGTCGGGTCGAGGATGGGCAGTGCGTGGAGTGTTCGAGCGCGGATACGTCGGCGTGCGCGGTCGAGCAGCCGATCTGCGTGGCCAACCTGTGCTCGGGTTGTCGGCTGCACGCGGACTGTCCGGCGAGCGGCTGCAACATGGAGACCGGGGCGTGCATGCCGACGGATCGGGTGTGGTACGTCGACGACGACGTCGTAGCCAGCGGCGATGGGTCCGAGGCGGCGCCCTACGACTCGGTGCTCGAGGTGCTGCCGAACATCGACATTGGCGAGAGCGGGACGGTGATCGTGGTGACGAAGCTGAACCACACCGACACGATCGACGTGCAGAATTATCGCACGCTGGCGGTCGTCGATCGGACGGTCGATGGCTGGTTCTCGGGCAACGGCGAGCCGGCGATGGTCTTGGGCAATCACGCCAAGGTCTTCATCGACTCCTTCGTGCTGCGCTCGTTCACGGATACGGCGGTGTATTGCACGCTCTCCGACCTGTGGATCCGCGACGCCTTGGTTCGGGGCGTGAACGATACGATCAGCGCGACGAGCTGCAATCTCCACGTCGAATCGTCGACCTTGGCGGCGAGCGGAGGCTGGACCCTCTTCCTCGACAACACGAGCTTGGAGCTGACCAACTCGTTCGTGGCCGGCGCGAACGACTACAACACGATCGAGCTCGACCCCGACAGCGAGGCGACCATCGTCTACAGCACGATCGTCGGCGGCTACTTCGACTCGGCGGCGATCCATTGTGGGCTCGGCGCGACGGGGGCGGGCTCGAGCGTCCGCAACAGCATACTGGCCTCGTTCGCGAATACGCCCGAGGTCGGCGAGTGCCCCGATCTGTCGGTGACGGACAGTGCGCTCGAGGGCTCGTTGGGCGACAACCTCTCGCTCGGCGGCGTGCAGGCGACCTGGTTCGAGGACTACAATGGCGGCGACTTCCACCTGACGCCGATGAGCCCGCCGACGCTCGCGGGCGCGGGTGTGTGGCGCGAGGGGGACCCTCGCGTCGACATCGACGGTGACCCGCGGCCCGCGGTGGCGGGCAGCGTCGACTCCGTGGGGGCGGACCTGCGGCCACGCTGAGGAACGCGCTGGCCTTGACCCTCGCGGGCAAGGCCGGTACGCATGCAGCGCGTCGATGAGCACTCCGCCCCACTCGCTGCGCATGCGGCTCTTCTCGGTGTGGTTCTGGGGCTACTTGATGGCCAGCGTCACGGCGTTTTGGTTCGCGGTCCTGATCCCCTGGCTGGTGATCTTGCCCTTCGACCGTCGGCGTCGCTTCTCGCATTGGTACGCGTACACTTGGGCGAACCACTTGCAGCTCGCGTCGCCCTACTGGCGGATCTTGGTCGAGCATGGCGAGCGGATGCGCGCGGATCAGGCCTATGTGCTGGTCTGCAACCATCAGAGCAGCGGCGACATCCTGGCGATGTTCTCGTTGCGCAAGCAGTTTCGCTGGGTCGCCAAGCGCTCGCTCTTCGCGGTGCCCTTCTTGGGTTGGATGATGGCGATGGCGGGCTATGTCGGGATCAAGCGCGGCGACAAGCGCAGCCGCGAGCGGATGTTCGACAAGTGTCGACGCCAGCTCGAGCTCGGCAACACGATCGCGATCTTCCCCGAGGGGACGCGATCGACCAGTCGGGAGATGCGGCCCTTCAAGTCGGGCGCGTTCGTGCTCGCGTGCAAGACTCGCAAGCCGATCTTGCCGGTGATCATGGAGGGCACCCAGCAGACGCTGCCGCGCGAGAGCTGGGTGTTCACGCTGCACGCGAGGATCTACGCGATCGTGCGGGTGCTCGAGCCGATCGATCCGGCCGAGGTCGACTACAACCCGCATCGACTGATGCTGCGCACGCGCGAGGCGATGGAGCAGGCGCTCGAGCAGCTGCGGGCCGAGATCGCGGCCCGCGGTGGGCTCGAGGTCGCGCCGCCGAGTTCGAATCAATCGGTCTGAACGCCGACCAGCCAGCGCGTGGCGTCGGCGGGGTGGGTCACGCAGCGGCCCCAGCTCGGCGCAGTCTGGAGGATCAGCGAGTGCACGCGGACGGCTTGGACGGATTGGTGACCGACGACGACGATGATCGGGAGGCCACGCTGCTCGAATTCTCGCAAGAGCCGAGCGAGGAGCTCGCGCGGGCCGGGGCCGTCGAGTCGTGGAGCGGCGCGCAGGTCGAGCAGCAAGGGACGTGGACCGAGTCGCGCGCTCAGCTGGCCGAGGCGACGGCGGATGTCGGCGTAGCTGGCCGCAGGGTTGACCAGCTGCGGGGCGACGCGGACCCGCCAGGCCGCCGCGTCGACGAAGAGTTGCCAGCCCGGACCACGCAGCAGCGGATCGACGCGCGGCGGCTCGGGCGGGGTCGACGAGTGTGCCTCCGTGCGGGGAAGAAGCGGTAGCTCGTACATGCAGGTGCTTCCTGACATTCGAGCAGGGGTGGGGACAAGGCGGGGTTGGTCGCGGCGCACGTGAGCGGCGAAGCCATGCGATCGATGGGGTCCAACCTCGCGGCCTGATCGCGAGGTTGGGATTTCGAATCAGCGAAGCGCAATCGTGCGCAGACCTGGTCGGATGATCCTGGGCCTTGGACCAGCGCGCTGGGCCCGAGGGAGATCACTTCTTGCGGGCCAGCGCCATCGTCCAGGGGAAGACTTGGGGCATCGCGACGATCTCGAAGCGCGCGCCGATGAAGCGGGCGAAGGAGCGCCGGCCCCAATGGTTGACGTGCTCGGGGTCGTTGCCCCAGCGGCCGAGGTTCTTGCCGCGCATGAAGTTGAGCCCGCGAAAGAAGGGCTCCCAAGGCACGCTGAGCAGCACCCAGGTGCTGCTCAGGTCGTCGAGGATGTCGAGCATCTGGCTGGGCTCGGGGATGTGCTCGAGCACCTCGAGCATCATGACCAGGTCGAAGTGTTGGCCGTCGGCCGCGAGCTCGCGGGCGTCGCGATGCTCGATGGTCGCGCGCTCGCCCAGGCGCGCGCGGGCGAGTCGGACGGCGCGCTCGGACAGCTCGACGCCATGCAGCTCGGCTTGGACCCCGCCTTGCACGAAGGCCTCGAGCACGTAGCCCTCACCGCAGCCGAGCTCGAGGATCGAGCGCGGCTTGGCCTGGCCGACCATGGCGATCGCCTGCTGGTGGAATCGCTCGATCAGCGCGCGCTGGATCGGATTGCGGCTCTCGTGCTTGCGTTGATTGCCGCTGCGCTCGTCGAGGGTGCTGGAGGGGCTGGTCATGTCTCGGCGCTCTCGTCGAGCTTCGCGGGCTGGAGCAGCGGGATGTCGCGGCGAGTCACGGCCGAAGGATCGATCCGCGGGCTGTCCTCGCTGGTGATGGTCTCGGCTTCGAGGTTGCCCGAGCGTGGCGTGGGTCGGTCGTCGGCGGGGCGCAGCCGGGCGCGCTCGCGGTCGCTGCGAATCGAATAGATCTCGCGCGAGGTGACGGTCGTGCGGACCAGCAGCTCGCCGAGCAGGCCAAAGCAGATGAACTGCAAGCCGGTGATGGTCAGCAGCACGCCGAGGGTCAGCAGCGGGCGGGTGCCGATCGGCTCGCCGATCGTCCACAGCACGGTCAGGTAGGCGAGCAGGCCCATCCCGATCGCGCCGAGGCCGACGCCGGGCAGGCCGAAGAAGTGGAGCGGGCGGGTGCGAAAGCGGGTGACCAGCAGGACGGTCAGGAGGTCGAGCAGGCCGTCGAAGAAGCGGCCGACGCCGAACTTGCTCTCGCCGTGCTTGCGCGCGCGGTGGTTGACGACCAGCTGCTCGATTCGAAACCCACGCGAGCCGGCGAGCACGGGCAAGAAGCGATGAAAGCCGCCGTAGACCGACAGCTCGCGGATGCACTCGACCCGGTAGGCCTTGAACCCGCAGTTGAAGTCTTGCAAGGGGATGCCGCTGAGCTTGCGGACCACCCAGTTGAACAGCTTCGAGGGCGCGGTCTTGCCGAAGGGGTCGTGGCGGCGCCGCTTCCAGCCCGAGACCAAGTCGGCGCCCGCGTCGATCCGCTCGACGAAGTCGGGGATCATCGCGGGGTCGTCTTGGAGGTCGGCGTCGAGGGTCAAGACAATCTCGCCCTTGACCCGCTCGAACCCGGCGGCCAAGGCCGGGGACTTGCCGAAGTTGCGCCGGAAGTGGATGACCTGGACTCGAGGGTCGCGCTCGGCCAGCTCGTCGAGCTTGCGATCGGAGCCGTCGCGGCAGCCGTCGTCGATGAACAGGATCTCGTGGCCACGCCCGATCTTGTCGCAGGACTCGGTGATGCCCTGGTAGAGCTCCTCGAGCGAGTCGACCTCGTCGAAGACCGGCACGACCACCGAGATGCCGGGCGTGTCGACGCGTTGGGTCATCGCGAGGGTGGATAACACGTCAGGGCCACGAAGGAAGAGGGGCGCGGCGACTCGACCCGCTCGGCGCTCTAGCAGCCCGCGGCGCAACCCATCACGACACCTCGCTTGGTCTTTTCGACGAGGGCTTTGTCGCCTCAGCTTGCAGTAAGCCCGGTACAGCTGCGCTTCGGCTTCGCGCCCTCGCCGAAAATACCGGCGCGAGGAGCCGCGCTGGGTTGCACCACGGGCTGCTAGCTCACGCGTAGCGCAAGCCACGCTCGACGCAGGGCCGGGTCGCGGGGTCGGCATCGCGGGCGAGGCCGATCGCGTATGCTGCCACGCGGTGGAGTTCATCCTGCCAATCGTCGCGGTGGTGCTCGGGTTGGTCGGCCTGGTCCTGGGCGCCGATCGCTTTGTGTTCGGGGCGTCGAACTTGGCCAGGCGCATGGGCGTGTCGCCGCTGGTCGTCGGCATGTTGATCGTCGGCATCGGGACCTCGGCGCCCGAGATGCTGGTCTCGGCGATGGCGGCCTTCGAAGGCGCCAGCGAGATCGCGCTCGGCAACGTGGTCGGGAGCAACATCACCAACATCGGGCTGGTCGCCGGGCTCGCGGCGATCATCCGACCGATGGAGCTGCAGCGCGACGTGGTTCGGCGCGAGATCCCGGTGCTGATGCTGGTCACCGCGATCGGGATCGCGCTGCTCTCGGACTTCGAGCTCAGCATGATCGACGGGGTCATCCTGGCCTCGTTGCTCGGGGTGTTCTTGCTCTTGACCCTGCGCCGCAGCCGGAGCGAGACGGTCGAGGACGCGACCCAGCCGCTGGTCGGCTATGGCCGCGCGACGCTCTGGCTGGTCGTCGGCCTCGTGCTCTTGATGGTCTCGTCGCGCGCGGTGGTCTGGGGCGCCTCGACCGTGGCGGCGGCGATGGGCGTGTCCGAGCTGATCATCGGCCTGACGATCGTAGCGATCGGGACCAGCTTGCCGGAGCTGGCCTCGTCGGTCGCGGCGGCGCTCAAGGGCGAGCACGCGATGGCGATCGGCAACGTGATCGGCTCGAACGTGTTCAACCTGCTCGCGGTCCTGGCCTTGCCGGCCCTGATCGCGCCAGGCCCCATCGACCGGCTCTTGCTGATCCGCGACTGCGCGGTGATGGGCTGCTTGACCGTGGTGCTCTTCGTGTTCGCGGCGGCCTTCGACGATCGCGGTCGGATCAACCGGGTCGAGGGCGGGATCCTGCTCGGGCTCTTCGCCAGCTACCTCTTGCTCTTGGTCCTCGACGCGACCGGCACGCTGACTTTCTAGCGCGACTGGCACGCCGAAATTCTGGCTGCTCGGGGTCAGCCGCAGTTGACCCCATCGACCAGCACGAAGTCGGTGAACCAAGTCATCTTCGAGGGTGGGTCGGTGTCCATGTTGATCTCGGTGTCGACCGAGAGCGCGCAGGGGTAGAGGTCGAAGGCGTCGGTGCCGAGGAACTCGATCGTGCCGGTCCCGTTCTTGCCGAGCGAGTCGGGCGTGACCATGAGGTCGCACTCGAGCTGATCCCAGGAGCGGAC
>JAMHUH010000288.1:0-7560 GCA_035904925.1 Nannocystaceae bacterium
AACTCGACTGCCGACTCCGTCCCCCACAGGGACCGCGAGATTCACGGATTCTTCGTTTCCAAGCTCCAGCTCGCGCGCGTCGATCCGAGCTCTCGCGCTGCCTTTTGGCGACGGCTGGGACCGTCGAAGTCAAAGGCGGGCGGGGGGAAAGAGGGTCGCTCCGAGGCGAGTCGAGCCCCTGGCTTGGTGCACGAGCGCGACAACGCCTCGAGTGTTCCAACCAGGGAGAGGGCACCCGCGATTCGAAGGGCGACGTGTTTGAGCCCGAGCGGGCGACCCTCTTTCCCACCGCAGAGCCTGGTGGTCGAGAACCCGATCGCCCGCGAAGGATCCACCGAGTCAGACTCGACACCACCAAGCCAAAAATGAAGCGGACGCGCCCCAGGGGGCACGTCCGCTTGCTTTGTCCGCTTCGAGCGAAGCGAGTCGCGATCAGGGCAGCTTGTCGGCGGTGTCGCACATGATGCGATCGCTGGTGTAGCCGGCCCCGCCGATGTCGTTGTGCCACTGGATCTGGCCGTTGGCCTGCCACTGGTAGTACATCGAGCCGACGGTCGAGTTGTCGCCATTCGGCTCGCTGATGTTGTTCACGTTGTGGACGAACCAGGGCTGGTCGTCGCTGGCGTGCCAACCACAGTTGGGGTTGTCCGAATTCATGCCCTGGTTGGCGCAGGTCGACCCGTTCATGATCGGGTAGATGCCGAGGATCCGCATGTAGTTGGGCGAGGCGTCGGGCCCGATGTTGGCGTCGTTGGCGATCGCCCAGCCCGAGTCCTTGTGATCGACGCTGCGGGGGATCCACAGCTGCATGCCCCAGCTCGCGCACTCCGTCTCGGCCTGCGCGGCGTTGAGCTGCGCGCCCGGGTCGACCTTCAAGAAGGTGTAGCCGCCGCCGTCGCTGACCATGTCGCAGTAGACGTCGAAGGGATCGCCCATCACCCCGGCGGGCCGGATCTTGTAGGTCCCGTCCATCAGGCCGTCGTCGAAGTCGTGGATGTCGAGGCAGCTGGCCGGGATCGAGCAGATGGCGAGGCAACCGTCGGCCGAGTCGCCGTTGCCGTCGTCGCAGTCCTCGGGGCCGTCGACCTGGCCGTCGCCGCAGTAGGGCCCGAGCGCCGCACAGTCGGCCGCGCAGCCGCCGTAGGAGCCATCGTTGAGGCCGTCGTCACAGACCTCGACGCCCGCGTTGATGAACCCGTCACCGCAGCTGGCCGCGACGCAGCTGGCCAAGCAGCCGTCGTCGTCGAGGTTGTTGCCGTCGTCACACTCCTCACCGGCCTCGATGATCCCGTTGCCACATTCGCCGCCGGCGTCGGTCGTCGTGTCGGTCGTGGTGTCCGCCGTCGTCGAGGAGTCGGTCGTGGTCGTGTCGGTCGCGGTCGTGGTGTCCGTCGCGGTCGTGGTGTCGGTCGTGTCGGTCGTGGTCGTCGTCGTGTCGCTCGAGCTGCTCTCGGTGTTGGAATCGCTGGTATCGGTGCCGCTGTCGGTGCCGCTATCGCCTACCTCGTCGGTGCCGGGGGTGTCGTCGCCCTTACAGGCCGGCGCGAGCAAGACAAGTAGAGTTGCAGGAAAGAGAATACGCTTGTTCATCGCGGGTCATTGTTGCGACATTGAGTACCGTTTGTCCATGGTCATGTTCGCTCGCGAGTGTGTGTATTTGAGCTAGGAGACCGCGAAATTCCTGCAAGACTGGCGCAGATTGGGACACCGCACCGATGCCCAGGATGGTCTCCCCAGCCGCGATGGTGGGTATTTCACCCATCTCGCAAGCACGGATTCGACATATCTCGTGAGCGCGGATTTGACACATCTCGCGAAGCGCCGACGCGTGTTCCCAACCCGCAATGGGGCCATTCGCGACCCAACCGGCCCGCGCGCCGGACTACTCGTCGAAGGTTTCGCGCTCGAGCACCCGACTCCCGACCACGGCGCCCATCGAGGTCGACGCGAGCGTGACGACGACCAGCACCCCGAGCGCGAGCTCGCCGAGCAGCGGCAGCAGGATCATCGCGATCAGGATGCCCAGCATCCCGCCCACGAACATGCCCGTGCTCGCGCCGAGCACCAGCCCGAAGGTCTTGACGATCGCCCGCGCGACGCGACGGTCGCGTCGGCGTGGCACGACCACGTGCGGCCAGCCGAGCAGCAGCTCGACCGGCTGCGGGCGCATCAGGCTGGAGCCGACCTCGCTCACTCAGCGACGGTATCAGACTCAGCGCTCGGGCGTGGTGAACATCGACACGCCTCGAACATCCTCCAGGACCCGCAGCGGCCGCCGCAAAGATGGCAGGACCCGCTGCTCGCAGTCCTCGCGCTCGCAGAGCCGGCAGGTGACGCCGACCTCCATCATCGCCTCGCGGTCGTCGAGATCGACCCCGTCCGCATAGACCAACGCGGGGGCGTGCTCGATCGCGCAGCCGAGCCCGACCGCGAGCGTGGCCCGAGGCGCGCTGTAGCCCCCGCGGCCATGGGCGACCGTGCGAGCCAAGCAAAAGAAGCGCTCGCCGTCGGGCATGATCGAGACCTGCACGCGGATCAGGCCGGGCGTCTGGAACCCGCGAAACACGTTCCAGCGCGGGCACGCGCCCGAGAAGCGAGCGAAGCGGATGCCCGAGGCCGAGAAGCGCTTGGAGATGTTGCCGGCGATGTCGACCCGCAACATGTGAAAGGGCACCCCCTCCGCGCCTGGCCGCCGCAGCGTGGTCAAGCGGTGGCAGACCTGCTCGAAGCTGGTCCCGAAGCGATTGCTGAGCAGCTCGACGTCGTAGCGCTGCGAGCTGGCCGAGCGCAGGATGCCCTCGTAGGGCATCAACACCGCGCCGGCGAAGTAGTTGGCCAGCACGAGTCGAGCCAAGGTCCGGCTCAGCGGCGAGGTCAGGCTGTCTTGCTCGAGCGTCAGGCGATCGAGCACCTCGTGGTGGGCGATCAAGGCGATCTGGGCGGCGAGCTGAAAGTTGCGGGTCGAGGGCGGCAGCCCCTCCGAGAGGCTGATTCGCCGCAAGCTGCGATCGTAGCGACGGATGACCTTGTCGTCGCCCGAGCTCAGCTGCACGCCGATGCCCTGCCGCTCGAGCCAGCGAGCCATGCCGGCGAAGCGAGCCCCTCGCTCGAGCTTGGCGTCGAACCATAGCTGCTCGGCCGCCTGCTCGAGCTCGCCGAAGTAGTTCATGTTGCGCTGGATGAAGTCGTTGACCTCTTCGGTCGGCAGCACGTCCGAGCGGACCCTCGCGCCACCTTCGGGGTGGGCGTGCTCGCTGCCGTCTTCTTGCTCGGTGTAGCTGTGCTCGGCCAGCTCCGAGAGCGACTCGCGGGCCTGCCTGAACTGCTCGTAGAGAGCCAGGATCGCCCGCGCGATCGTGGGCGAGTTGCCGGCCAGCTCGCGCACGTCGGCCGAGTTGAGCGCGTGCTCTTCGAATACGACGTCGGCGAAGACCTCGAGCAAGTTGGCGGCGAGCTGCTGATCGTCGTCGGCCGAGAACTCGCCGAGCTCCATCTGAAATTCTTGGGCCAGCTTGATCAGCACGGCCGCCGTCACCGGGCGCTGGTTGTGCTCGATCAAGTTCAGGTAGCTCGCCGAGATCCCGAGCCGGCGCGCGAGCTCGGCCTGGGTCAGACCGCGACCACGTCGCTTCGCACGGACCTTGGTCCCGAGGTTGGCCAGCACGTATGGACTTTACTAGATTTACAACTTCACAGCCAAGCCCCGACGTTCCTTCACAAGCCTAACTAGCTGAAAACACTTCACTTGTTGATCTGAACAGCGTTCAGGCATTTACTTGTCAATGTGAGCCGCGCGAACGACGAAGCCCTCCCGCCCCTGCTCGTCGCGGGCCCCGAGATCCCCGGCGGCGAGGCCATCCTGACCCCCGAGGCGCTCGAGCTCGTCGCGGATCTCTGCTTCACCTTCGGGCCGCGCATCGAGGCCCTGCTCGACCAGCGCACGCAGACCCAGGCCCGCTGGGACGCGGGCGAGCGGCCGCGCTTCTTGGCCCAGACCGAGGCGATTCGGCGGGGCAGCTGGCGCGTCGCCGCGATCCCCAACGACCTTCGCTGCCGAACCGTCGAGATCACCGGGCCCGTCGATCCCAAGATGGTGATCAACGCGCTCAACTCGGGCGCCGACGTGTTCATGGCCGACTTCGAGGACGCCAGCGCGCCGACCTGGTCGAACATGATCACTGGCCAGCTCGCCCTGCGCGACGCGGTCCGGCGCACGCTCGAGTTCGTCGATCCCAAGTCGGGCAAGCGCTACGTGCTCGGCGACTCGCTCGCGACCTTGTTGGTCCGTCCGCGTGGCCTGCATCTGCCCGAGCGCCACCTTCGGCTCGGCGATCGCCCGGTCGCCGGCGCGCTGGTCGACTTCGGCCTCTACTTCTTTCACAACGCCCGCGAGCTGCTCGCCCGCGGCAGCGGCCCCTACTTCTATCTGCCCAAGCTGCAGAGCCACCTCGAGGCCCGGCTCTGGAATGACGTGTTCGTGCACGCCCAAGCCCGGCTCGGCATCCCGCGCGGCAGCGTTCGCGCGACCGTGTTGATCGAGACCCTGCCGGCCGCGTTCGAGATGGACGAGATCCTGCACGAGCTGCGCGAGCACTCGGCCGGGCTCAACTGCGGGCGCTGGGACTACATCTTCTCGTGCATCAAGACCCTGCGCGGCGATCCGACCCGGGTGTTCCCGGATCGCGGCGAGGTCGGCATGACCCAGCCCTTCATGCGCGCCTATACCCAATTGCTGATCCAGACCTGCCACCGGCGCGGCGTCCATGCGATGGGCGGGATGGCGGCTCAGATCCCGCGCAAGGATGACATGGCCGCCAACGAGGCCGCCCTGGCCAAGGTCGCGCGCGACAAGCAGCGCGAGGCCAGCGACGGCCACGACGGGACTTGGGTCGCCCACCCCGGCCTGATCCCGACCGCCCGGGCCGCCTTCGCCTCGGTCACCACGGCGCCCAATCAACTCGAGCGCATGCGCGAGGACGTCAAGGTCGGCGCTTCCGATCTCTTGGCGACGCCGACGGGTCCGCGCAGCGAGGCGGGCCTGCGCCTCAACGTTCGCGTCGGGATCCAGTACCTCGAGGCCTGGTTGAGCGGCAACGGCTGCGTCCCGCTCTACTTCATGATGGAGGACGCCGCGACGGCCGAGATCAGCCGCGCCCAGGTCTGGCAGTGGCGCAAGCACGGCGCCACGCTCGACGACGGCCGGGTCGTCGACGCCGCGCTGGTCGAGCGGGTGATCGCCGAAGAGCTCGAGGTCGTCCGCGCCGAGCTCGGCGACGCGACCTTCGAGTCCGGCCGCTTCGCGCTCGCCCGCGAGCTCTTCACCGAGCTGGTCCTGGCCGACGAGCTCGCCGACTTCTTGACCCTTCGGGCCTATTCGCAGCTCGAATAGCCCGACTTGGATTGACCCGTCTCCCACGAATCGCAACGAACGAGGAATCCCATGAACGACCTGATCCGTACCGACTCGCTGGAATCCGACACGCGCTTTGCCGGGATCGAGCGGCCCTATTCGGAGGCCGACGTCGACCGCCTGCGGCCGACGATCGTCGTCGAGCACACCTTGGCCCGCCACGGCGCCGAGCGGCTCTGGGAGCTCCTGCACCAGCGCGACTATGTGGCCGCGCTCGGGGCCCTGACCGGCAACCAGGCCGTGCAGCAGGTCCGCGCCGGGCTCGAGGCGATCTATCTGAGCGGCTGGCAGGTCGCGGCCGATGCCAACCTCGCCGGCCAGATGTACCCCGATCAGAGCCTCTATCCGGCCAATTCGGTCCCGGCCGTGGTCAAGCGGATCAACGCCGCGCTCTCCCGCGCCGACCAAATCGAGCGCTCCGAGCAGGGCGAGGCCAGCCGGCAATGGATGGTCCCGATCATCGCCGACGCCGAGGCCGGCTTCGGCGGCCCGCTCAACGCCTTCGAGCTGATGAAGAACATGATCGAGGCCGGCGCGGCCGCGGTCCACTTCGAGGACCAGCTCGCGTCCGAGAAGAAATGCGGTCACCTCGGCGGCAAGGTGCTGGTCCCGACCAGCGCGTTCATTCGCACGCTGGTCGCCGCCCGCCTCGCCGCCGACGTCAGCAACGTGCCGACCCTGGTCATCGCCCGGACCGACGCCAACGGGGCCAACCTGTTGACCTCCGACATCGACGAGCGCGACCGCGAATTCACGACCGGCGAGCGCACCTCCGACGGCTTCTTCCGGGTCCGCTCGGGCATCGAACAGGCGATCAGCCGCGGCCTCGCCTACGCCCCCTACGCCGATCTGGTCTGGTGCGAGACCTCGACCCCCGATCTCGCCGAGGCCCGCCGCTTCGCCGAGGCGATCCACGCCCGATTCCCGGGCAAGATGCTGGCCTACAATTGCTCGCCCAGCTTCAACTGGAAGCGCAACTTGGACGACGCCACGATCGCCACCTTCCAGCGCGAGCTCGGGGCGATGGGCTACAAGTTCCAGTTCGTCACCCTCGCCGGCTTCCACGCGCTCAATCACTCGATGTACCAATTGGCCCGCGGCTACCAAGCCCGGGGCATGGCTGCCTACAGCGAATTGCAGCAGGCCGAATTCGCCGCCGAGGCCGAGGGCTACACCGCCGTCAAGCACCAGCGCGAGGTCGGGACCGGGTACTTCGATCGCGTGTCGCAGGTGATCAGCGCCGGGCAGAGCTCGACGCTGGCGATGAGCGGCAGCACCGAGGCCGCGCAGTTCGAGCACTGAGCTCGGGCTTGCGACGCAGCGTAGCGCCGTCGAAGATGCCGCCCGTGACGACCTACCTGGTCAGCCGCGCGCCGCTGCGAGCGACTCGCAAGCAGGTCCAGGCGCTGCGCGGCGTCCTGCCTGGGCTCGCGCGGGTCGACGTCGATCTGCTCGAGCTCGCGCTGGATCTGGTCCCGACCTGCATCCTGGCTTGGTCCACGCCCGAGGCGGCCAGGCAGATCGTCGCCGAGCTGGCCATGCTCGGGCTCGAGGTTCAGGCGCTCGACGAGCACGCGCTGGTTCGGCTCGAGCTCGGCTGTCCGAGCCAGCCCGCGCTCGCGCAGGCCTGCTTCTCGCCTGCCTTCATCCCGCCCTTCGTGGTTCGGGCGACGCGCTCGATCGACGCGCGGATCGAGCTGCGCCTGTGGACCGCACGCGAGCCGCTCGACCACGACCCGATCGGCGCACGGATCCAGCAGGGCCTCGAGCTCGACGACTTTCGCCCGGTCGAAGTGCTCGCGGCCGCAGGATGGCTCGACGCGAGCGCCTGCGCCTCGCTGCTCGAGGCCCTCGCGGCGCTTCACTTCCAGCCCGACCCCGCCCTCGAGCCGCGTGTCGGTCGCGACGGCATGGACGTCGAGCTGCGCACGCTCGACGAGCGCGGCGAGGCGCATGTCGAGCTCGCGTGGAGCCCCGAGCCCGCCGAGGCCCCCCGCCTCCACGCGTTCCTCGTCACGCTGCTGCGGGCCTGCGCCGGGCTCGAGCTCACGCCCTCGCTCGCGCGGCGCCTCGCGGATCTGCGTCGCTACCTGTGAGCTGTTAGCATCCCGCCGATGGCCCTCTCGTCGACGATCCGGCGCTTCGTGATC
>JAMHUH010000289.1:0-2615 GCA_035904925.1 Nannocystaceae bacterium
CGACACCTACGCGGCCACGCGCCACGACGGGTTCGGGGCCGAGGTCGCGCGGCGGATCTTGCTGGGCACCTTCGTGCTGCGGGCCGACTCCTACGCCGAGTACTACGGGCGCGCGATGAAGGTCCGGACCAAGATCGCCCGCGACTACGCGGCGGCGTTCGAGCGCTGCGACGTGATCGCCAGCCCGACCGCGCCGCTGCCCGGGTTTCGGATCGGCGAGAAGGTCGACGATCCGCTGGCGATGTACCTGTCGGACGTGTTCACGATCGGCGCCAACTTGGCCGGACTGCCGGCGATCTCGATCCCGGCCGGCTTCGCGCCTGCGCGCGTGGACGCGCCCGCGCGCAACCGCTTGCCGATCGGGCTGCACCTGTGTGGCCCGCGGCTGGCCGAGCCTGCGTTGCTGCACGTCGCCGCGGTCCACGAGGCCGCGACCCGCTGGCAGCTCGAGCACCCGCCACTCGCGTCCGCGACCGAAGCTTCGAAAGGCAACGTCTGATCATGCCCGTCGCCGATTACGAGGTCGTCATTGGTCTCGAGGTCCACTGCCAGCTCAAGACCGCGACCAAGATGTTCACCCGCTGCGCCTACGCGGTCGGGGCCGAGCCCAACACGCAGGTCGATGCCTACACGCTCGGCCTGCCCGGCACCTTGCCGGTGCCCAACCAGCGCGCGGTCGAGTTTGCGTTGCGGCTCGCGTTGGCGGCCGGTTGCGAGGTCCAGGCCAGCAGCCGTTGGGCTCGCAAGCACTACTTCTATCCCGACTTGCCCAAGGGCTATCAGATCACCCAGAGCGATCACCCTTATGCGCTCGCGGGCTCGATCGAGATCCCGGACCCGGCCAAGGGCGAGCTCGCGACCAAGCGGATTCGCCTGCATCGGATCCACATGGAAGAGGACGCGGGCAAGAACACCCACGTGCTCGGCGAGGAGATCAGCCTGGTCGACTACAACCGCGCGGGCGTGCCTCTGGTCGAAATCGTTTCGGAGCCGGACATTCGCTCCGCGGCCGAGGCCGCCGACTACATGCGCGAGCTTCGAACGATCGTTCGTTACCTCGACATCTCCGACGCCAACATGGAAGAGGGCACGCTGCGCTGCGACGCCAACGTCTCGCTGCGGCGCTGGGGCAGCGAGGCGTTCGGGACCCGCTGCGAGATCAAGAACCTCAACTCGTTCAAGTTCCTCGAGGCCGCGATCGGGGCCGAGATCCGCCGCCAGGCCGACCTGCTCGATCAGGGCCAGCGGGTCGTGCAGTCGACGATGAGCTACGACCCGGCCAAAGATCTCACGCGAGTGATGCGGACCAAGGAGGCGGCGGCCGACTACCGCTACTTCCCCGAGCCCGACATGCCGCCCTTGCTGATCGACGCGGCGATGCTGGCCGCGGCCAAGGCCGAGCTGGTCGAGCTGCCTTGGGATCGCCGGCGTCGCTACGTCGGCCTCGGCCTCTCGGGCTACGACGCCGGCGTGCTGACGGCCGAGCTCGCGCTGGCCCGCTTCTTCGATCGCGCGCTCGAGCTCGCGGGCGAGGGCGCGGCCAAGCAAGTCTGCAATTGGCTGACCGCCGACTTGCTCGGCCTGCTCAACGCCGACTCGCGCGGCCTGGCCGAGAGCCCGATCGGTCCGCAGGTCGTGGCCGAGATCGTCGAGCTGGTCGAGCGCGAGGTCATCTCGCGCCGCAGCGCCAAAGAGGTGTTCGAGAAGGCTTATCGCGAGGCGAGCGCGGGCGCGGCCAGCTCGCCCAAGGCGATCGTCGAGCGCGACGGCTACGTGCAGGTCTCGGATGACGGCGCGATCGAGGCGATGGTCCGCGAGATCGTCGACGCCAACCCTGCGCAGCTCGAGCAATTGTTGAGCGGCAAGGACAAGATCCGCGGGTTCTTCGTCGGCCAGGTCATGAAGCGCAGTCAGGGTCAGGCGAATCCGGCGGTGGTCAACGCGGTGCTCGATCGCGTGGTCGAGGCCGTTCGGAACCAGCGCGGGTCGTGATATGAGCAGGCCGCGATGACCGTCGACACGCTCGACCCCGCGGCGTACTCCGGCCTGCGACCCGTCCGTCTGCGCGACGATGGTCGGGCGTTGGTCTTGCTCGATCAGCGCGAGCTTCCCTTGACCGAGGTCTGGCTGGAGCTGAGCGAGCTCGAGCCGATCGCGAAGGCGATCGAGACGCTCACGGTTCGCGGCGCGCCGGCGATCGGCTGCGCGGCGGCGATCGGGCTCTACGTGGTCAGCCTCGGCTTCGACGCGGATCAGGCCCGCTTTCGGGCGCAACTCGAGGCCGCCAGCGCGCGCCTGGCCGCGACCCGGCCGACGGCGGTCAACCTCTTCGTCGCGCTCACACAACAGCGCGAGGCGATCGCGAGCTTGCCGGCCGACGCGAGCGTCGAGCAGATGCGGGCCCGCTTGCGAGCGACGGCCGAGCAGCACGTCCACGACGATCTGCGCGCGTGCTTGCAGCTGGCCGATCATGGCGCCCAACTGCTGCCGGCGGGCGGGGTGCTGACCCACTGCAACACCGGCGCGCTGGCGGCCTCGGGCCATGGCACGGCGCTCGGGGTGATCCGTACGGCGTGGGCTCGTGGGAGGGCGCTGCACGTGTTCGCCGACGAGAC
>JAMHUH010000290.1:0-1743 GCA_035904925.1 Nannocystaceae bacterium
CGACATCGAGGATCCCAGCCCAGCCGATCCAGAGCACCCGACGCACGGCCGCGTTCGACTCGGCCGCGACCGCCTCGCGCAGCTTGGCCCGCAGCAGCTCGAAGCGCTCGTGGGCGAGGCCGACCTCGCGGGCCTCCGACCAGGCGCTTCGCTGCCACTCGTCGACGGCGATCATCGCCTCGGCGACGCGGGCGAACTCGGACTCGGGCGCGGCGAATTCGACCGCGCTGGGACGCGAGGCCGGCGGCAGCAGAGCGGGATCGAAGACCAGCTCGATCGCTCCGGGGGCGATCGTGATCACACTCCAGTAGTCGCCGCCGCCGTCGTAGATCCAGCGATCGGCCTGGGTCCCGTTGACGGTGTGGCCGACCTCGGTCGCGTTGGCGAGCTGGTAGTGAAGCTCGGTGGCCTTCGCGTCGCTCTCGTCGCGGGCGAGCCGAGCGTGCCAACGGCCGTCGTCGCCCGGCATGAATTCGAAGGGCTCGGCTTGGCTCGGATCACCGAAGTGGGCGAGGCCGACGAGGCCGGCGAAGCTGGGCGGACGCGGGTAGGTGCCGAGCCGCACGCTCAGCTCGTGGGCCTGGCCGTCGAGCAGCAGCGGGAGCTGAAAGTCGGCGTGGTCGACCCCCGTCGTGCGCAGGCGAGCGAAGCCTTGCTCGGGCCCGAGCAGTTCGAAGCTGCCATCGGCCGCGACCTCGACCGGCCTCGAAGCGAGGCCCGGCATGAGCAGCTCGACGTTGGCGAGGTGCATCGGCTTGCCCTCGTGATCGAGCAGCTTGCCGGTCAAGCGGGTCGCGTTCGCGGCCTCGCGCTCGGGCGCCTGGACCTCGACGGCCTCCTGCTCACCCGGCTTGGTGCAGGCGAAGAGCGAGGCGAACACCAAGGCGAGGGTCAGGCGCTGCACTCGACCAGCTTCACAGCCGCGCGGGCCCAGAGCAAGGAGATCGGGCGAAGCGCTCAGGCGTAGCGCAAGCCGAGCGCGAAGCAGGCCAGGCCGCCGAGCAGCGAGATTGCGAGCAGGCCGACGACCATGCTCCGGCCTGGAAATTCGACCTTCTCGAGCGTGAACGAGCGCGGGACTCCGGCCTTGGCTGCCTGCGTGAGGATGTAGAAGCGACAGGCGATCGCAATCGCCAAGAAGATCAACCCAGCTCCAGTCAACAAGGTCGGAATTTGGCTGCCCATGCGGTCCTCGTGGTGATGGTAGTCGTTCTCGTGGCGCAACGCGCATGGTAGCGTCGGTCATGCTCCGTGGTTCCGTCCTGCTGGTGCTCTTCGCTTTGCTCGCGTGCGATTCGACGCAACCATCCACTCGCACGCCGGCTGAGCCTGATGCGGCGGCAGAGCCCGACGCGGCGCAAGAGCCCGACGCGACGGCAGAGCCCGACGCGACGGCAGAGCCCGAGGTCGAGACCACGGCCGAGGAGGAGCCGGCGGCCGGGCTGGTGGGTGCGCCCGATTTCGATCCCGAAGAGGACTCCGACTTCGAGTCGACCGGAGGAGGGTT
This sequence comes from Nannocystaceae bacterium, assembly GCA_035904925.1. Classification (GTDB taxonomy): domain Bacteria; phylum Myxococcota_A; class Polyangia; order Nannocystales; family Nannocystaceae; genus Plesiocystis. Next base: position 1,508 of record JAMHUH010000290.1, read on the forward strand.
CGGCGGTCGTGGCCAGGCGGTCCCGGTCGTTCGCCAAGCGAGCGCGACGGTCGAGGGCGAGCTCGACAAGGACATCATTCGACGGATCGTCCGCGCGCACATCAACGAGGTCCGCGCCTGCTACAACGAGGGCCTGAAACGCGATCCGGCGCTGGCCGGCGAGATCACGGTCGAGTTCACGATCTCGTCGGCGGGCAAGGTCAGCGAAGCCAAGCCGCAGGACACCGACCCACCCT
>JAMHUH010000291.1:0-1551 GCA_035904925.1 Nannocystaceae bacterium
GTGATCGCGGCCGATGCCGGGCTCGACGAGGTGCTCTTCACCCACGAGCGCTGGCACGCCGAGCGCAGCGACGCGCTGCCGATCCGGCTCTACGCCGCGCGGGCGGTCTACAACGGCGCCGGCCAGAAGATCGGCTTCGACGCGATGATCGATCGCCTGCTCGAGCGCGACTACCAAGGCCTCGAGCTCGCCTACGACGAATTCGAAACCGACCACGGCGGCGTGGTCTGGCCAGCCTTCGAAGCCGGGCTCGAGCACGTGCTCGCGGGGGGCCAGCCATGAGCGCCTTCGTGTTGGCGCTCGCCTTGCTCGCCGGCCCACCGGCTCCCGCACCGGCTCCGCATGTCGCCGAGTCGGGCGAGAAGGACGGTCGCCTTCACCTTCAGCTCGCCGGCGACGTGCTCTACGGGATCGGCGGCCAGAGCTTCTTGGGCGCGCAGCTGCATCTCCAGGCCAGCACCGCGATCTGGAGCGCGGGCCGAGCCACGGGCACCCTCGATCTCGGCGTCCAGCTGCAATATGGCAACGAGCCGACTTGGCTGGCGCCCTGGTTGAAGGGCGTCGACATCGAGGGCGCCACGCATCGGACTCAAGTGGTGCTGAGCGCGGGCCACACCTTTCACATGGGCAAGCGACGGCGCGTGCAGCTGGGCACCCATGTCTACGGCGGTCTCAATCATTGGCTGTCGAGCTACTCGCTCGTCTACCCGATGGAGGACGTGAGCGGCTCGGCCAAGGTCGCGCGCAGCACCTTCGTGGTCGGCGGCGAGCTCACGATCGGCTATCGATTCTCGCGGCGGCTGGGCGGCAACCTGATCATGGGCGCGCCCTTTCCGACGCGGCGCTCTTCGTCTTATGTCCAGGGGCTGGCCTTCGTCGGCCTCGGCCTGACGATTCACCTACGCTAGCGCACTCAAGGCTCGAAAGCGGTGATGCGCTGATCGACCGCGAGCGTGTCGAGCACGAGCTCGGCTCCGCTCGCGGGCCAGACCACGCGGACCTGCTCGACCGCGTCCGCTTCGCCCAGGCCGAAGTGGGCGACTCGCTCGGAGTGGCCGAGGTAGTGGCTGCTGCCGCCGACTTCGTGCAGTTGCGTGATCCCACCGGCCGTGACCCAGACCCGCGCACCGAGGGCGTCGCGGTTGGAGGCGGTCCCGCGCACGTCGACTTGCAGCCAATGGTTGGCGCTGACGCTGTCGTTGCGGAAGAGCAGCGGCTTGGCGGCGTTGTTGGCGATGAACACGTCGAGGTCGCCGTCGCGGTCGTAGTCGAAGGTCAGCAGCGCGCGGCCCTGGTGCTCGTCGACGAAGCCCATCGTGTCGGGCGAGGGCGCCATCTCGCCGCCGCCTTGGTTGGTCCACGCGACCATCGGATCTTCGAGGTAGAGCGTGCCGTTCCAGCCGTTGGTCAGGACCAGGTCGAGGTCGGCGTCGTTGTCCTGATCGAACATCGCGTTGCCCCAACCCCACGCGCCGTCGCGGACGCCGGCGAAGTCGGTCGCGTCTTCGAATTTTCGCCCGCCCGCGTAGGCGTAGAGCCGGTTGCCGGTCT
>JAMHUH010000292.1:0-3705 GCA_035904925.1 Nannocystaceae bacterium
ACGCTCGCGCGCGCGATCGCGGGGCCGATCGGGCTCGCGATCGTCGGCTCCTCGATCCAGCCGACGGAGTGGCCCGCGTCGACGTAGGCCCAGCCTTGGCCGCGCCGGATCACGCGGACCAGATCGCCGAGGTGGAGCGAGGCACATTGGTTGCGATCGAAGTCGAGATCGATCGAGGAAGGACCGGTCGGCGCGGTGTAGAGCCCGGTGGTCATCGGCACGCACCACAGCGGCGTCTCGCCGACGATCCCGTGCAGCGCCTCGGTCTCTTCGACGGGCCCGGCGCTGGCGATCGTGGCTGCCGCGAGCTCGAGCGCGCCGGCTTGGCCCTCGACGTACTTGCCAGCGCCGACTCGACCGCGGAGCCACTCGAGCCGCTCGCCGAGCTCGGCCTCGACGTGGGCAGGCTCGGCGAGCGCGGGGTCGATCGGGTCGCGCCACGAGCCCGGGGTCGCGGCGACGCGGCTGGCGATCCGCTCGCGCTCGGCCGGTCCGATCAGCGCGGCGTCGGCCTGGCCGGGCTCGAGCTTGGCCAGCCAGAACTCGGCCTGCTCCATCGCCGGCGTGACATCGGGCGCGCGGCTCTCGGGGATCGGCTCGCTCGGGCAGCGCGCGGGCGTGGCCGTGAGCGTGGGCGTGGGTGTCGGTGGCGGCTCGCTCGACGAGGAACAAGCGCTGGTCAGCAGCACGCTCGCCAGCAGCCCGCGCCGGAGTGCTCGGGCCATCGGCGCGCGAGGGTGACTCATGGCACTCACGACGCGCGGCGCCCTTCCACGATTCCCTGCGCGCACCTGCGAGCAAGATACAGGAAAGCTCGCGACCGCTAAACTCCGCACGTGTCCACCTCGGCCCGCATCGTCCTGGTCTCGCTCACGGCCTTCGCCTGCAACCGCTCACCCGATCCCGCGAGCAGCGACGAGGCCAGCGAGGCCAGCGGCACGAGCGAGTCGACCGAGACCGGCGACGATCCCTTGCCGCAGCTCGAGGGCTACGCCGACCTTCACCTGCACATGTTCGCCGAAGAGGCGTTCGGCGGCGGCTGGTTCCACGGCCAGTCGGGCGGCCCGGCCGACGTCGCGCTGGCGATCTGCGACGGCGGCGAGCCGGGCGATCACGGCCGCTTGCAAGACGACCTCGGGCCGCTCTTCGCCGGCTGCGATCAAGCCCTGCTCGACGCGACCGCGGCCGAGGTCCCGCTCTTGCAGATCCTGCTCACGCTCGGGGGTCTGGGCATCTCCGAGTTCTTGTCCGATGTCCCGGGGAGCTCGGGTGACACCGGCAAGCACCTCGATCGTCGGGGCGGTTGGCCCGAGCTCGATGGCTGGCCGCGCTGGGACGTGATCGCCCACCAGCAGGCTTGGGGTCCCTGGCTCGAGGACGCCTACAAATCGGGCTTGCGGGTCACGGTGGTCTCGGCGGTCTCGCTCGATTGGCTGTGTCGCGCCCTGCCGGACGAGAACGTCAAGCGCCCGCAATGCGACGAGATGGACGATGTCCGCGTGCAATTGCAGATGGCCAACGACTTCGCCGCGGCCAACGATTGGGTCGAGATCGCCCTGAGCGCCGAGGATGCGCGCAGGATCGTCAGCGAGGACAAGCTGGCGATGGTGCTGAGCATCGAGGCCTCGCACGTGTTCGGCGAGGGCGATTGGGAGGCGCAATTGGACGAGGTCTACGGGCTCGGGGTTCGGACCTTGCAGATCGTTCACCAGCTCGACAATCGCTTCGGCGGCGCGGCGCCCCACAACACGATCTTTCAGACCGTGCAATTCGGCGAGAATTGCCATGTCGACAGCGACTGCGGCCTGACCACCCAGGACCTCACGCTCGGCTTCGACGTCGACGCGAACTGCCGCAACGTCAAGGGCCTGACCGACGAGGGCAAGGCGCTGATCGAGGCCATGATCGCGCGCAACATGCTGATCGACGCCGCGCACATGTCCGAGCAATTGGTCCGTGACGTCTACGCGGTCGCGGTCGAGCACGACTATTATCCGGTCTATCTCTCGCATGCCCACTTTCGCGAGATCATGCGGCCCGAGAAGGCCGCCGAGGAGAAGACCACGCCGGCGTGGATCGTCGCGCTTGTCCGCGAGAGCGGCGGGATGATCGGCCTTCGGACCGCTCACGAAGAGACCAACACCTACGACGCGTCGGCGGTCGAGAACAGCTGCCACGGCTCGTCGCGCTCGTTCGCGCAGGCCTACGACTATGGCCGGCTCGGGCTCAAGGTGCCGATCGGGCTGGGCTCGGATCTCAACGGCTTCATTCAGCAGACCCGGCCGCGCTTCGGGCCTGACGCCTGCTCGGCCTCGTTCCCCGAAGAGGCGGCCTGCCAGGCCCGCGACGAGCGGCTGAGCGGCGTCGGGGTCGGCAGCGACTTCGACGAGTGGGGCCTGGGCCACCTCGGGCTACTCGGCGACTTGGTCGACGATCTCGAGGCGCTCGGCAGCGACGTGACGCCGCTGCGCCACTCGGCCGACGACTTCGTGGTCATGTGGGAGCGCGCGAGCGGGCCGCGGACCGGGCCGGCGGCGGATCCCAGCGACCTCGACAGCAGCGGGATCACGATCGAGCCCTCGCACTACGCTCGGCTCTCGGCGCTGCCGACCGAGTGCGACGACCCCTATTGCCCGGGGGCCTTCGTCGGCGGTCAGGCGTGTCGCTTCGACGCCGAGTGCGAGAGCGGGGTGTGTGCGGGCGCGGGCGATTGTGGGGCGCCCATGGGTGTCTGCGAGTAGCGTGTGGCAGCGCCAGCGCGCGCTCGCCCTGCTGGTCGAAGCCTGGCCGGAGCTCGGCTCGGGCGCGCCGCCCAGCCTCGAGTCGCTCGGCCAGATGCTCGCGCACACGAATTGGCGGCTGCTCCCGAGCGTGCAGGGCCGGCCTGGCCAAGTCCGGTCTCGCAAGGCGCCGCCGAGCTACGAGGCGTCGGTCATGGCTGGCGAGATCCCGACCCGCCCGGGCTCGTGGCACGACGTGTTCAACGTGATCGCCTTCGCCCGCTTCCCGATCGCCAAGGCGGCGCTGCATCGGCGCGCGGGTGAATTGCAGGCGGCCCGACGAGCGCTCGCGCAGGCCCAGGGATCGCGGGCCAACGATCGCGGTCGTGAAGAGGACGCGCTCGCGCTGATCGACGAGTGCTCGCTGGTGCTCGCGGGCACGCCCGAAGCGATCGCGCAATTCGAGGCGATCCAGACCGGCTCGCTCGACGTGATCGATCGCGTGATTCGATCGACCGGCATCGGCGTGCGGGTGCTCGGTCACGCGCTGCACGAGCACCTCGTGCTCGAGCGCCCGCCGATCAGCACGACCTTGGTGACGATCGTGCTCGAGGGCCCGCGCGAGTGGGCCCGCGTCGACGCTGCGTTGGCCGAGCGGATCGCCGCGGGCGGCTTTCCGCGCCCGCAGCGAGAGGCTCGCTTGCCTTGGCCCGACCCCGTGGTCGACGCCTGGCTCGAGTGAGGCTCGGCGCGGCGAATCAAGGCATGTCGCAGCAGCGAATGCCGAGGTGGTCGGCCCTGAAGTTGCGGGTTCGCGTGCTGTCGACCGCGCAGCGCAGGGCCTGATCGTCGCTGAAGTAGGACCCGCCACGCTGCTGGCAGTTGTGATCTTGCGCCGGCTTCATCGGATCGACGAGGCAGGAATTCTCCCACTCCCAGACGTTGCCGCTCATGTCGAAGAGGCCCGGATAGCCGCCTTCGCAGC
>JAMHUH010000293.1:0-5249 GCA_035904925.1 Nannocystaceae bacterium
AAGCTCACTTCCGGCCCGCAAGGCTGAGCCGACCGCCATCTCTTCCACCATCTCCCCCCAATCTCCATCGTCCATCGCGTGAGTCACCTCGCCTCACGCCCCTTTTCAGGTTCGATTAAACCATAGACACTCCGCCTCCCGAGGCTCCCGCAATGGCCGTTCCGAAGAAGCGCAAGTCCAAGTCCCGCCGCGACAGCCGGCGAGCCAACCACGACCGTCGCACCGCACCGGTGCTCTCCCCCTGCCCGAACTGTGACGAGTTGATGCTCAGCCATCGTGTTTGTCCGGCTTGCGGTCAGTACAAAGGTCGACAGGTCGTCGAAGTCCAGCAGGACTGACCTCTCCATCACGTTCGCCATCACTCGTTCGTCAGGAGCCCACCGTCGATCGCTCGCGATCCGGTGGGCTCGTTCATTGGTGGCGTGATGGCTGCTAGTCTCGATCCATGCCGCCGCGGATCGCCCTCGATGCGTTCGGCTCCGACGCGCGACCCGAGCCCGAGCTCGGCGCGCTCGCGCTGGCGATCGCGGCCGGGCTCGAGATCGATCTCGTCGGTGATCTCGAGCAGCTCGCGGGTCGCTTGCCGAGCGGCGCGGCCGAGCGGGTGCGCCTCGTCGACGCCCCCGATCAAATCACGATGGACGAGAGCCCGGCGCGCGCGGTCAAGACCAAGCCGCTCGCCTCGCTCAACGTCGCGATCCAACGGCTCGCCGCGGGCGAGGTCGAGGCGATCGTCTCGGCTGGAAACTCGGGGGCGATCCTCGCGGCCGCGTTGCTCGGCCTCGGGCGGATCTCCGGGGTCGATCGCCCGGCGATCCTCACTCGCTTTCCGCACCTCGGTCGCGCGCCGCGAGAGGGAAGCCGCGGCAGCACCGTGGTCCTCGACGCAGGCGCGAACGTCGACTGTCGACCGCTCAACCTGGTTCAGTTCGCGGTCATGGGCTCGGTCTACGCCTCGCTCGCGCAAGCTCGTTCACGCCCTCGAGTCGCCCTGCTCAGCAACGGCAGCGAGCCGAGCAAGGGCAGCGCCCTGACCCGGGCGAGCGCCAAGCTGCTCGAGCTTCACCCGAGCCCCGACTTCGAGTTCATCGGCTACGTCGAGCCGACGCGGCTCTTCGATGGTGCCTGCGAGGTGGTCGTCACCGATGGCTGGACCGGCAACCTCGTGCTCAAGTCGACCGAGGCTGCGATGGCAGCGTGGCCACGCTTCCTCACCCGTGCGCTCGATGCAGACTCGAACGAATCGGCCTCGCTGCGTTCGACCTTGCGCACGCTCGCCGACGAGCTCGACCCGGACGCTCATGGTGGCGCCCCACTGATTGGGGTCGACGGCACAGTGATCATTTGCCACGGTGGCGCGAGCTCTCGGGCGCTGTACAACGCGCTCGCGCTGGCCCAGCGATCGGCCACGCGCGGCCTGGTTCCGGCACTGCGTGCAGCCATCGCCGCCCATCGTCCGCTCTTCGATGCTGCCCGCGGCAGCGGATCCACGAGTCCAACGACATGACCTCTCCGAGTGAGCCCAGCACCACCGCCTTCATGTTCCCCGGTCAGGGCAGCCAAGCGATCGGCATGGGCAAGGGACTCTTCGACCAGTTCGCCGAGGCCCGCGAAGTGTTCGAGGAGGCCGACGACGCGCTCGGCTTCGATCTGTCCAAGCTCTGCTTCGAAGGCCCCGAGCACCACTTGGGCCTGACCGCCAACACCCAGCCGGCGATCCTCGCCTGCTCGATCGCGGCCCTGCGCGTGCTCGAGAAGCACACGCCGCTTCGTCCCCAAGTCGCGCTCGGGCACAGCTTGGGCGAGATCTCGGCCTTGGTCGCCGTCGGAGCGATCGCGTTCGGCGACGCGATTCGGTTGGTCCGGCTGCGCGGTCAGGCGATGCAGGACTCGGTGCCTCCGGGCGTCGGCTCGATGGCGGCGATCATCGGGCTCGAGGCCGACGAGGTCGAGGAGCTCTGCGCCAAGGTCAGCAACGAGACCGAGCGGGTCAGCCCGGCCAACCTCAACGGCGGCCGCCAAGTCGTGGTCGCGGGTCACATCGCCGCGGTCGATCGCATGATCGAAGCCGCGGGTGAGGCCGAAGCGCGGGCGATCCCGCTGAAGGTCAGCGCGCCCTTCCATTGCGAGCTCATGCAGATCGCCGGCGAGCGGCTCGGCCACGCGCTCGAGACGACGCTGATCCATCCGATGTCGGCGCCCGTGATCACCAACGTCGAGGCCGAACCAAACGCCGATCGAGATCGGGTCCGTGCGCTGCTCGTGGCTCAGGTCACGAGCAAGGTTCGATGGGAGGAATCCGTGCGAATGACCCTGCGCATGGGGGCCACGCAGGCGATCGAGGTCGGCCATGGCAAGGTGCTCAAGGGGCTCGTGCGCCGCATCGCTCGTGAGTTGCCGGTCCACTCCTTCGGTGAAGCCGGGGACCTGGCAGGCCTGGTTTGATCGCCGCTGGTGACAAGCGATCGGAGCTGCGATACACGTCTCGGCCGATGACGGGCATTCCTAGGGCTTGGTCGCTGACCGACCGCGTCGCACTCGTCACTGGTGCCTCGCGTGGCATCGGTCGGGCGATCGCGATGACGCTCGCCGAGCGTGGTGCCGCCGTCGCCGTCAACTTCACGCGCGGTGAGCCGGCGGCCAACGAAGTCTGTGCGGCGATCGAAGCCGCGGGTGGCAAGGCCATCCCGGTCGGCTTCGACGTCTCCGACGAAGCCGCGGTCGAAGCCGGCGTCAAGCGTGTGGTCGCCGAGCTCGGTGGCCTCGACATCCTCGTCGCCAACGCCGGCATCTCGATCGACGCCTTGCTGATGCGGGCCAAGACCGAGGACCTGCGTCGCATCTTCGCGGTCAACGTCGAGGGCGCGTTCTTGTGCGCTCGGGCGGCCGCTCGCCACCTGCTCAAGGCCAAGGAGCACGGCCGGATCATCGCGGTGTCCAGCGTCGTCGGCGAGACCGGCAACGCCGGCCAGTCGATGTACGCCGCGTCCAAGGCCGCGCTGCTCGGCATGACCAAGTCGCTGGCCGCCGAGCTGGCCGGTCGCGGCCTCACGGTCAACGCGGTCACGCCCGGCTTCATCTCGACCGACATGACCGACGCGGCCCTGCATGGGGCTGCCCGCGACGCGCTGCTCGCCAAGATCCCGCTCAAGCGGATCGGCGACGCGAGCGACGTCGCCGAAGCGGTCGCCTGGCTGGCCTCGCCGGCCGCGGGCTACGTGACGGGTCACGTCCTGCGGGTCAACGGCGGCCTCGCGATGTAGCTCGCTCCGACCCGCGAGGGTCGACGATTTCCCCTCGGGCCGAGCGGCCCCGACTCCCTCCCCGGCCCGTTTGGGCCTTTCGTCCCCACCTTACGCGAAAGCACGCAAACACCATGTCCGACGACATCCTGCGCAAGATCCAAGGGATCATCGCCGAGCAACTCGACGTCGAGGAGCAAAAAGTCACGCCCGAGAAGAGCTTCACCGACGACCTCGGCGCCGACTCGTTGGCCATCGTCGAGTTGGTCCTCGCCCTCGAGGAAGAATTCGGCATCAAGATCCCGGACGACAAGGTCGACGAGATCAAGACCGTGGGCGACGCCGTCGCCTACATCAAGAACAACAAGAACTGAGCCGTCCGCCGGCCGACCTCGCAATCGAATTGCGGGTCGGCCGGGGTACATTCGGCTGGTAACCGAGTCAGCCGCCCGCGGCTGAGAACCGAGTCAGCCGCCCCGCGGCTGGCTGCGAATCATCTCCGAGGAGCAACGTGGCCGAGCGCAGGGTTGCCATCACCGGCATCGCAATGATCACCCCGATGGGACTCGACGCCGAGTCCTCCTGGTCGGCCATCGTGGCTGGCAAGAGCGGGATCGATCGCATCACCAGGTTCGACACCAGCGACCTGCCCGCGCAGATCGCTGGCGAGGTCAAGGACTTCGATCCGACCAAGTACTTCTCCAAGAAGTACCTGCGTCAGATGGACCTCTTCATTCAATACGCGCTCGCGGCCTCGTTCATGGTCCTCGAGGACGCGGGCTACACGGCCGAGAATCGACCGCCCGCCGAGCGAACCGGCGTCTATGTCGGCGCGGGCCTCGGTGGCCTGGCCACGATCGAGAACAGCTTGATCTCGATGCGCGAGAAGGGCTGGCGTCGCGGCGTCAGCCCCTACTTCGTGCCCTCGCTGATCATCAACCTCGCGGGCGGCCAGATCTCGATCTTCCACGGCCTCAAGGGCCCCTTGATGAGCCACGTGTCGGCCTGCTCGAGCGGCTCGCACTCGATCGGCGAGGCCTACTTGACCATCAAGTACAAGCGCGCCGACGTGATGATCGCCGGCGGCAGCGAGGCCACGATCACCCCGCTCAGCATCGGCGGCTTCGGCTCGGCCCGAGCGATCAGCACCCGCAACGACGAGCCGCAGAAGGCCTCGCGGCCCTTCACGCTCAGCCGCGACGGCTTCGTGATGGGCGAGGGCTGCGGCCTGCTCATGCTCGAGGAGTGGGAGCACGCCAAGGCTCGCGGCGCCAAGATCATCGCCGAGGTCGTGGGCTACGGGGCCAACTCCGACGCCTACCACGCGACCTCACCGACGCCGGACGGCGCGGGCGCGAAGGCTTGCATGACGCTGGCGCTCGAGGACGCCGGGCTCGCGCCCGAGGCGATCGGCTACGTCAACGCCCACGGGACCTCGACCATCGCCGACGCGATCGAGTCTCGGGCGATCCGCAGCGTGTTTGGCGACTACTGCGACAAGGGCCTGATGGTCTCGTCGACCAAGTCGATGCACGGGCACCTGCTCGGCGCGGCCGGTGCGGTCGAGGGCGCGCTGTGCTGCTACGCGCTCCAGCGGGGCATCATCCCGCCGACCATCAACCTCGACGATCCCGACCCCGAGTGCGATCTCGACTACGTGCCGCACGAGGCCCGGCGGGCCGACATCGAGTATGCGCTCTCGAACAGCTTCGGGTTCGGGGGCACCAACGCCTGCTTGGTGTTCAAGAAGGTCGACTGAGCGACTGGCGCTCGACGCGAGCCTCCGCTCTCGGGTAGAAGAGAGCTCATGCGCTTTCACGTCGGCAGCGATCACGGGGGCGTCACGCTGCGCAAGCAGCTGATCGCGGCCCTGCGCGACTGGGGCATCACGGTCATCAGCGAGTCCGGCCCCGAGCCCGGGGGCGAGTCCGTCGACTACCCGGACATCGCCCACGAGATTTGCCATCGAGTCCTGCGCGACCGAGCCGAGCACGACGACGTGTTCGG
>JAMHUH010000294.1:0-2357 GCA_035904925.1 Nannocystaceae bacterium
GCCGAGGAGGTCCAAGTCATGACTTTCACACCCGAAGGCCACGTCGCCGCCGCGCGGCTCGACACACACCCCGAGTGGCTCGAATGGAAAGGCCAGCTGCCGACCGGTGAGTTCTGGGCAAGCGTAGGCGAGGACTGGGTCGGAGCGACGCGATGAGCGACCTCGTTCACATCGGCTGGGTCCGCGAGGATCGAGCACACGACGACCTAATCAAGACCCTCGCGGCGAAGGTTGCGCTCGCGCATCACGACTGGCTTGATGGCGTCTTGGACCATGTGTGGAGCTGGAAGGGTCCGACTAACGAAGACCAGCCCAAGCTCTCGGGCAGCATCGAAGTTCGGGGCCCCCAGGGCAAGCCGATCCGCCTCCACGGCCGGATCGCCGGCGAGCCTTTGCTGCCCGAAGCGAGCATGTATCGGACCGTACTGACCGCGTTCGCGCACCGCGATCCTCGTCCCTCGATCGTCATCATTGCTCACGATGGCGATGCTGACGCCAAGCGGCGTCGCATGGGCTTCATGCAGGTCCGCGACAAGCTCGAGTGGACATTCGACGTCGTCCTGGCGATGCCGGAGCCCGAAGGCGAGGCATGGTTCATCTGTGGGTTCGAGCCGTGCGACCCGGACGAGCGAGCACGCCTCGACGCGCTGACCCGCGAGCTCTCCTTCGACCCCACCAAGCAGCCCGAGCGGACCACCTCGCGACCCAACGACGCCGCGTCCGATGCCAAGCGAATCCTGGCGAAATTGACGGATCGCGATGCCTCGCGCGAGGCCCTCTGCCTCGAACATTCGATTGACGAATTGATGCGGCGTGGGCGAGCGGTTGGCCTGGCCGACTTCATCGACGACCTGCGCGCCCACCTCCCGCGCCACTTCGTCGCCGGCTGACACCCCCTCGGCCGCGACGATCTCTACCTCTCGTCGGCCGGATCTCCGACTCCAAGCTCTCCCACTGAAGGAAGGCTCGCCTTCACGGCTCGAATCGAGGCCGCCAGCCCCTCGTGGTCCAGGCTACCAAGATAATGCACCCGCCTTCGCCCTGAAGATGTCCTCCAAATGATCTTCACCGCCCGCCCCTCATCGCCAGCAATGGAATAAAGCCACTCGCCCCTTGCGATCGGCGATATCCCCCATCGAAGAGGGCTCCGATACTCATGCGTCACGGCCTCGACCGACTCGATCGCAGAAATCGGAATCTTGGGACCCCAAAGCCCATATTGAACCTCGACAAATTCCGCCGTCACCTTCACACGAACGACGGAGAAAACCAAGCCGAGCAAGGCGATGCCGGTCCCAAGGCCCAGCCCCAAGCCCAATCCCAACCCATGCGTCGCGCACCATGCGACCACGAACACCGCGAGGCCCCCCGCAAGCGCTGGTGCCTTCCAATTTGCACGAACCTTGTCGCGGTACAGGGCAGGTGCCCCGCCCATGTACGCGCTCTCGTAAGCGTCGAGGCCACTGTCTGAAGGCGCCTTTTGCGGCAGGTCTACCATGCGCGCCCAATCTCGTGCTCACGACCCCCGCCTCTGAAGCCTGGAGCTCAGTCGAGCCCAATCTCCCCACTCACGATCGTGCTGGCCTGATCCTGCGGCAAGTAGAGCAGCGAAAGGTTCACCTTCGCGAGCGCATGCTCGACCGCCAGAGGCAGCTTGGCCTGCTTGGCCTCGGCCCGCTCGGCCACCAACCCCCCGACCGGGTCGACGATCAACGAACCAGCCCCACGCAAGACCAACTGCAACAAGCTCAGACGAACCGGCAGGACCCGCAGCTCGAGCTCGCCAAAGCGCTTGCGATCCGATCGCTTCTCGAGCTCGGCGATCGCCTCGCGCAGACCTCCGTGTTGATCGACCAACCCGAGCCCCTTGGCCCGCTCGCCCGACCAGATTCGCCCGCGGGCGATCGCGTTGATCTCGTCCTTGGTCTTGCCTCGCCCGCCGCTCACGCGCTCCAAGAACAGATCGTAAATCCGCTCGATCCCCGCGCGGGCCTTCTTGCGCTGCTCGTCCGTCCAAGGCTGCCAGATGCTGTTCATCTCGACGCCCTCGCCGCCGCGCTCGATCCGATCGACGGCGACGCCGAGCATGTCGAGCAGACCCGAGACGTCGAAGTGCATCATGACCACGCCGATCGAGCCGGTGACGGTCAGCGGCTCGGCGAAGATCATGTCGGTGCCCATGGCGACGTAGTAGCCACCGCTGGCCGCGACGTCGCTCATCGAGACGACGATCGGCGGGCTGTGCCGGGGGTCCTTTTGCCAACCCTCGTGGGTCAGCTGGACCTCGCGCCAGATCAGCTCCGAGGCAAAGGCCGAGCCGCCACCCGAGTCGACCCGCAGCACGATCCCACGACAGG
>JAMHUH010000295.1:0-1975 GCA_035904925.1 Nannocystaceae bacterium
CTCGGTGTTCAGTCCGGCCGCCTATCTCGCCGATCTGCTCGCGTTCTTGGGCAAACGCCCGGCCGAACTCGCGGACAACGCATTGGAGGTGTTGCTCGCGCGGCGTCCCGATCTCGAGCACATCCTACTCGACTGCGCCAACACCAACACGGTGCTGCCCTACGTCGACCTCGTCAACGAGTTGCTCGAGGACTTCGTCGACGGCGGGCTCTCGACCACGTCCAAGCAGACCACTTGGACCGCCGCCGAACTTCGTCTGCATCCCGAGCACCTCGACGCCACGGTCTATGCGGGCGCAACGATGACCGCGACCGTCCATCCGTGGACGCTGCCCTTCTCGCTACCCACTGTCGAAGCCCAGACCTACCTGCGCCACCTCGGCGTCCCTCGGCACGAGCTCATGCGCCGCTTCGCCAGCGTGAGCCCGAGCGACGCCTTTCTCGACGCGCTCGCGGGTGACCTGCTCGGCATGAACGCGGTCGAGTTCAGCATCGTAGCGGGCCTCTACTCGGGCAATGCGTCGTCGGATGACCGTGAATTCTGGGGGTTCTCGTCGGGCGTCGAGAGCGATGGTTGGGTTGCGACTCTCAAAGGCCCAAGCTCGGCCGGTATCGGCGACCTGATCGCTCGAGCCCGACTCACCCTCGACGAGCTGCGCGAGCTGCTGGCTTTCGATTTCATCAATCCGAGCGGCGACCTCGAGCTTGTATGGGGCGAGAGCTGTGAACTCGCGGCTGCAGCGATCCCACTTCTCGACGCGGCCGCGCTCGACCGCATGCATCGCTTCGTGCGTCTGCAGCGAGCCTGCAAGATCCCCGCGCGCATGCTCAACGTGTTGTTGCGTGACACGCTCGGCAGCACGCTCGATCGTGGCGCGCTGCGAAATCTCGCTGAGATCGCGCGAGTGAAGGAGCGAACGCGCCTGGGCTGGGACGAACTCGCCACCTTCTGGGCGGACGTCATCGACGCGCGCGAATACGACGTAGAGCCGGCTGCGCTCTATCGGCGTCGCTTTCTGGTCAAGGACCTCGGCCCGATCGATCCCGACTTCCTCCCTGGAGAAACCGGCACTGAATTGTCTGGGACCGGAAGCGCCGGGTTGATCGGCGCCGATCAGCTCTCCCGGGTTCTCGCGGGGCTCGGGATCAAGGAACGCGACTATCAGTCCTTGGTCGGCTCGGACCTCGCCACCGACGCCTTCACCTTCGCCAATTTCACTGCGCTGCTGCGCTGTGTCTTGTTCGCGCGGGCGCTTCGAGTCTCGATTCGAGACTTCGTTCGCCTCGCGGGGACGACCACGGGCCTGACCGCGTTGGACCCCTTCGCCAGCCCGACCACGACGCTTGCCTTCATGGACCAAGTCGCGGCGGTCCGCGAGAGCGAGTTCTCGGTCGACGAGCTCGACTGGCTCTTGCGCCATCAGTTCTCGGGCATCGATCCGCTCGACGCCGATGCGATCTCGCGCACGCTCGGCGAGCTCGCGCAAGGGCTGAATATGATCGAGCGCGAGGTCGACCTCTTGGTCGATCCCGATGGCCAAGCCCTGGCCAAGAACTTGCCCGAAGTGCTCGAGACCGCCGACGTCACCGCGGTGACCGAGATCGTCGAGAAGACCACGGCGCTCACCCTCACCGAGCAGAATACCCTCCTCGAGACCAAGTTCGTCGGCGTCCTCGACGACGTCCTCGCCAAGGCCGTGCTCGTCGACGACGCCAACGACGACTGGATCGACGATATCGCGTTTCGGCGTGCGTGGCTGTTGGCCAGGGTCGTCGGTCACCTGCGCAGGCGTTCGCTGATCCTCGACACAATCGCCAGCAAATTCGGGATCTCGGCGACGGTCGCCGAGGCGTTGGTCAACTCGATCCTGACCGACCCCGCGGGGAGCGAGCCGCTCTTCGAGGTCTACCGTCTGCCTTTCGCCACCGCCGACCAGATCGCGGCTGGCCTCGACGCCGCTACTTTCACCAACGTG
>JAMHUH010000296.1:0-28173 GCA_035904925.1 Nannocystaceae bacterium
GGCGGCGTCGACTCGCGCGCGAAGGTCCGCGCCTACCTCGAGCGCAGCGCGAGCGAGGGCTTCGATCAGGTCTGCTTCAAGGAGCTCTACGTGTCGAGCCTGGCCGAGAACCCCTGGGCTCCGAGCGCGATCAACCTGCACTGCGCGGCCCATCGCTTCGCGCTCGCCGAGGTGATCGCGGCGCTCGACGAGCTCGGCTTCGTCGTTCATGGCCACCTCCCGTGGGGCAGCCCGGTGTTTCGCGGCGAGCTGCTCGGCCGGCCGCTCGAGGTCGCGGCCTACACCGAGCCCTCGGTTGGTTGGGAGCGGACGCAGGGGCTGGTGCGCTCGTGGAATTTGCTCGCCGACGGTCGCTGCCTCGCCTCGCTCGAAGATCCCGACTCCGCGCTCGCGCTGCCGCGAGGCTTCGCATGAGGCTGGACGAATTCCTGCGCGTTCGGGCCGAGCTGCGCGCGACTCGGCCCGAGCTCGTCGATCGCTCCGAGCTGGATCTCTACCGAAGTTTGGCCTCGCTCGACCCGATCGGGTTCGGCCCGATCGCGCCCGCGCAGGATCCCCAGGCCCAGTACCGCTGCCACGTGGCCGAGCGCTTCCTCGATCGACTCGGGCTCTCGCCGCAGCTCAAACCACGCACGCAGGTCAGCCACGGGGTCCGTCGCTCGCTGCGGGCCTTGTTCGGGCTGCTCGCGGCCCGGGGTGCGACGCTCGCGATCCCCGACGACGTCTACCCGGTCTACCTGCGGCTGGCGGACGAGGCTGGCGTTCGGGTCCAGCCGTGGTCGGCCCGCGCGGGCCTGCCCGACGATCGAGCGCTCGCGGGCGTGTCGGGCTTGCTCGTCTGCGAGCCGCTCAAGCCCTGGGGGCGCTCGCTCGACCCGACCGAGCGCGAGCGACTCCGCGCCTGGGCCCGGGCCGATCCGACCCGGATGCTGATCCTCGACTCGGCCTACGCGACCCCGCCGAGCCCGAGCACGCTCGACTTGCTGCACGACGAGTCGGCGCTGGTCTTGGTCTCGCTTTCGAAAGGCTGGTTGATCCCCGATCACGTCGGGCTCTGCGTCGTGCCTTCGCGTTGGCAGCAGGCCACGCGCGAGGCCTTCGCTTCGCTGCCCAAGCACGAGTCGCGGCTTCGGATCGGCTTCGCGGCGCTCGAGGATCACGGCGATCGACCCGAGCGCGTCGCGGCGAAGTTGGCGAGCCTGGCCGCCGAGCTCGACGCGTGGACGCACGCACGCCCGGCGCTGTCGTGCTCGGCCTGCGTGGGCTACTTCGCGCTCGCCGAGCAGCCCTTCACGACCCTGCTCGAACGAGGCGTGCTCGGCGTGCCCGCGTCGGTGTTCGGCGGCGACGAAGCGGCGCCGCGCTGCGTGCTCTCGAGCCTGCCGGTCGTGCGCTGAAGGAATAGCGGAGGGAGATCGAGACGTCGTGGCGGCGTGAGCCCTCGAGCCAAGCGACGCCTGCGTCACGCCCTGCTGGGGGTCGGCCTTTGCCTCGTCGGCGTCGCCGCGTGGGCCTGGCACGACCCCGAGGGGATGCGCCACGCCAGCGCCAAGTCGCTGCGTGATCTGGTCGGTCCGCCCGAGCCGCCGGCCGAGCTTCGCTACGAGGACGAGCTCGACCCGAGCAGCAACTCGCTCGGCCACGACGTGCTGATCCCGATGGCTCGCCAAGCGCAGCCCCAGCTCGAGCTCGAGCCCATCGCCAAGCCGCGTCGACCCGCCGGGCTCGAGGGCGTGTCCTTCGTGGTCTTGCTCGGCGCCGACAACCGGACCGACAAGGTCGTCGGTCGGACCGACGCGATGATCGTCGCCGGCTTTCGCCACCGCGACGGCAAGGTCGCCGCGTTCAGCGTCCCGCGCGACCTGTGGGTCGATCTCCCGGACATCGGCACGCTCCACGAAGAGGGCCGCGGCCAGGCCCGGATCAGCTCGGTCGTGCGGGTCGGCGAGGTTCGACTCGGCCGCGGCCAGGGCATCCCGCTCTTGCGCCGGGTGATGCTCGAGCAGCTCGGGATAAGGGTCGATCGCTTCGCCAGCATCGACTTCGCTGGCTTCGAAGCGCTCGTCGATCAGCTCGGCGGCATCGACGTCGACGTCGAGTGCCCGATCATGGACTGCTTTTGGATCGACGGCCCCGATCAGCCCTGCGTGGTGATGAGCGTCGAGGCCGGACGCACGCACATGGACGGCGCGACCGCCCTGCAGTTCGTCCGCTCGCGCCACGGCACCGGCGACCGCGATCGAACCAAGCGCCAACAAGCCGTGCTGCTCGCGTTCGGCCGCGAGGTCCAAGCTCGCGGCCTCCGAGGTATCTCGGCCCTGTGGCGCAGCGCCGAGCCCTACGTGACCACCGACCTCGAAGCCGACGACGCCGCCTACTACGCCTCGTTCGCGCTCGAGAACCAGCTCTCCGACATCCGCGGCTTCTCGATCCAGCACCCGATGACCAGCAAGTTCGTCAGCGAGGGCAAGCACGTGTTGGTCCTCGACCGCGACGCCTTCGATGCCGCGCTCGCTCGGATGTTCGACGCCGAGCTGCCAACGCTGCGCGAGCGCAGCCACTGCCCCGAGCCCGACGCCGCGCTGAAGTAGCCCCCTCGCGCCGCCTCACTCCCGCTCTCCACTCTCCACTCTCCACTCCCGATCTTTGTCCCACTCTCGCTCTCGATGTCCGCTCTTCGCTCCGCTCTCGCTCCCCGATCTTTGTCCCGCTCTCGCTCCCGATGTCCGCTCTCCGCTCTCGCTCTGAACGAGGCGGCGCGAAGGTCCGCGAACTCGGGCGGCGGGGAATATTGACGGTCCGTCCGAGGCGGACATTGGCGCCCGATCCCGAGTGGGGGAGCCGAGCGTCGGGCCGTCAATATTCCCCGTGAAGCCCCCCACTTCGGGCACCCAAACATCCGCGAACCAGTCCACGCCAAACACCCAAACGTCCGCGAACCAGTCCACGCGTCCGCGAACCCGCTCCAAGCAGACCCCCGCAGATCCCCCAAAAAGTCGCATCCACATGTAGGTGTTGGTACTGAAAAGCATGACGAATCACTACGGGACGCTCGGCCTCACCCCCCAAGCCACCCCAGCGCAGATCAAGACCGCCTGGCGCCAGCTCTCCCTCGCCGAGCACCCCGATCACCACCCTCACGATCCGAGCGCGACCGCCCGCTACCGCAAGATCCGCGAAGCTCGCGACTGCCTGCTCGACCCCCAGACGCGAGCCCTCCACGACGCCGCGCTGCAACGCGCGTCCGCCCGCTCGCTCGAGTCGATGTTCAGCGCGATCTTGCTGGGCGAGTGGGCCCGCCAAGTCCAAGTCGCCGTCTGATGGAAGCTCGGATCGAGGCGAGATCAGATCGGCTCGAAGTGAACGATCACTTCGGTGCCTGCATCGACCGCGCCCGCCGGCACGCTCTGGCCGACCGCGAGCCCGGTCCCAGTCGCGCGCAGATCGACATGGGCCTTCTCGGCCTCGATCAACGCCTGCGTCAAGGTCAGCCCGGTGAAGTCGGGCAGGCCGGTCGTGAACTCGACCTTGCGCCGACCCGGGAGGTCCGGCTGCACGTCGAGATCGGCGATGAAGCCATCGACCAGCTCGGGCGCGTCCGAAGCGAGCGCGATGGTCTCGGGCACGGGCAGCTGGCCATTCTCGGCCGGCACGCCCAAGTAGGCGAGCACGCGCGTGCCGAGTCGGGCGAAGGTCGGCGCCGCGACCTCGTTGCCGAAGTGGCCGCCCTCGGGGTTGTCGACGCTGACCAGGATCACGATCGCGGGATCCTTGGCCGGGACCGCGCCGACGAAGCTGGCGTAGTACTGGTCTTCGAAATAGCCGCCTTGCGGGTTGGCCTTTTGCGCGGTCGAGGTCTTGCCGGCGACCCGGTAGCCCTCGATCAACGCGTTCTTGCCGGTGCCCTGCTTGGTGTGCACGACCGCGGTCAGCATGTCCATCACGGTGTCGGCGGTCGCCTTGCGAACGATCCGCTCGCCCTCGCCGGGATCGTGGGTCCAGATCGCCTGGCCGTCGGCGTCGAGCACCTCTTCGACCAGCGAGGGCACGTAGTAGACGCCGCCGTTGGCCAGGGCCGCGAACGCGGCCGCGACCTGGAGCGGGCTGGCGCTCATGCCTTGGCCGAACGAGACGTTGGCGGCCTGGATGTCCGACCACTTCTGCCAGTCGGCGAGCAAGCCGGCGCTGACGGCCGGCAGCTGAATGTCGGGCTTCTCGCCGAAGTGGAAGCGCTGGATCCACTTGTAGAGCGACTCCTTGCCGAGCGTCTCGTAGATCTTGGTCGTGCAGATGTTCGACGAGACCGCGAGGATCTCGGTCACGTCGAGCCAACCACTGCGCTTGGTGTCGCGGATGGCGTGGCGCGGCGTGTACTGCCAGCGGCCCTCTTCGCAAAAGAAGGTCTGGTCGGGTCGGATCGTGCCCTGCTCGAGCGCGGCCGCGACCGTGATCGCCTTGAGCGTCGAGCCGGGTTCGTAGGCGTGCTGAACGGCGAGGTTGACCGTCTGCGAGGCGCTCGCGACCGGATGGTTGGGATCGAAGGTCGGCCGGTTGACCAGCGCGAGCAGCTTGCCGGTCTTGGGCTCGAGCACGATGATCGAGGCCCCGACCGGGTGCCACTCGCGGACCAGCGTGTCGATCTCCTCTTCGGCCATCTGCTGGATCGCCGAGTCGATCGTCATCACCGCCGTATGCCCGCGCGAGACCGAGTGATCGGGGTGACCATCGACCAAGAGCTTGGTGCCCACGCCACCGTAGGCGGCGTAGTAGGCCGGTGAGCTGGCGGCCCGACCGGCGAGGTCTTCGTCGAGGCCGAGCTCGATCCCGAGGTTGCCGCGACCTTGCGCGTTGACCCGGCCGAGCACGTGGGCCGCGAGCGCGCCGCGAGGGTAGACGCGGACCGGCTCCTCTTCGAGGCGCACGCCGAGCAGCCCGGCGCTGCGGATCGCCGCGACCTGATCCTCGTTGAGCGTCAGCCGCAGCTTGCGGTAGGCCTTGTCGCGCGAGAGCTCGTCGGTGATGTACTCGGCCTGGTCGGTGCCGAACATCGAGAGCAGGAATTCGGCCACGCGATCGGTCGAGTCGTTGGCTCGGATCAAGCGCGGGTTGATGACGATCCGCTCGAGTCGATCGTTGACCGCGAGCGAGATATGGTTGCGATCGACGACGTTGCCGCGGCTGGCCTCGAGCGTGTAGTCGCGCAGCTGCTGGCGGTTGCCACGAGCGGCGTACTCGGCGTGCTGCTCGACGCCGATCGTCCACGCCCGCGAGCCCATGCCGAGCAAGCCGAGCACGATCAGCCCGCCGACGAAGGCCGAGCGACGCCGGACCGAGCGCAGGTCGCTGGCCATCTTGGGCAGCTGGGGCAGATGCGGCAGCTGGGACAGATGCGGCAGGCTGGGCCGCTTGGACCACAGCTTGCGGCCCTGGGTCGCGATCAGGTCGACGTTGGTCCGCACGCTCATGGGCTCTGCACTCCTTCACGAGCTTGGTCGTCCTCGCCGACCTGCTCGAGGGTCTTGGCCGGCAGCAGCTCGATCCGCTGGATCCGCTCGGCGGGGGCCGGCTCCATGCCGAGTCGCTCGCGGGCCTGGGCACGCACGCGCTCGGGCCGACGCAGGTAGGCGCGCTCGGTCTCGAGCCGGCGCTTGCGATCGAGCAGGCGCTGGTGATCCTCGCTGAGCTCGGTGATCTCGTTGGCGATGTCGAGGATCTCGATCCGCGACTGGACCCGGGCGAGGCCGACGCAGGTCAGCACCGCGAGCACGGTGAAGAGCAGCAATGGAGTCCCGTCGGCGCGCCGACGATCGAAGAGCGCGAAGCCCTGCTCGCCGCCTTCGTCGTCGGCTCGACGAAACCCGTGCGGGCGCGAGTCGGGCTCGCTCGAGCGCCGGACTCGAGGGCGGATCTGCGGCGCGCTCGGTTGCTCCTCCTCGCTCGAGGAGCGCGGGACCAAGGACCAGAGGCGGCGGAGAGCTTCGCGGGGCATGACGGGACCTATTCGGCTTGTCGTTCGATCACGCGCAGACGAGCGCTGCGGGCTCTCGGGTTGCGCTCGAGCTCGGCCGGGCCGGCCTCGATGCCTTTGCGCGAGACACCAGTGGGGACCGTGAAGCGAGCCTTGGGCGTGTGCTCGGCGGTGATCGGCAGGTGAGCGGGCAGCTCGGGCGCGCGAGTCAGCGCGCCGAAGCGTTGCTTGACCCGACGATCCTCGAGCGAGTGAAAGCTGATCACGCCCATCCGACCGCCGACCATCAGCCGCTCGGGCCCGACCTCGAGCAGACCATCGAGCTCGTCGAGCTCGCCGTTGACCAGCATGCGCAGCGCTTGAAAGGTTCGCGTCGCTGGATGGATCCGCTTGCCGATCAGTCGCCGCGCGCGACCGGACATCGCGTTCTCGACCACGCTGGCGAGCGCGAGCGTGGTCGTCGGTCGAGCCGCGACGATCGCCGTGGCGATCCGCCGGGCCTCGGACTCCTCGCCGAAGCGACGCAGGACATCGCTGAGCTCGTGGACGTCGAGCTGCTCGAGCCACTGCGCCGCGGTCCGTCCGCGCGTCGGATCCATCCGCATGTCGAGCGGGGCGTCGTGGCGAAACGAGAACCCGCGCTCGCCCGCGTCAAACTGGTGTGAGGAAACCCCGAGGTCCGCGAGCAAGACGCCGACGCGCTCGATCTTCAGCTCGTCGAGCACCTCGGCGAGGCGCGCGAACGAGGTATGGCAGAACTCGAGCGGGCACGGGGCGCCGGCGAGGCGCGTGCGCGCGTGGTCGAGGGCCGCGGGATCACGATCGAGGAGCACGACCTTGGCCGGGCGACAGCGACTCAGCATCGCCGCCGTGTGACCTCCACCACCGCAGGTCGCGTCGACGATCACCGCCTCGGGATGCGCGTCGATCGCGGGAGCCAGCGCTGCGGCCAGTTCCTCGGCCAACACGCTCACGTGGTGGAATTCGGGCACCGTCCTCGCGCATGCCAGTCGCGTCGATCGCCGTCAAAATTTGCACGCAAGCGGGCTCCCGGGCTCGCGCTGTGACATGCCGAGCGGGCCGGCGTAGGACGAAGCGAGAACTCAGGTCGACATCTTTCGCAGCGATGACGCTGACTTAGCGCTCGCAGTGTTGACCGATACGGGGCCAAACGAGTAGGTTCCGCACCCCCGGCATGGGTCGGGGGATGTTTGGCTCAAGGGACCCCGATGCCGCCTCGAACGAGGAATTTTCGCCAGTTACACGAAGCTTCGGAGCTGCTGCTCGAGAAGCTCGGCATGCTCGGTCCGCGTCAGCGGGCCTTGTTCGACGAGCGCTTTCGGATGTCGTGGATCTTCCACGACTTCGCGCTCGAGGGCACGGTCCTCTCGGTCGCCGAGATCAAGGCGGCGATCGACCCGGAGATCATCTCGACCGCCGCGTTGATCCCCGCGTACAACCATATCGCGTCGCTCTACGAGGGCATCGACTACATCCTCTCGTCTCGCGGCAAGCGACTCTCGCTCAACCTCGACTGGCTCAAGCGCGTCCACCAGACCTTGCTGCCCGCCGACAAGAAGGATCAGGTTCAGTACCGCAAGGACAACCCGATCCACCGCATGTACTTCCACGAGCTCGCGCCGGCCGACAAGATCAGCTACCGGATGCGCAAGCTGACCGACTGGTTCCGAACCGAGGAGTGCAAGCGTGCGCACCCGATCGAGCTGGCCTGTGAGGTTCACCGCGAGTTGATTCGGATCCTGCCCTGGCCAGACATCAGCGGGCGCGTCGCCCGGCTGGCCATGAACCACATCTTGATCAACGAGAGCTACTGGCCGGCCATCATTCATCACGTGGATCGGCAGCGTTACTACGACACCTTGCAGCGCGACCAGGATGAGCTACTTGACCTCGTGGTCGAGTCGATCCGCGAAGGCATGGTCGCCTCCAACAAGCTCTACCAGGGCATCGTCGACTCCAGCCGGGAGTGAGAGTGCTGTCTACGACTCCAGTCGTCCGCGTCTACGCTCGAGCCAAGTTGCCGACCCGCCATGGGTCGTTCGAGGTCGTATCCTTCACCGACACCGCGGGCCGTCGACTCGACGACATCGCGGTCCTTTGCGGTGACATCACGGGTGGCGTCGACGTCCCGACCCGCGTCCACTCCGAGTGCCTGACCGGCGACGTGTTCGGCTCGCTTCGCTGCGACTGCCGCGACCAGCTCGAGCTCGCGCTCGATCGGATCGCCGCCGACCACAAGGGCCTGATCCTCTACATGCGCCAAGAGGGCCGCGGGATCGGGATCGCCGAGAAGGTCCGCGCCTACGAGCTGCAGGATCACGGGCTCGACACGCTCGAGGCCAACATCCACCTCGGCTTCGACGGCGACCTGCGCCGTTACGACGTCGCCGCGGCGATGATCCACGCGCTCGAGATCGAGTCGGTCGTGCTGCACACCAACAACCCCCGCAAGGTCGAGGGCCTGCGCGAGCACGGGGTCGAGGTCAGCCGGCGCGAGCCGATCGTCAGCGAGGCGCGCGACGAGAACCTTCGCTACTTGGGGACCAAGAAGTCGAAGATGGGGCATATCATCTAGCTTCTCTCGCGCGGGGATCCTCGATAGGCTCGCGCGCGATGATGGACTTGTCTCCGCTCGCTCAGGCGATCCTCGTCTACGCGGTCCTGGCCGTCGGCGTGCTCGCGACCTTGCTGACTGGGTTCGCTCAGGTTCGGGCGCTGCGTGCTGGCGAAGGTGATCGCTCGGCGCTGGCGGGTCGGCGTGGGGTGCTCGCGGCTTCGGCGGGCATGGGCAGCGTCGCGGGCTCGTTGCTGGCGCTCGAGGTCGGTGGACCGGGGGCGATCGGCTGGATGTGGATCGCGACGCTGCTCGGCATGGGCGTGATCTATGCCGAGGTCATGCTGGCGGTGCGGCTGCGCGAGCGCGGCGCGAGTGGCCGGCTCGAGGCGGCGAGCACTCACGTGCTCGCGCGCGCGGGTGGCAAGCCGCTGGCGCTCGTGCTCGCGCTCTCGACGGTGCTCGCGATCGTTGGCTTCGTGCTGCAGATCGACAGCATCGCGAGCGACATGCTCCCGGTCGCGATCGTGGGCGTCGTGGTGATGACGGCGCTGGTGGTCTTCGTGGTCTGGCAGCTGTGGCGCAGCAATGGCGGCAAGCCGCACGCGCTGCTCTTCGGGCTGCTGCTGATGCTCTTCGCGGTCGCGGCCGGCTCGCTCTTGCAGACCCAGCAGGCCGGCGTGCTGCTGGGCACGCTCGGGGGCGATCGTTGGGTGACGGCGATGGTGCTGGTCGGCGCGACGGCGGCGGGGGTGATGGTGCCGAAGCTGCGGGGCTTCGTGATCGCGCTCGGTCCGGTCGCGGTCGGGCTCTACGTGACGGCGCTGATCTGGGTGATCCTGCGCTCGCCGGGTGATGTCGGCGGCGCGCTCAACCAGATGGCGCTGGGGATCGCGGGCTCGGGCGACGCGCTGCTCGGTGGAGCGGCGGGCGGCGGGGTGCTGGTGGCGATGCAGGCTGGTTTTCTGCGCGCGACGCTGGCGACCGAGGCCGGGCTCGGCAGCGTCGGGTTCACGCGCGAGCTCGACCGCGCGCGCTCGCCCGAGCGCGCCGCGGCTTCGGCCATGCTCGCGCCGCTGATCGCGGGCGTGCTGATCCCGACGATGACGGCGCTGGCGGCCATGACGGCGACGCCTTGGGTCGGCCAGCGGATCGACGAGCCGGGCGAGCGACGGGCCGGGGCCGACGAGCGCGAGGCGAGCCCGCGCGAGCAGCTCGAGCTGGCCGGCGTGCTGAGCAAGGGCGAGGTCGACAAGCTGAAGCCCGAAGATCTCCAGCGGGTCGTCGCGCTCTGGGCTCCCCTCGAGCGACCGATGTCGCGCGGCACCGCGGCCAGCCTCCAGACCGGCCAGACCGTCGTGCTGCCGGTCGACGCGGTCGTCGACGAGCCCGAGACGAAGCCGGCGACGAAGCCCGACGAGGCTGGAACCGAGGAGCCGGTGGGCCCCGGGCTTCGCCGCGACTTCGTCTATCCGATGCTCATGCGCGCCAGCCCGCGCGGGACCAAGATCCCGCATCGACCGGGCGAGAACCAGATCCTGATGACCGGCACCGAAGAGGCGGTCGCCGTTCGCGAGGTCGTGTTCCACGATCTCGATCCCAAGCGCTCGCAGTACAGCGCCTACGATCTGCGGATCGCGGTCGACAACGTGCCGATCGTCCGCAACGGGGTCGAGGGCCTCAAGATCACGCCGGCGAGCCCCGAGTACGACTTCGATCGCCTGGCTCGTCGCTACGACGGCCCCTACGTGGTGTTCGGCGACTACTTCTTCCCGGGTCGGGTCGTGCGGATGTTCCAGACCGAGTGGGGTCCGCACGACGCCCTGGTCGAGACCGTGGTCAAGGAAAAGCACCAGCTGAGCTTGCGGACGACCGTGCCGACGGCGAGCTGGCGCGGGCCCTACCTCGACGAAGGCGAGCCACGACCGCCCCTGGCGATGGTCGCCAAGCCGGACTTCATGGCCCCGGTCGGCGCGCGCGTGTCGATGGCCTACCGCAGCCCCAGCCGCGGGCTCGCGATCGGCTTCATGCAGCCCAACGGCGAGCTGCAGACGCCGCCCTGGCGCTTCCTCGAGCGGACGACCCACGCGATCCTCCGCCATGTCGACGACCCGACCAAGGACCTGCGCGTGCCGGTCGAGGTCCGCTTCGTCGACGGCGTGCTGCGCTTTCGCAGCGGCGACACCTCGATCGTCGACTTTGCGACCTGGGAGCGCTGGGCCGAGTACACCGGACCCTTCCTCGACGCGCCCGCCTACGAGTTCGAAGCCGAGGTTCACACCGGCACCCGCTTCCCGGCTTCGGCCGGCTACCTGCAGCGGATCGGGCAAGAGCGCAAGGCCCTGGTCGGTCCCTTCAGCGAGCGGCGCACGCTGGTCGCCGTTCATCCCGACGGCGAGCCGCGTGGTCCCGCCGGGGAGCTCTACGATCCGCACCCGGCCGAGGTCGCGCCCTTCATGGACGGGCCTTGGGTCACCGGCGAGGGCGTCGCGCGACTCGGCCTCGCGACTCGCTTGTGGATGGTCCGCGGCGCCGACCTGCTCTTGGCGGTCGGGATCTTGCTGCTCGCGCTGACCTCGATGATCACCTGGGCGAGCAACGGCGCGCGAGCGGCCGATCAGGTGTTCGGGCGCGGCGGCGGGCTGGGCTTTTATCTGGTGTTCTTGCTCGCGGGGCTGGCCGGGGCGGCGCTCGATCTCTTCGCGATCTTGCGCGTGGTCGACTCGTTGATGATCGGCCTGGTCGTGCTCTTCGGCGTCGGCCTGCTGACCGTGCTCGTGCGCGAGCGGCAAGCCGGGAGCTGAGCATGAGCGAATCGACCCACGAGCTGCTGCTGGTCCGCCACGGCGAGACCGTGGGCCAGTCGTCGATCCGTCTCTACGGGGCGACCGACGTCGCGCTCTCGGCCGAGGGCGAGGCGCAGATGGCCGCCAGCGCGCGCGCGCTGGCGGGCCAACGCTTCGATCGAGTGCTGACCAGCCCGCTGATCCGCGCCCGTCGTTCGGCCGAGGTCTTGCTCGAGCAGGTCGAGCATCCGGCGATCGCGATCGAGGCGGTCGAGGCCTTCCGCGAGGTCGACTTCGGCCGCTGGGAGGGTTGGACTTGGGCGGAGGTGCGCGAGCGCGACCCCGACGAGCACCGGCGTTGGTCGGAGCTGGGCGCGAGCTTTCGCTACCCCGAGGGCGAGCTGCGGCAGGGCTTCGTCGAGCGGGTCCAAGCCGGCGTGCCGGTGATCGAGCAGGCGTTCGCGCAGGGCTGCGAGCGCGTGCTGGTCGTCGTGCACAAAGGCGTGATCAAGGCGATCGCGGCCCAATTGCTCGGTCGGCCGGTCGTGGTCGACGAGGTCGAGCTCGCGCTCGGCAGCGTGCATCGCTTCGTTCGTACACCCGGCGGCGCATGGCAGCCCCGCGATTCATCCTGGTCGGGCCCTCAGCGATAGGGGCTCGTGGCCGAACCCATCAGCGCGAGTTCGAAGCGTTCGAGCTCGTGGATGGTCCGGCGCAGCTCGACCCAAGTGCCGTCGAGATCGGGCGCGTGGGTCCACAGCCGCTCGTCCCAGGGATCGTCGGTCCGGTCGCAGCCGAAGAGGAGGCGGCGGAAGGGTCGGGCCGAGAGCCCGAGCTCCTCGAGCAGGCGCTGATCGTCCTCGCCCAGGCAGCGCAGCAGGCCCAACCAATCCCAGATCGCGCGGCGGACCTCGCAGAGCGAGGCGTCGAACTCGTCGCAGCGCTGGCGACGGCCCCAGGGCGTCTCGGCCAGCAGCGGCGCGCGTACCCGACGGACCGGGGTCTCGAGCTCGAGCCGCAGCCGCCGAGTCTCGACCGCGACCGCGGCCAAGGTTGGGCGCAGGTGCTCGGGGATCGTCGCCGGCTCGCCGTTGGTCTGCTCGAGCTCGCGCCAGATCGCTTGCTCGCGGCGATGCCTCTGCCACCAGCGGTAGCCGACCAGCACGGGCGCGACCGCGCCGGTGGCCGCCACCGCCCAGCTCATCGCGTCTGCCCCCGACCCACGATCCCAGGGTGTTCCATGCTCGGGGGGATCTCAACACCGACCATGCTCGGTTATCCTCCGCGGTGTGATGCGCTTTCATGCCCGAGCCTTCGCCCTGACCTGGAGCGCCCTTTGCTGCCTGAGCCTGGCCTGTGAACCCGCGAGCGCCCCCGGCGCTGGGACGGAAGCTGCCAAGGAGCCGACCAAGAAGGCCGAGCCGGCCAACCCGACCGACTCCAGCCGGTTCACGGGCAAGGGTCTGGTCGATCTCTCCAAGCTGCTCCACCAGTCGCCCGAGACCGTCGAGGCTCTGCTGGGCAAGCCGACCGAGACCGGCTCTCAGCGGATCTCCTGCGTCCGCTTCGTGCCCGAGCGAGTGTTCTTCGCCTGTCAGCAAGAGGCCCGCTTCTACGCCCACCCCGAGCTCGAGCGGATCGCCGTCGAGTACGAAGACGGCCGCGCGGCCACGATTCAGCTGGTCGGACTCCAAGGCGAGGGCGAGTTCAGCCCCGACAAGGCGCTGGCGATCGCCGGCCTCGCGCTGCCCGGCAACCCCCGCGTCACCAACCCGCCCTTCGGCATGGGCGACACGCCGGACCAGAAGGTCCAAGCCTGGGATTGGTTCAACGGCGAGGCCCGCATGCGCGTCGAGGGCCAGCAGTTTCGGGTTCGCGTCTCGGTCGTCAACGGCGAGTGGAAGCGCAGCAAGATCGAGGTGATCAACAACAACCCGCTCGACGAAGCCCAGCGCGGGCGGGTCAAGATGTCGCGCTCGGATCCAGGCGTCAGCGAGGCGCCGGCTTCCGAGGCGCCGCCGGCTGGCTAGCAAGGGCAGATCTCGATCGCCACGCCACGATCGCCGACGGCCCGCACACACAGCGTCTGATCGCCGTAGTCACGATAGCCATTCAGGCCGCGCAAGCCGGGGATCGCGGCGAGCTCGGTGATCGAGGGCTCGTCGGGCGCGATGTCGATGTCGAGCACGCGACCGCTGGCCGTCAGCACGAAGGTCTGGTCGCAGGCGACGAGGTCCTCGTCGATGCCGAGATCGACTTGCTTCCACGTGTCCAAGAATTTTCGGGCGAAGAAGCGGCCTGCGCGACCGAAGGCTCGCTCGTCGAGCCCGTCGCTGCAATAGGCCAAGAGGTCTTCGCTCGTGCCGATGTCGCCGATCGTCCAATCCGGCAGCTCGTAGGGGGCGCGCGTGATGACGCGGCCGCCATCGCCGACGGCCACGGCTGACGAGCCGTTGCCTGGTTTGACTCCGCGCAGCGAACCCCAGCCTTCGGCGGGCGGCTCGGGAGTCGTCCAGTCGAACAGGATCTCGAAGTTGGCGCCGTAGCTCGGGGTTCGCTCGAAGAGCACGCCCTCGCCGACGACCACCACGTGGTAGTCGAGCAAGTTGTCTTGCAGTTCGAAGGCCGCGACCGCGCGGAGATCGGCGTTGGTGCCGAGGTCGATCTTCGTCCAGGTCAGCGGGCCGCTGTAGCTCTCGGATCGACCACAGAGCAGCGTGCCCTTGGTCCCGACGGCGATGTAGTCTCGACCCTCGAAGTAGGGCAGCTCCAGCACCGCGAGCAAGTCGGCGTCGACCCCTGCCGGCATGGTCTGGGCTTCGCCGTCGAACCATACGCTCGCCCCCGCGCCAACGACCATGTCCCGATCGATCGCCAGCAGCTGCGCCGAAGTCCCGAGGCCGAGGTCGCGCGGCCCTTGCCAGCGCTCGCAAGGCTCGGCGTCGTCGCTGCAACCAAGCATGGCCACCAGCAAGGCCCCACTCGCACCGATCCGATTTGGCATGGCCACACGGTACAGCATTCGCGCGGCAGCGCTCGCCCGAGCCGCTCGGCCTCGCGAGGCTCAGGGAATGGCGCCGAAGGTGACTTCGGTGTCGTCCTTGTCGCCGTCGAAGTTCGCGTCGGCGAGGTCGGTGTAGACCGTCGACACCACGCCCTGCAGGTAGAGCTGGCCGCAGCCGCCCTGGCCGAATTCCTTGGCCGGGTCGCAGTCGCGGCAGACCCACTTGCCCTGCGAGCCGGTGGTGTCGCAGACCCAGTTCTCGTCGCCGAAGCGCCAGGCACAGAACTGATCGACGACGTCCTGGCCGGCCGCCTCGACGCCCTCGGGCAGCTTGGTCGGGCTGATCGCCTCGGGCGTGTTCGGGTCGGTGTCGTCGCAGATGTCCTTGTCGTTGGGCACGAGGCCGTCGGCGCAAGGCGTGTCGATGTTGTAGCCGCAGCCCCGCTTGCCGAGGTTCTCGGTCGTGCAGCCGACGTACGAAGCCTTCGAGCCGTTGTCGGTCGCTTCGGCGTAGGCCTCGGCGAAGGGGTGGGTGCCTTCGTAGGTTCCGCCGTTGCAGTTGATCTCGGCGAAGTCGGCGACGCAGACCTTGCTCGACTTTTGATCTTGGCCCTCGCCATAGACGCACTGCGAGCGGGTGCGGTTGTCGTCGAGCGTCGGGCACTCGGTCGAGTTGTTGCAGCGGACGACGCCGTCGTCCTTCTCGTTGGGCACCAAGATGGCCGTGCACGCGCTCGCGGTGAAGCCAGCGAGCAGAAGAGCAGCGAGGAGCGTGGGGCGGGCGTGGGCGCGGGTGAACATGGGCGAAGACTCTGGCGCGGGCCGAGCCGCCAAAAAGGCCGCTCAGGCGGAGTTGGCTGAGGATACGGAGGGGCCTGGAGGATCGCAAGCGGGCAAGCTGAACGCGAAGGTGGTCCCGGTGGGGCCGGTCTCGACCAGGCGCACGCTGCCGCCGTGATCCAGCGCGACTTGCTGGACCATCGGCAGCCCGAGGCCGGTGCCGTGGGTCTTGCTGGTCACGAAGGCCTCGAAGATCTGCTCGAAGTCGGGGCCGCGACCCTCGGCCATGGGGATGCCGGGGCCGTTGTCGTGGACCAACACCGAAGCCTGCGCGCCCTTACGAACCAACTCGACCCGCAAGGTCGGCGCGCCTGCGCGTGGCTCCGCGTCCGCGTCCGCGCGCGGCCCGGGATCCGGCAGGTCATCGAGATCATCGAGGTCATCGAGCAGGTCGCCGAGCGCGGGGTCGCTCGACTCGCGCCGACCCCCGAGCTCGAGCAGCGCCTCTTGAGCGTTGCGCAGCAGGTTGATGAAGGCCTGGCGGAGCTGACCAGCGTCGGCCTCGACCCAGACGGGCTCGTCGGGCAGCTCGCGGATCACCTCGATGCCGTCGCGCTCGTGCTCTTGGGCGAGGAAGTCGAGCAGGTCGACGAGCTCGGCGCCGAGCTCGACCTTGGCCAGCTGCGGCGCGGGTCGGCGGGCGAAGCCGAGGTAGGCCTCGGTGATCTGCGCGAGGCGATCGACCTCGTTGGAGATCCGGGTCAGCAAGAGCCGCGCCTCTTGGCTGGCCTCGCCGAACTCGGCCAGCTCGTCCTCGAGCAGCTCGGCGTTGAGCGCCACGCTCGAGAGCGGGTTGCGGATCTCGTGGGTGATCTGGGCCGCGAGTCGACCGATCGCGGCGAGCCGCTCGCCGTGGAGCAGCCGACGCTCGCGCTCCTCGAGCGCGCCCGCCATCAAGTTGACCTCGCGGGCCAGTCGAGTGGCTTCGTCGTCGCGCTCGGGTCGTTCGCCGACCTCGATCCGCTCGCTCCAGTCGCCGCGACCGATCCGGCGCACGCTGTCGGCCAGGCGCCGCAGCGGTCGCAAGGTCAAGATCACCGCCAAGGTCGCGAGCAACGAGAACACCGCGGCCGCGATCGTGACGATGATCGCCCGCTGCTCGGCGTCGCGGCCCGCCTCGGCCACGGTGATCCGCTGCTCGGCGACCGCGTCGTCGGCCAGCTTTTGCAGCTCGCGAAAGCGCCGGGCGATCTCGGCTTGGCGCGAAGCGTTGGCCAGCACCTCGCTGGGGTCGACGCCCTCTTGCACGAGCAGCTCGAGCTCGCCGAGCAGCGCGCCGAGCTGACGGACATGCTCGAGCTGGGCGTCGCCGCCGATCCGCTCGGGGTGCATCAGCGCCTGCCGCAAGGGCCCGCGGGCCTCGCCGAGCTCGCTGACGCGGCGATCGATCGCCTCTTCCAGGTTGAGCATGTCGGCGCGATCGAGCTGGACCTCGGGGTTGCCGAACCCGGCCACGAAGGTCGCGATCTGATGCGACTGCATCTGGGCCTGCACGAGCTCGGTCTGAAAGGGCACGTAGACGCCAGTCAGGAGATCGAAGTTGGCCCGGAGCCCGCGAACCTGATCGACGATGATCATCGCCGACACGCCGGTCCCGAACACGACCAACACGACCAGCGCGACGATCCGCGCGGCCAAGCTGCCACGCACGCGCAAGGGTGGAAGCTCGGGCCGCCCACTCCCCGCGGTCGGCTCGCCTGGAGAGCCCGACGCCGACTCTCGTTCTCCACCACGGGTGGTGGACTCGCTTGCCTCGGGCACGTCGCGGGATGCTATCGCACTCGACGAGCGCACTCGATCGAGGTGAGAGGGATCGCACCCTTTGTCGTCCACGGCGAGGCGCGAAGGCCCACGCGCGCGGCCAGGCGACGTCCTTGCGAGCGAGGACACAGCCGCGTGTCGGCGCGCCGGCTCGAACTCGGCTTTTCAGGCATGGCTGGACGTGTCAACTTCGCCGGGCTCGAACCTGCTGGTTCCAGCTCGGCTCGTCTCCATCCCGTTCGTCCCCATGCATCGCGCTCTCTCTCGCTTCTCCTCCCGTCTGACTGCCAGCGTGACCGCGCTGACCTTGAGCGTCGGCTTGTCGACGGCCCTGCCCACGACCGCCAGCGCCGGCCAGCTCGACAGCAAGACCACCTTCCTCGGTGTCGAGGGCGATGGCGACAAGGTTCAGGCCCTGTCCGACGCGCTGCGTTGGGAGCTCGGCCAGCGTGGCCGCGACGACGGTCGAACCATGAGCCTCGCCGAGCTCGAGATGACGATGGGCTGCGGCGACGACGACATCGGCTGCTACGCCCAGGGCGGCCAGTCGCTCGGCTCCGAGGAGCTGGTCTACGCGACCTTGACCAAGTCGGGCGCCGGCTGGAAGGTCCAGGTCACGACCATCGACGTCGCCAGCGGCAAGGTCGCCAAGACCATCTCGCGCGACTTGACCGACAAGGATCTGAGCGAGAGCACCGTCTCGGCGACCGCGAACTCGCTGCTCAACGAGCTCTACGAGATCAAGGCGACCGACTCCGACAAGCCGCCCGAGGACGACACCGTCGTGGTCCCGCCGCCGCCGCAGGACGAGGTCGACGAGCCCGAGCCCCGCGAGGGCGCGCTGGTCTGGGGCCCCTACTCGCCGCGACCCTCGTGGAAGAAGGTCGGCCTCGGCGTGACCGGTGGCCTGACCGTCGCCGCGCTCGGAGCCGCGATCGGCACGACCGTCGCGATCGGCAACAACGGCCCGATCCGCAAGGACCTGCTGGCCGCCGCCGCCGACTCGTTGACCGACGGCAAGCCCGGCAACGACGTCGATCCCAACTCCACCCAGGATCTTTGCCAGCTCGCTCGGACCCCGCCGGACCCCAACAAGCCCAACGAGGTCACCAACGCCGCGGTGACCAAGGTCTGCATCAAGGCCGACAACGTCGCGACCGCGGCCACGATCAGCTGGGTCGCGACCGGCGTGTTCGCGGTCGCGACCGTCGCGTTCACCGTGCTGCTCTTCGTCCACAAGAAGACCCCAGCCGTCGAGGCGATGCGCAAGCGAAGCATTCGCTTCGGCGCGGCGCCGGTCGGCGGCGGCGGGTTCATGGCCGGCGGCGGCATGAAGTTCTGAGCCGCGAACCGGCGGGACGCGAAAGGGCGTCGAGCGAGAGCTCGACGCCTTTTTCGCGTCTTGGGACTCGATGTCGATCGCCGGGTCGATTCATGCCACTTCGTCATCGACATTCAGACCCGAAAAAATCGTGAGGTTTGTTGGAAAGCACGAACCTCATGCTCTAGTTGGGGGGCCTGTTCGCCACCCGACCCGGCCCGGGCCCACTTCGCCTGCCGATCCACACGCCGAGAATGAGCGGCGCGACGTTCACGCCACCCCCGACCCCCTATTGGATGTCCTATCCGCCCGCAGAGGCCATTCCCGACCACCGAAAACCCGTTTCGTCAGATTCCCGCCCAGCCGCGGCCCGGACCTGCATACTGCCGCGATGCCCGCTCGCCCGACAGCACGTAGCCTCGCGTTCTTTGCCATCGTCACCGTCGGCTGTTCCGACGAGACCACCCCCGCCGACGGCGAGACGGGGACGAACGATGAAGCGGATACGGCCGGTGATGGCGACGGCGATGGCGACGAGTCGAGCGACAGCTCTTCGGACACGGACACCGGCGACGGCGATGGGGATGGCGACCCCGTTTGCGGGGACGGAGTCGTCGAGGGCGGCGAGGAGTGCGACGACGGCAACATGGTCAACGCGGACGGTTGCACCAACGAATGCACTGGCCCCGTGTGTGGGGACGGGGTCGTGCAACCTGGGGAGGGCTGCGATGCCGGAGCCGACAATGGGCCTGGCCAGCCGTGCAACTCGGTGTGTCAGCCCAACGTCTGCGGCGATGGAGAGATCGGCCCAGGCGAGGCCTGCGACGATGGCAACGCCAACAACGATGATCGATGCACGAACGACTGTGCTCTGGCGAGTTGCGGTGACGGAATCCTGGACGTGGGTGAACAGTGCGACGACGGCAACGACGTCGACACCGACGAGTGCCTGAGCACCTGCGTGGCGGCGCAATGCGGCGACGGCAACCTCTACTCAGAGGACGAAGCCTGCGACGAGGGCGCGCTGAACTCCGACACGGCCGCTTGTACATCGGCTTGCCAGGACGCCGTCTGCGGGGACGGCTTGGTTTGGAGCGACGTGGAAGAGTGCGACCTGGGTGGCAACAACGGGCCCATGTCAGCATGCCTCGAGTCCTGTCTGGACAATGTCTGTGGCGACGGGTTCGAAGGGCCCGGTGAAGGCTGCGATGACGGCAACGCCGTCGATGGCGACGGTTGCAGCGCGGGCTGCGAGCTCGAGGGTTGCGGCGACGGGGTCGTGCAGATGGGCGAGGCGTGCGACGATGGGAACAACGTCGATACAGACGAATGCACGACGCTGTGCGCGCTGCCCGAGTGTGGGGATGGCTACGTTCAGCCTGGAGAGGAGTGCGACGACGGCAACGACAACGCCAACGATGCCGCATGCACCCTCGCGTGTGACCTCGCGGAATGTGGCGATGGTCTGGTTCAGGCTGGCGTCGAGCAGTGCGACAACGGGATGGCGAACGCCAACGGTGCCGCGTGCAAGGCCGACTGCACCGACAACATCTGTGGCGATGGTTTTCAGGGGCCCGGTGAAGGCTGCGACGACGGCAACATGAGCAACGCAGACGAGTGCACCAACGTGTGCACTCTCGCCAGTTGCGGTGATGGGTTCGTACAACCCGGGGAGGAATGCGACGATGACAACGCCGTCAACGACGACGGGTGTACGAATGCATGCACGCTGCCCAGTTGCGGGGACGACATCCCGCAGGCGGGCGAAGAGTGCGACGACGGCAACGGCAATGGTGCAGACGCCGCGTGCACTCCCGAGTGCACGGATGCTGAATGTGGTGATGGGTTCTTGTACGCCGCCGCCGGCGAGCAGTGCGACGATGGCAACGACGTCGACACCGACGGCTGCCTCGACACCTGTGTCATGGCGGTCTGCGGTGACGGAATCTTGTGGCAAGGCCAAGAGGCGTGCGACGACGGCAACCAGTTCGACGATGACGGGTGCGAGAACGACTGCACCGTCACGCCCGATCCCTGTGGCTGGGGTGAGACGATCTACGTCGATGCCGATGCCGCCGGCAACGACGACGGAACCAGTTGGGCGAACGCCTTCAACTCGGCCTATGCGGCGATGCAGAGCGCCGCCGCCGGCGACAACATCTGGATCGCCGAGGGGACCTACATCTCGATCGTCGCCAACACGCCGGTGCTGACCCTCAAGTCGTGCGTCGACGTCTACGGCGGCTTCGCGGGGGGCGAGGGCAGCTTGGCGCAGCGGCCCAACCCACCGCTGGTCAGCCGGATCAGCGGCGACTTCCTCGGCGACGACGGGGCGAATTCCTTCGCGGACAACGCCTACCATGCGATCACGGCGACGACCGTCAACACGATTCGGCTCGACGGACTGACGGTTTCCGGCGGGCGGGCGACGACGCCGCAGGCCGTCGACAATGCCTACGGTGGTGGACTGTTCGCGACGGGTTCGAACCTCTCGGTCTGGAACTCCACGTTCACGGGGAACATCGCGTATTCGCGGGGCGGCGGCATCTACTCGACCGGCTCGACGCTGAACATTCAGAACACGGATTTCTTGTCGAACCGCTGCACCAGCGGAAGTTGTGGGGGAGGGGGCTACTACGGGGCGAGCGGCGGCGGACTGACCGTGTCCAACAGCACCTTCGATGGCAACTACTCGGAGGACACCGGTGGAGGCATCTGGGTGTCCATCGCCAACGCGACCCTGACCAACTTGGAGTTCACCGCCAACGTTGGCAACGGTCTTGGTAATGGTGGTCTCGACAGGGGCGGGGCACTCCGGTTCGCCTCGACCGGGGTGAGCGTGATCTCTTGCGATTTCATCGGCAACCAAAGTGGCGTCGAGGCCGCCGGAACGGGGAGCATTAGTTCCTCGTTGTTCGAGGACAACTTTGGTGGCCGCGCTCTCTACGTCAACGCGGGCACCACCACCGTGTCCAACACGGTTTTCCAGGAGAACACCGCGGGGGCGATTTATCAATTCGGAGGTGCCGTCAATGTCTCGTCCTCACAGTTTCTTGGGAACGGTGCGGCGAACGGTGGAGCAGTCATCCTGAACACGGTTGCGGCGTTCGAGGACGTGCTGTTCGAGGCCAACACGGCGTCGAGCTATGGCGGGGCGGTGTACTGGAGTAACTCGTCGGCCGCCGTTGATTTCGAAGATGTGCGCTTCGAGGGCAACAGCGCCACGATGCGTGGTGGTGCCATCTACGGCAGCCAAGGCGATATCGACGCATGGAATGTCGAGTTCATCGACAACACTTCATCCGGTGACGCCGGTGCGACCTGGTTCGGCGGTATCTTGAGTCTGAATCTCAACAACGTGGTCTACTCGGGCAACTCTTGCGTGGGAAACGGCGGAGCCGTGTACACGGCTGGCGGCTCTCTCACGGGTACGATGCGGCACCTCTCGGTGGGAGGCAACACGGCGACGGGCAACGGGGACGGATTCTACATAACGAATGACACCGGCGCCAGCCTGGTCAACAGCGTGGTGTGGGGTAACGGCGATGACGACTTCTACACCAACAACATCGACTATGTGACCATGACCTACACCTGCAGTACGGAGTATCTCGGCGCGGGCGCGGGCAACGAGATCCAGGTGACTTCCCCATGGGACATCGGCCCGAACGGCGAGTTGTTCCTCGTTCAGAACCCGCAGAACCTGTGCGTCGACGGTGCCCTCGACGCGACCGCGAACACTTCCTACAGCTCGTGGGGCCAGATGTGGGGCAACATGACCACGGCGAAGGACAGCAGCCTCGATGTGCCGGCCGCCGACATGGGCTTCCACTACTTCCCCTGATCCAGGGCCGTCGCCCGTGCCGCCCTCGCTGACTCACACCCGGTCCGCCCAGCGCTCGTACCAATCGAGAAAGCTCATCTCCGCCGCGAACGATGGCTTGCGGAGATCCTGATCGATGTAGACCACCCGCCCGGCGTCGACGCCGTTCAGCGCGAGCATCGGCTGGAAGTTGCATCCCTGGGTGCCGATCGTCATCAAGCCGGCGAACAGAGCCCGGTAGGTTGCATCGTAGTCGGGCGGCTCTGGCTCTTCGTCGTCGAACGCGGTGAGGGCTGCCCTTTGGCCAGCTCGACGCAGGCCCGGGTGAAGTTGCCACCGACCGCCTCGAGCTTGGCCTCGAGCAGATCACACAAGGTCAGGCCGTCGGCCGCCGAGCCGGCGAAGCCCGCCAGGATCCGGCCCTTGGCCAGCGCCCCGAGATCATGATCGCGGGTCGACACGGCGCGCTCGTGATGGTGCCGGCCCGCGTGTCGACGATGTTGATCCGCCGATTCGCCGGTCTGATCCCCGAACCCGACCAGACCCTCGCCGCCGAGCGCCTCGCCTTGGGTCGCGTCGGCGCCGATCCGCGAGCCTTCGTGCAGCGGCACGACCAAAGTGAGGGATGGCGTGGTGTATGTGGTCGACGTGGCCGACGGCGACAAGATCGGCCCGCTCTGGCGCATCGCCTTCGACGGCGACCCCACACCCGAGCTCGTGGCCGAGCGGGCCGACGTCGACTACCGATTCACGCCCGATGGCCGCGTGCTCACCGTGCTCGACGCGGGCGAAGGCTGGGTCGGCTCGCTGACGGTCGTCGATCCCGACACGCTCGAGAGCAGCGGATCAGCACAAACACGCTTCGTTGGCTGCCCACGTCGTTCGACACGATCGAGGGCGATCCGCTGGTACTCTATGCACGAACCGACGCCAAGCATTTCGGCGTCTGGCTCGCTCGCTTGGAGACGCCATGAAACGCCCAGCCCACCCAGCCCCAATCCTGCTCGTTTTGTTCGCCAGCGCTTGCTCCGACGACACCCTCGTCTACGAACCCGCCGAGCTCGCCGAGCTCTGCGGCCAGACCGGCCCGGTTCAGATCCTCCCGCTCGACCCCGCGCGACCTTTAGCCAGCGTGTCCAGCCAAGGGGTTTTTGGTGATCGTCGCTTGCTCGCGGTCGGCTACCTCGGCGATACGCCGGTCTCGAGTGCATTTCCGCCGGTCGGCGAGCGCGAGCTGTGGTCGGTCGGACCTTGCGGCGAAGATCCGCTGCTGCTCGCGAACGAGCAGCTGCGCTTGATCACCTATTACGACCAAGTCGGCTTCGACACGCTGCTCGTCTGCGATCGCGAGAGCGGCCAGCTCTCGACCCTCGATCCCACGGGCGAGCGTCCCACCAACGTGGTCTTCGATACTCACGCGTGCTTCGCCCTGCCGACCGACGACGGCTTGTTGACGATTCGGCCTGATGAGCAGAACCCCGAGACCACCGGCGCGCTCGTGTTTCAGCCCTGGCCCGACGACCCCTTCACCAGCAAGGCCGAGGCGATCGTGCTGCTCGACCCGGTTCGAATCCAGAGCGAGGTGCCGCACACCTCCCCGGCCGAGCACGAGATCCTGGGCATCGGCGAGGACGACTACTTCGTGGTCACGGCCGCCGACGAGCTCGTCGCGATCTCGCGGGTCGACGCGGCGCTGACCACCATCGCCACCGACGTGCGTGAATTCGAGGTCGATTCGACCGGCCGCTACGTGGTCTGGCAGAGCCTCGAGCTCACCAACGACGGTCCCGAGTGGCCGGAAGGCCCGATCTTCTTGCTCGACCGGCAGACCGACACGGTCACGAAGCTGACCGAGGGCGCGCTCGCCAACACGATTCCGAGCGTGTTCACGCTCGCGTCGATCGGCATCCTGCACCTTCGCGTCGACTCGAACTCGATCGATCGCTT
Source organism: Nannocystaceae bacterium (assembly GCA_035904925.1). Taxonomy (GTDB): domain Bacteria; phylum Myxococcota_A; class Polyangia; order Nannocystales; family Nannocystaceae; genus Plesiocystis. The sequence continues at coordinate 24,026 of JAMHUH010000296.1, forward strand.
CTATCGCCTGCCCACGCTCGAGTCGATCGACGCGCCCGACGACATCCAAGTCTATCGGGCCATCGACGACACCCGCGTGCTCTTCGGCGACTACTTCTACGGCGGGCCCTATGGTCTCTTCGACATCGGCAGCGGCGAGCAAACCACGCTCTTCGCCGGGACCGGCCAGGTCGGCGTCGGCGAGAACGAGATCTTCGTGCTCGACGGGGTCGAGTGCTGCGTGGCCGACAACAGCAACCGCAAAGCGGGCAAGCTGCTGCGGATCCCCTACGATGGCGAGCCCCAGACCTTGGCCAAGCGAGCGACGCTCGGCTACCAGATCAACGGGAACCACGTAATCACCTCGGTCGACATCGGCAGTGACTGGGTCGGCGGGCTGATCGACGTCGACTCGACGACGCTCGAGGAGCGGCTGATCGACGACCACGTGCTGCGCTTCAGCACTCGCGCGGACGAGCAGATCGAGGGCGATCCGCTGGTCGTCTACACCGTCGTCGACCCCGATCGTCAAGGGGTCTGGCTCGCCCGCGTGGCCGAATGATCCACGCATGATCCTCGCGGGGATCGACTCGCGTTCGCGCTTGCAATCCGGCGATCGTCACCGTAGACCAAGCGCCCCGCGATGACCGAGACCGCACCCGCGCCCTTCGATCCCGTCCCCACCATCGCCAGCGAGCTCGGCCTGCCCGCGCGCAGCGTCGCCGCCGTCGTCGAGCTGCTCGCGGGTGGGGCCACGGTTCCCTTCATCGCTCGCTACCGCAAGGAGCAGACCGGCGGACTCGACGAGGTCCAGATCCGCACGATCGGCGAGCGCCGCACCTACCTCGAAGAGCTCGAGCAGCGGCGCGCGTCGGTGCTGGCCGAGATCGCCGCGCAGGGCAAGCTCGACGCCGCGCTCGAGCGAACCATCCGCGCCGCGCAGACCAAGCAGGAGCTCGAGGACATCTACCTGCCCTTCAAGCCCAAGCGACGGACCAAGGCCACGATCGCGCGCGAGAAGGGCCTCCAGCCGCTCGCCGACCTGATCTTGGCCCAGCCGCCCGCCGGCAGCCCGCTCGACGAAGCGGCCAAGTTCATCAAGCCCGAGGACGAGCTGCCCGACGCCGAGACGGCGCTCGCGATGGCCCGCGAGATCGTGATCGAGACCGTGTCCGAGCGACCCGAGGTTCGGGCGCTCGTCCGCAAGCACTACGCCGAGCAAGGCACGCTGACGACCGCCGCCGTGGCCGGCAAGACCGAGGCCGAGGCGGCCAAGTTCAGCGACTGGCTCGACTGGTCGGAGTCGGCCGCGAACATCCCCTCGCATCGCTACCTGGCGATCCGTCGCGGCGAAAAAGAAGGCGTGTTGCGCTCGCAGATCGTCGTCGACCATGCGCTGGTCCAGCCGACGATCGAGACCATGCTCGGCGTCGAGTCGCGCTCGCCCTTCGCCGGCGAGCTGCGCAAGTCGATCGACCGCGCGCTGCTCGGGCGGATCGCCGTCGGGGTCGAGACCGACGTGCGCGTCGACCTCAAGACCCGGGCCGACCGCGAGGCCGTCGACGTGTTCGCCGAGAACCTCGAGAACCTGCTGCTCGCCGCCCCGCTCGGCGGCGTCTCGGTCATCGGCATCGACCCGGGCCTGCGAACCGGCTGCAAGTGCGTGGCCCTCGACGCGACCGGCAAGTTCCTCGAGACCATCACCATCTACCCGGTCAAGGACGACGCCCGAGCCCGCCGCGACCTCGCGGCCTTCGTGATCAAGCATCAGCCCAGCGCGATCGCGGTCGGCAACGGCACCGGCGGGCGCGAGACCGAGTCGCTGACCCGCGACGTCGTTCGCGAGCTCGGCCTGAGCTCCGGTATGAGCAAGGCCCCGGTCATCGTCGCCGTCAGCGAGGCCGGCGCGAGCATCTACTCGGCCTCCGACGTCGCCCGCGAAGAGTTCCCCGATCTCGACCTCACGATCCGCGGCGCGATCTCGATCGCCCGTCGCCTCCAAGATCCGCTCGCCGAGCTGGTCAAGCTCGACCCCAAGTCGATCGGCGTCGGCCAGTACCAGCACGACGTCCAGCAGACCCTGCTCAGCCGCAAGCTGCACGAGGTCGTCGAGAGCTGCGTCAACCGAGTCGGCGTCGAGCTCAACACCGCCAGCGCCTCGTTGCTCGGCTACGTCGCCGGCCTCGGCCCGGGCATGGCCAAGAAGATCGTCCTGCACCGCGAGGCTCGCGGCCGCTTCGCGAGTCGCTCGGCCCTGCGCGAGGTCGCTGGCCTCGGCCCCAAGACCTTCGAGCAAGCCGCCGGCTTCCTGCGCGTGCGCGAGAGCGTCGAGCCCCTCGATCGCTCCGCCGTTCACCCCGAGCGCTACACCCTGGTCGAGCAGATCGCCCGCGACCTCGGCGTCGAGATCTCGGCCCTGGTCGGCAACGCCGAGCTGGCCAAGCGAATCGACATCCGCCGCTACGTCAGCCCCGAGGTCGGCGAGCCGACCCTGCGCGACATCGTGGCCGAGCTCGCCAAGCCCGGCCGCGACCCCCGAGCCGAATTCGAAGCCCCGCAATTTCGCGACGACGTCCGCGAGCTCGGCGACCTCCAAGTCGGAATGGAGCTCGAGGGCATTGTCACCAACGTCACCGCCTTCGGGGCCTTCGTCGACGTCGGCGTCCACCAAGACGGCCTCGTGCATGTCAGCGAGATCAGCGATCGCTGGGTCTCGGATCCGCTCGAGGTCGTGAAGGTCGGGCAGCGCTTGAAGGTTCGAGTGCTCAGCGTCGACCTCGATCGCAAGCGGATCGGGCTCAGCGCCAAGCGTGGGGGCGCGGGCGCGGGTGCGGGGGCGAGCAAGCCTGCGCCGCGCGAGCAGCAAGGCGCGGACGGGAAGGGTCCGCAGCAGCAGCGTGGGCCGGCGGCGGGGAAGGGCGGCCGCCAAGGGGGGCGGGATGCTCAGCCGCCGCGCGATGCTGGGTTTGGGAACAATCCCTTCGCCAAGCTGCGGCGTTGATTCGTCCGTCGCCGTCGAGGTGCGCGAAGCAGTCTTCGTGCCTCCACTCGACTTTGCCTTCGCTACTGAAGCGGCGCGAACACGTCGTCGAGGGTCGTGGCGAACAAGACTCGCTCGAGCCAGACGTCGATGTCGGACGCGTCGGCCGTGGCCACGCGACTCAGGATCGCAGGTGGGAGCGCGCCGAACTTGCACTCGAGCTGCTTGGTCAGGGCTTTGGCGAGTCCCTTGGCGAGTCCTTCGACGCGTCCTTCAGCGATCAATTGTTCGGCGATGGTCATGGCAGCTTGCTCGACCTCGGGGGCCGCTTCGAGAATCTTGACACGAAATTCGGCCAGGTGAAGATCGTTGGTGATCAGCGCGACGTATCGCAAGAGCACGCTGACGGACTCCAACCCGCGGGGCGTATGCAGCGCCTCAGCGAAGGCCTGGCCCCACACCACGAGGTTGCGCAAGAGTTGCTCGCGGTTGCGACCGTCGCGGAGCAGCCACAAGGCCAGCTTGGGGAAGGTCGCCAGCGCGCGCGCTTTGAGATCCTCGTTGGTCACATGGGCGAGGTCTTCGATGAGCAAGTCGAAGCTCGGCACGAAGCTCGCCAGCTCGGGGATCGTCGCGGGCGCGGGCGCAAAGAGATCGTGGAAGCTTCGCGGCGCGGTCCAACCACCGGGCGCGTGGCTGACGACGACGGGCAAGATCGGCGGCAGCGGTCCCGCATGTTGCTTGCGATGTCGCTCCCAGATCCGGACCTGGTAGACGAGCATGCGCAGCGGCATGTCGGGATCGTTGGCGCTCTGGTGCTCGAGCAGCAAATACAGGAAGGCTCGACCGCCCTGCATGTCGACGCTGAAGAGCAGATCGCTGTGGCGATCGGCGAGCTCGACGTCGACGAAGGAGCCCGCCTCGCGGGCCAAGCTCGGCCAGGCGATGCTGGCGACGATCGACGCGGGCAAGACCGAACGGAACAACTCCGCCGCATGCTCGGGGTGTTCGAAGGCAGCCTTGAAGACCGCGTCGTGCGGCTTGTTCGTCATGCTCGCCGAATCTAGCGAGGAAGCTCGATCGAGTCGCCATGCAGATGTTCGGGGTCGCGACCGGCAGATGTGCATGGCGGAGCGAACTCGCCCGGTGGCCGATATGCTGCGCGTCGATGCGGTACTGCCGAGCTTCC